>JBEBWI010000005.1:0-47431 GCA_040392345.1 Leucobacter soli | reverse complement strand
CCCGCCCAGAAGATCACCGTCTTCGTCGGCCCCTCCGGTTGCGGCAAGACGACGACGCTGCGCATGTGCAATCGCATGATCGCACCCACCGCCGGGCGAATCACGATCGGCGGCATCGACACCTCCCGCCTCGAGGAGACCACCCTGCGGCGCCATATGGGATACGTCATCCAGAACGCCGGCCTGTTCCCCCATCGTCGCATCCTGGACAATATCGCAACGGTGCCACGTCTGCTCGGGGCCTCGAAGACGGCCGCGCGAGCAAGCGCGCTCGAACTGATGCACCGGGTCGGTCTCGACGAGAGCCTGGCCCGCCGATTCCCCTACCAGCTCTCCGGCGGGCAGCAGCAACGCGTCGGCGTGGCGCGCGCGCTGGCTTCCGATCCTCCCGTCCTACTCATGGACGAGCCCTTCTCGGCGATCGACCCCGTAGTCCGCGCGAGCCTGCAGGATGAACTGCTGCGTCTGCAGTCCGAAATCGGTAAGACCATCGTTCTCGTCACGCACGATATCGATGAGGCGATCCATCTGGCCGATCAGATCGTGGTGTTTCAGACGGGCGGCACGATTGCCCAGGTCGGCTCCCCGGTGGATCTGCTCGTCAATCCGGCGAACGATTTCGTACGTTCATTCATCGGCAAGGATTCCGGATTGCGCTGGCTCTCCCTCATCTCCGCGAACAGCATCATTCCGCACAGCCAGCGCATCACTCCAGACGGCGCATGGGAGATCGAGCTCGACGATGCGAACTCACCGATCTCCTGGGCTGCGCGAACGGACAGCGGCCCGAAACGGCTGCCCGTCACCACCATCGATCTCAGCGCTGCAACACTTCGCGACGTGCTCGATCTGAGCGTACGCGCGGAGCTCGGACACATCGCCGCCATCCGCGCCGACGGCGACTTCGTCGGCATCATCGACCGAGACACGGTGAACTCTGCAATCGCCCGGGAGCGCACCGACCATGCTTGAGTTCGACTGGGAGTGGGTGGAACGCAACACCTCGATGATTCTCAACCTGCTGGGCGAGCACCTGCTTCTCTCATACATCCCGACTGCTTTGGCGCTCATCGTGGCGCTGCCGCTCGGCATTCTCTGCGCGCGACTGCACTGGGTATACATACCCACGCTCGCGGTCAGCACTATCATCTTCGCCATCCCCTCGATAGCCCTGTTCACCCTGATGCTGCCGCTCACGGGATTGACCCGCACCACCGCGATCGTGCCGCTAATGCTGTACACCGTGTCGATGCTCATCAGAAACGTGGTCGATGGCTTGCACAACGTCGACGGAACCGTACGACAAGCGGCCGAGGCTCTCGGCTATCGCCCGGTACACC
Organism: Leucobacter soli; assembly: GCA_040392345.1. Taxonomy (GTDB): domain Bacteria; phylum Actinomycetota; class Actinomycetes; order Actinomycetales; family Microbacteriaceae; genus Leucobacter; species Leucobacter soli_B. Next base: position 46,091 of record JBEBWI010000005.1, on the reverse strand, counting down.
GTTTGCTCACCGTCGAACTCCCTATCGCGCTACCAGTCGTGATGTCGGGTCTGCGAGTTGCGATGGTCGCCACAATCGGCGCGGTCGCGGTCACTTCGATCCTGGGTCTTCCCTCCCTGGGCTCGCTCTTCATCGACGGAACGCAGCGCTTCTTCCTCACTCCGATCGTCGTCGGCATCATACTCACCATCGCCGTTGCCGTGATCTCCGACTTGCTGCTCATCGCGCTCCAGCGCATCGCCACCCCATGGACGAAGGGAGCCGCCAAATGAGCGTTTTCGAACAGGTCGTCGCCTGGTTCTCCGACCCCGCCAACTGGCAGGGCCCGGCGGGAGTGCCCACACGTCTCGGCGAGCATCTCGCCTACTCGGTTCTCGCAATGCTCATCGCATCCGCGATTGCGCTCCCCATCGGCGCCGTTCTCGGCCATTTGAACCGCGGTGAAGTATTCGTGCTCGGTCTCGCCAATACCGTTCGCGCGCTGCCGACGTTCGGACTTCTCACCCTGCTCGTGATCGCCACCGGCACCGGCATTCTGCCGCCACTCGTCGCTCTCATCATTCTTGCCGTTCCGCCGATCCTCGTGAACACCTTCGAGGGAATGCGCGGCGTGAACCCCACAGTCACCGACGCGGCGAGAGGAATCGGTCTGACCAGTTCGCAAGTCCTGCTGAAGGTGCGACTTCCCAGCTCCACACCGCTCATCATGCTCGGAGTGCGACTCGCGACCATCCAAGTCATTTCGACTGCGACTATCGCCGCATACGTCGGCCTCGGGGGCCTCGGCCGCTACGTATTCGATGGATTGGCGCGACGACAGCTCGATGTCGTGATCTCCGGATCGATCCTGGTCGCCGTTCTCGCGGTGACCGCGGAAACCGCGCTCATCCTGATCACTCGGTTGTGCACCTCGCCGGGCGTCACCCGGCGCTCCGCACGACGCGTTCCTCCTCGATCCCATCCACGAAAACCGCAACAGTCCGCAACATCCGCCCGAATCACCTCGAAAGGTAACTAACATGCCCACCATCACTCGCACTCGCAACGTCGCAGTGTTCAGTGCCGCGGCTCTCGCCATCGGCACACTCGCCGGTTGCTCCGCGTCGGATCCGCTTGCTACTGGAAACGAAGCCGGCGACGGCACCGCCATCACGGTGGCCTCCGCGAACTTTCCCGAGAATGTAATCCTCGGCGAGATCTACGCGCAGGCGCTCGAAGCAAGTGGCTTCGACGTCGATCGCAAACTCAACATTGGAGCCCGCGAAGTCTACTTCTCGCAGATCGAAAACTGCGAGCTATCCGTCGTGCCAGAGTACAACCAGGCACTCCTCGCCTTCATCGCACCGGACGTAGCCGCAGCCGGCACCGCCGCCATCGACCAGGCGCTCTCCGCAGCCCTGCCAGACGGAGTGGGCGTACTCAGTTCATCCAGCGCCGAAGACAACAACGCAGTTGTGGTGCCGGAACAGCTTGCCGAGGAGTATGGCATCAGCTCGGTCGCTGACTTCGCGGGGATCTCGCATGAATGGGTGTTCGGCGGCCCGCCCGAGTGGAAGGAACGGGGCGACGGCTTCCTGGGCCTCACCGAGGCCTACGGGTTCGAGTTCGCCGAGTATCGAGTGCTTGACTATTCGGGACCCATCACTCTGAGCGCACTCGACAAGGGCGATATTCAGGCGGCGCTGCTGTTCTCGACGACACCGCAGATCGCCACGAATAATCTGCGGGTACTCGAAGATCCGGAACTCGTCATGGGCGTCAACAATGTGATTCCGCTCTACTGCGAGTCGGCTCTCGACGACGAGGCGATCTCCGTTCTCGAATCGATCAGCCAAGCGCTCACCACGGATGGCCTCACCGACCTCAACGCGGCCTACTCAATCGACAAGCAAGATGCCGATCGCGTTGCACGTGATTGGCTTACCGCCGAGGGGCTGCTGTGAGTCGGTCGATAACGGAACACTCAACACTATCGCTCGCGTCACCCGAAGACATAACCCTTCAGACGTTCCGCGCTGTCGCCTACGGCGGCGCCTCGATACGTATCGAGAGACCGGCGCTTGAACAGCTCGATGCGCGCCGAGAGCGCCTGATGACACTCATCAAGGATGCGCACCGTCACCCCATATATGGAGTCAATGTGGGTGCTGGAGACGGATCCTTCACGTTCTTGAGCGAGGAGCAGCGTCGCGACTACGCTCGCGGGCTCAACAGCGCCACCTCATTCGGACGCCTCCTGCCAGAGAGCGTGGTGCGCGGAATCGTGCTCACCCGGCTGAGCAGCTTTCTCGACGGCTCGGCCGGAGTCAGTTCACGTCTCGCGACGCGTATCGCAGAGATGCTCGACGACGCGCTGCCTCCGGTACCGGCAGAAGGCACTGGAGGCTCAGGAGAGATCCTGCCACTCGGGCATCTGTTCGCCAATATCCCTGTGGAACTCGAACTCGGACCGAAGGAGTCCATGGCGCTCGTCAATGGCAGCCCTGCTTCGGCGGCGCTGAGTGCCGACGTTGCGATCTGGGGGTCTGCGGCCATCCAGATCGCAACACTCTGCACAGCACTCGCGTGCGATGCCCTCGACGCGCCCGAAGAGCACTTCGATCCCGCGCTCGGGAAGCTGTGGGGGTATCCCGAGGAAGTCGCCGCGCTCACGGAGTTGCGCGAACTGTCCGCGAATCCCGACCGGCAACGCGATAGCCACCAGTCGCGGGTGAGCGTGAGAATCTTGCCCCGCGTGCTGGCGGCCGCACATCGCGCACTCGCCGATCTCGAGCGGGATACGGAGATCGCGCTGGGGCATGTGGGAGACAACCCTGCATACATCGATGATCCGACGAACCCCCGCGTGCTGTCGAACGGGGGATACCACAATCAACGTCTCCTCGTCGCGGTGAACAATCTCACTCGCGGTCTCGCCGACTTGACGCAGCTCATGCAGCACCTGCTCCATGCGCTCTATCAGAGCCGCACGGCAATGCCGACGCAAGACAATCTGTCTCTCGGCGTCTCCTACATGGTGGCCTCGGATTGGAGCGAGGAGGCTCGCGCACATGCCGAACCATCCATACTCACCTTCTCCGCAGTGGGGCAGAACGACGTACCGTTCCCTATGTTCTCAGCCTGGCGGAAGGCGAGCCGAGTGCGAGAATGCCTGATCGCGCAGAGTGCTCTCCTCAGCGCGATGTCATCTCAGAGTCTGTTCACGACGGGGCGAGCGGCCGCACCCGCTCTGCGCGGGTTCCTCACCGACATACGCGCTGTGTTCCCTCCGATCGAGGCCCGCCGCGACGTGGGGGTCGAGCTCGGACGACTCACCGAATACCTCAGTGTTCGAGCGGAAGCGCTCATCCGCTGAAACCCAACCGCAGAGACTTGCCTGATTTCGGACGTTTCCAGTCGGCCGATCCCTCCGAAATCAGGCGAGTCTCCTTGAACTCGAGAGGGGCGGCTCGCTATCGGCCGCCACGAACCACAGCCTCCGCACCTCGGCGCATGCTCGCGTCGCGGCATCCGGTTCCCGGCCAGCACGCCGCGCTAGTGCGGCTCGCCTCTTGCTGCTCCCCGCCTCTCCCCGACTCTCCCCGCAGGTTGGCAGTCGTCGCCCCAAGAATCACGGCAGATGGGGCGACGACTGCCAACCTGCGGGCCGAGGCCGACGCCGAGGCCCATCGAATTGCGCCAGGCCCGCCCCGTTGATCACCCGAGCAGTTCAGCAGGTGCCAGCCGCGCATCCTCGCTCACGCCATCGGTGAAGTGAGCGATGCGGATCCGCTTGAAGCGGCCGCCTTCGAGGTCGTAGACGACCCAGTTGGTCATCACGACGGCCTCGCCGAGGCTCAGCTCTCGCCCGAGCACGCGAGCCCCATCATGCAACGCGTGGAATTCGGTGTACAGCTCCACGGCGATCTGGTCGCCATCTGCGATGAAGAAGCCGAGTTCCAACACCTCTCGAACCTGCGCGTGGAGCGCGAGGTAGCTCTGCATGAACCCTTCGGGCCCAGAGAGCACCCGTTTGGGATCGCCGGCCGCACGCGTGAAGTACTCGACGCTGACGTCGTCGGTGAAGTAGGTGACGAGGTCGTCGTAGCGGCGCGCGTTGAAGTGGTCGATGTACTTCTGGAATTCTTCGCGGTTCATGGCTCTCTTCCCTTGCTCGGTCGTACGTCAGGATCCGACCGCGTAGACACGCATCGAACGCATGAAGTCGTTGACACTTTCGGTCTCCTCGAGATGCGTCCACCCGTGCACGGCACGCTCGATCTGCGCGCGCAGCAGTGGCCGCTGTGCATTGCTCTTGAACTTCGCAACGAGCTGCGCCTCATTCAGCGCTTCCGTCATGCCCGCGAAGCTGCGATGGAACGTCTGGCCTCGCGCGGTGACCGTGACCGTGCTCAGTGAAGTCGCCGCATAATCGGGTTGCGGAGCAATGGTGACACGGTCGCCGAACGACTTGATTCGTGGATCAGAGAGTTTCTCCCAGTCCTGCCAGTCGGCACCGGTGCGCTCGCCGTACGCCACCATCGCCATCACGTAGTGCACTCCGAACTGGAAGTCGACGATGTTATTCAGCGATCGGTCCGTGAAGAGATCGGCTGCAACGGTGGGCGAGGCGGTCACCTCCACGCGCTCGATCTCGTCAGGGTGCAACCGCTCTTCCGCAAGCAGCTCCGAGAAGCACTCGATCGCAGGGTGCAGCATCGTGCAGCATGCGTATGGCTTGAAGCGAATGGCATTCTCGAAGCTCCAGGCCTGTCCCAGGTCGCGGGTCAGATTCTCAGGGTTCCAGTCATCGTAGCCACTGAACTCACCGTACCCGTGAACATCATCATCGAGCAGCGCGACGTCGCCCTCGACACCCATGTCGGCGAAGAACACCGACATGATCGCCCCGGTGTTCTGCCAGCCCGGGTAGCCGTACTTCGCGAGGTTGCGCGGCATCGAATAGTTCCCCCGAGCCCAGGTGTTGAGCTGACTCATGTGGCCAGCGTGGGCAAGCGCCTGCACCAGTTGCGGCTGATCGAGTCCGTAGAGTCGCCCAGCGCCGGCAGCCGCACCGAAGTTCACCCTGGCGTACCCTTCCCGCTTCGGGTATCGGAAACGCCGATCCTCACCCACGAACTGCATGGCAGGGGGCACGGCCTTGGCGAACCTCGCAGAGATCTCGAGCGCAACCGCAGTGGCCACGATGAGTTCCTTCCCGGAGCTTCCCTCGCGCTCCGCCATCGCGACGGTGGTCGGCGCGATGTAGGGCGGGGTGTGCCCACCCGGCATCACGGTGTCGAAGTCGAGCGCGTTCACGAGTTGCCCGTTCGCGAGAACGGCGGCCATGAGGGAGACGCCTTGACTGTGGCCGAGAACGGTGCATTCCTCTGGTCCGCCCATCTGCGCAGCGACCGCAATCGCAGCCTTACCCGGGTCGGTGGTGACCCCGCCGAGCCCGCATCCCATCGAGTCGAGCAGGAAGTGCTTCGTGGCCTGCACGATGCCGCTGGGGAGGTCTTCGTACGTGGTTTCCTTCGCGAACGAGGCAAGGCCCGCGATACGTGGGTTCGTCATAACTGTTACTCGCTCTTCGAAGTGTCGGAGATGAGCTCGGAGAGACCGCTGAGGTCATCGTGCCGTTCAAACTCGTCTACAAATGCCACCAGCTGCTCGGCCTTCGCCCGATCGAAGCCCACGAAGTCGACCTGATGCCAGAACTTCTCGAGAATCTGTTCGTTGCTCCGGGGATTCGTGATGACATCGCCACTCATCGCGCGACGGTACTCGGACCGAGTCTCGCCGTTTGCGAGCTTCACACTCACCCGAGCGCCCTCCGTCATCTCCTCCGGGAGCGCGACCACGCGCGACCGTGCGATCAACTCCTGCACGTCTTGTCGGCGAATCATCTCCTCGGTGAAGTGCTCGACAGAGAGGGCACCGTGCACGAGAGCCGCACATGTCGTGTACTGGAAGCTGAACGCGGCGTCGCCGTGCGCCCAGTCGCGAATCTCGAATGGCTTCGCGTAGTAATTGCGCATTGACGAAGCGGTGACCTCGATGACCACCTCATCGACCTCCGCGACGTCTACCGCCTGATCGTGCACGAGCGCGAGTGCGCAGTCGATCGTGGTGTGAGTGGGCAGGCCTGACGGGTAGGCCTTGAAGATCGCTTCCCCGTAGAAGTACGAGCCCAGCCGATCGAAGATCGCCTCCCGGTCGGAGCAGCCCTGCGCGAAGAGCCTGAAGTATCCGTACTCGGCAAAGAGTGGATCGCGCAGCCCGGTCCAGCCGTGCTGCGCAAGCTGGGCCGAGAGCACCCCGTCGCGCGCTGCCGTACCCTGAACGAGTTTGAACGCGTGGCTGCCATCCCAGTAGTCCTGCACGGTGCCCGCCATCTGGTTGACGGAGAGCCCGAACGCATGCCGGGTCTGCTTGGGGTCGAGGCCCAGCAGCCTGCTGGCCGCGGCAGTGGATGCCCAGGGCGAGAGCGTGCCGACTGCATCGTGCCCGAGATAGAAGCTCCAGTCGGAGGCGAGCGAGATCCTCGCTGCGAGGTCATCACCGACGGTAATCGCTGCGAGCACTTCAAGCCCAGAGCTGCGCTGCCCTTCGGCGAGCGCAAGCGCGGCGGGAATGGTGCTCCCGGTGATGTGCGAGGGAACGCGCTTGCCGTCGTGCGCGAATGTCATGACCTCGAAGTCGTTCGAGCGCACGAGCACGGCGTTCAGCAGTGCCGCCTGCGCGGCAGGCAGCCGGTCACCGAAACCGATCGCCGTGGCCTCCCCAGTGCCCCCCGTGGAAGCCACGAGCTTCCGAAGAGCGGCGTTCCCGTGCCCGTCACGACCGCCAATTCCGCAACCAAGCACATCGAGTACGCGCAGTTTCGCGTTCTGCAGGTCGGCTTCAGGGATCTGCGAAGACGGGAGCTCGGCGACGTGGGTGGCGACCGTAGAGAAGTCCCCCGCACTCGTCACGATGCGTCCACTTCGTCGGCGTTACGTCGGATCTGCCTGAGCACTCGGGCACGGGCCTCTACGAACTCGGGCTGAGCCTTCGTCGTCAGTTGATCGCGGTCGCGCCCGAGGTGAATGTCGACGATGTCGACAATCGAGGCAGGCTTGCCGGAGAGCACCACCACTCGATCGGCGAGGTAGATGGCCTCGTCGATGTCATGAGTAACGAGCACCACCGAAATGCCCAGCCGGCTGCGGAGGTCGAGCACCAGATCTTCGAGGTCGAACCTGGTCTGCGCATCCACGGAGGCGAATGGCTCATCCATCAGCAAGACGTCGGCGTTGTAGGCGAGTGCGCGAGCGATTGCGGCGCGCTGCTGCATACCACCGGACAATTGCCAGGGGTACTTCTTCCCCGCCCCGGCAAGGCCGACGGCGGTCAGCGCCTCCTCCGCGACGCGGCGGCGCTCTTCCTTCGGCACTCCCTTGCTTTCCAGGGGGAACGCCACGTTCTCTCGCGTGCGCATCCACGGCATGAGGGAGCGGCTGTAATCCTGAAAGACGACGGCCATTTCCGGCACGGGCTCCGTCAACGGCTTTCCGCCGATCGAAACGTGCCCGGTGGTCGCCTCGAGAAGCCCCGACAGGCACCGGAGGAGCGTGGTCTTGCCCACACCGGACGGGCCGACGATACACACGACCTGTCCCGGTTCGACGGCGAAGTCAAGACCCCGGAAGATCTCATGCTCCTCACCGTTGGTCACGTAGGTCTTGCCCAGTTCGATGACGTCAAGTCGCGTGTGAGGCTTTGAAACGGAATCCCGAGTCTCGAATTCTTGGGTCACTGTTTTTTCCATTCTGAGTTCTCCTGTGAAACGTCGTTGTCTACTGCTGCGCGGAGTTGTGGTACCAGTGAAGGCTGCGGTGCTCGATGAAGAGGAAGATGAGGCTCAACAGGTATCCGATCAAACCCACAACCAGCGTGCCTGCCCAGGTAGCTGCAACCTGGAATTGCGCTCCGCTCTGGTTGATGAAGAACCCGAGCCCCTCGGTCGCCCCCCAGATCTCGCTCACGACCATCACCACGACCGCGACACTCAGCGAGACTCGAATTCCCGCCATGATCTGCGGCAGCGCAGCGGGCAGCATGACCTTGAACAGTTCGAGGCGGCGATTAATACGGTAGGACCTCACCATGTCCCTGGTGCCCGTATCAATCGCACGGATACCATCGATGGTGTTGAGCAGCACCGGCCAGACACAGGCGAAAGCAATCGCCCAGATCTTGGGCAGTGCCGTGATCCCGAATGCACCGATGATGATCGGAATCAGTGCGACCTGCGGCATGGCGCGCAAGAACTGCAGGTACGGGTCGAGAACGGCACGCAGATTGCGCGAGCGCCCGATCGCCACACCGATGAACACACCGGCCAGGACTCCGATGAACAACCCGGCGGTGATGTTTCGCATGCTCGCGCCGATGTTTCGAAGCATTCGACCTGTCAGAAGCTCATCGAGGAAGGTCTCCCAGATGACGGAGAGCGGTGGGAAATAGAAGTTCGTGCTGCCGCTCGAGAGCACCCACCAGAGCGCCAGGAGCGCGAACGGCAACCATGCCTGTTCGAGAAACCGGCGAAGAGTATTGGTTGTCGACATGGCTAGTCCTTGTCTCCTAGCGCGTTCCACACGATGATTCGATCCTCGAGCCGCATGAAAATCCAATTGATGAGCATTCCGAGCAGCCCCGAATAGACGAGATAGGCGAGCGCGATATCCGGCCGCCCGTCGATCTGAGCCTGACCGAGGCTGTGCCCCATGCCGGGCGTGCGACCGAGCAGCTCGACCGCGATCGAGAGCAGGATCGCGACAGATGCCGCAACTCGCACGCCCGTAGCGATGAATGGCGCCGCCGCGGGAAGAACTACCTTGAAGAACCTCAGCCTCAGCGTGATTCGATAGATCTTCGTGGTATCCCGCACCACGGGATCCATGCGCCGCGAACCGTAGGTGGTCTGCAGCAGTATGGGCCAGACGACACCGAGAACGATGACGGTGACCTTCATTGCCGCGGAGGTACCGAGCAACAGGATCATGACCGGGAGCAGTGCAATCACCGGGAACGAGCGCCCCAGGTCGAGCAGGAACCGGGTCATCCGTTCGAGCACCGGCGTGATACCGAGCGCAAGCCCAACGGGAACTGCGATCAGGAATGCAATCAGCAAACCGCCCATGGCACTCGCGAGAGTCTGGAGGAACGATATCCAGAAGCTTCCGGTGAAGGCGAGTGCGACGAACGAACGAAGCACGTCGAAAGGGGAAGGCAGAATCTGATCGCTCAGCCAGTCAAAGTGCGCGGCAATCCACCAGACTGCGATGATCCCGACTCCCACGGCCGCACGGGCCAGGCCGAGCCGAAGACGCAGGCGGGCTCGCTGCGGCGGTGCCACAACCTTGAGCTGCGTAGTGATTGAGGTCATTTCTGCCTTCCCCTCTCCTTCCGTCGAGAACTACTTGGTAATCGCGATCGATGCCACGAGATCGTCGAACGTCGGTGCGGCGCTGATGAATCCGAACTCTTCCATAGAGGTGGAGGTCACCTCGAAACCGCTGCGGTGGAGATCAACGAGGTACGGGGAGATCGGGCCGTTCAGGATGAACTCCTCGGGTGCATTGGAATTCTCCAGCTGCACCTGGCGGATGCGCTCGAAGTTGTTGGCGACGCCGATCTCGGTGGCCTCGGCGATGACCTCCTGGAAGCGCTGAATGGTATCTGCGTTGTTCTCGATGTAGTCATTGGTCGCCGCGTAGATGACGTTCGGGCCCCAGGGGAGGTACTCGGGGATCGGGCAACCGATTTGCACGAGACCCTGCTCGGCAGCGAGCGAGAAGAACATGCCGATCGGGAAGGCCGCGTCAACCGTTCCGTTCGCCACCGCCTCGTTCAAGTTCGGCAACGGCAGCTGCACGAAATCGATGCTGTCCGTATCGACCCCTGCATCCTTTGCCGCGAGCAGGGTGCCGAGGTGGGTAGTCTCCTTCAAGCCCTGAAGGCCGATGGTGGTGCCACCGAGGTCGGCATAGCCGCTCAGCCCCGAGTCGCTGGTGGTCATGATGCCCGAGGTGCAGACATCGGGGTCTGCACTGCTCTGGCCGAGCACCGCCTTGATCGGCACGCCCTCGGCAACCGCCTGGATCAGTGAGACTCCGCCGGTCATCGCGATGTCGACATTCCCGTTTAGAAGTTGCGGAACCGATTCTGCCGCGGTCGCGTTCTCTGAGATCTCCACGTTCAGTCCGGCCTTCTCAAAGAGCCCCTCCTCCATTGCGATGAACACCGGCTCATAGAAGACGGGCGAACGCATCAGTTTGATGGTGACGACCTCGCCCTCTTGGGTGGCCTCCGGGGCTTCCGGGGCCGCCGAGGAGCATCCGATCATTCCGAATGCGACCGCGAGAGCGGACGCACCGATGACGGCGCGTCGCAGGGCATTTTTCTTCGACATCATTGTCTATACCTCATTCGTGTTACTTTTTGGAGGGTCGCGCGCCCCGAGGCCGGAACGCACAACCCCCGCTGCCTTACTTCAGGATCGAAATGGTCTTTGCTGCGGTGAATTCCTCGTAGGATTCGGGGCCACCCTCACGGCCGACGCCGCTCAGCTTCATCCCACCAAAGGGAACGTCAGCACCGACATGCGGGTGACGGTTGATCCACGCAGACCCGGATTCAATTCGTCGCGCGATCGCAACGGCCTGATCGATGTCCTGCGACCAGACAGATCCTCCGAGACCATACTGTGTGCCGTTCACGCGCTCGAGCACCTCTTCGACGTCGGTGAATGACATGATCGGGAGCGCGGGGCCGAATTGCTCCTCATCGACGAGAGGAACACCGTGGTCGACCCCGGTGACAATCGCGGGGGTGATGAAGAAGCCACCATGCTCGATCGTCTCGCCACCGGTGCGCAGCGTCGCTCCACCGTCGACCGCATTGTTGATGAGGCCAAGCACGCGCTCGTACTGCGGCCGAGTGGTCAGCGGGCCCATCGTCGTCTCAGGATCCCACGGGCTGCCGAGCTGCTGCCGCTCGGCGATCTCCACCAGGGCATCAGTCAGGTCGTCGATGATGTCCTCATGCACGTACAGTCGCTTGATGGCCGCACAGATCTGACCTGAGAGCGCGAAGGCGCCCCGGTAGATCCGCTCCGCTACCTCGTCCACGTCGACATCGGGAAGCACGACGGCTGCGTCATTGCCGCCGAGCTCGAGCTGAAGCCGCTTCAAACCCTCGGCGCTCTGAGCGGTGATCGCCTGGCCTGCACGGATCGAACCGGTGAACGAGACCATGTCGACCTCGGGGTGCTGCGTCAAGGCTTGGCCGATCGCATCACCTCCGGCGATTACATTGATCACGCCGGCCGGCACCAGGTCGCGCACAATCTCCCCGAAGAGCAGGGAGGAGAACGGCGTGAAGGGCGAGGGCTTTGCTACGACCGTGTTTCCGCACCGCAGTGCAGTCGCGACCTTGTTCGCGAGCATGAGCAGTGGCCCATTCCACGGAGTGATGCTCGCCACCACGCCAAGCGGCTCCCGCACGACGATGATCCGCTCGACATCGTCATCCTTGATGACCTCTTCGGCCGGTTCAAGCGCGGCGAAATAGCGGATGTGAGCGGCGGCACCCATCGGTTCGCCACGCGCGATGCGGAGCGGCTTCCCGGTCTCGGCTGCGAGCACGTCGCCGATGCGCTCGGCGTTCGCCTCAATCGCGTCGGCGATCGAGAGCAGAATGGCGGTGCGTTCCTCTCCCGACGTTGCCGCCCAGGCCGGCTGCGCGGCCCTCGCAGCGCGAACGGCAGCTTCCAACTCGGCTTCCTGCGCCTCGGGGCTCTCACCCAAAGGTTCATCGATCCACGGAGCGGTGACCGTGAAGGTCGCAGTGCCCCGAACGATCTCGCCTCCGATCAGATGGCCAAGTCCGTCGAGCGAGCCTCGCAACTCGTCGAGCTTACGAAGTGCGTCAGAATTCTTCTCGGTCACGCGTGCACCTGCTCATTCTTGATTTCGTTGTTCGAGAGCTCACGCCCTGCAATTCGTGCGGCCATCAGTTCGCCGATGGCGATGACCGTCAACGCGGTGTTGGCGGCGGTGACCGTAGGCATGATCGAGGCGTCGATTACACGTAGTCCATCTATACCGAGTACGCGGCATTCAGGATCCACCACCACGCTCGGGTCGTCTGCGCTCCCCATCCGGGCGGTGGAGCAGACGTGCATGACGTCCTTCACCATGCCGCGGATCTGGGCTTCGGTCTCAGGAATCACGGGGTCCCCAGTGCGGATCGACCGCAGCGTGGGGTGGTCGAGCATCGGACGTACGCGATCGATGCCGTCGCGCACGCGGGCGAAGTCGCGCGGATCGCTGAGCAGATTCTGCTCGAGGTACGGGTCGGAGAAGGGGTTCAGATCCTTCAAATGAAATTCGCCGCGGGTGAACACCTGGTTCAGCTGCACCGCGAACCCGGCGGTCGGCTGGCCGAACCAGTAGTTGTGGTTGCTCGCCATCATCATCATGTCGTTGGCGTGCGAGCCCTCGAATCCCGACGAGTAGCGCAGCACGATGTTCGTGGGCCGGTTGTCGACGCAGACCTGCGATTCGGGGGTCACCGGCACCTGGATGAAGACGACGGCGTGGTCCTGATGCCCCTCGCCGACCGGCAGCACCGCGGTCGTTTCGACGCCCAGCCTGCGCAGCTCGGCCTCCGGGCCAATGCCCGAACGCAGCAGAATCGCGGGCGAGTGGATGGCCCCGGCGCTCAAGATGATCTCTCCCCCGGCGGCCGTGTTAATGCGCCGACCATCCGCCAGCTGCACACCGACTGCCCGTCCATTACGAGTGATGACCTTGTCCACGTGAGCGTTTCCGAGGATATGCAGGTTCGCACGGTCGCGTGCCGGCTCGATGTAGCCGTCGTTCGTGGACACGCGTCGCCCGCCACGGATGTTCATCGCGAACGGCGAAACACCGGTGCTGTTCGGCGCGTTGTGATCGGGGTGCCAAGGATAGCCCTCGTCGAGTGCCGCATCGCGCAGTGCGAAGTCGGCGCCGCCCCAGCCCGACTCGGGTTCGCGATACACCGGGATCGGACCCTCTGAGCCGTGCCACTTGTTGTCGGCGAACTGGGCGTCGGTCTCCATACGTTTGAAGGCGGGAAGGAGGTCGTCGAATCCCCAGCCGCTGGCGCCCATCGCCTCCCAATCGGCGAAGTCCTCGGGCACGCCGCGAATGGCGCAGAGCCCATTGATGGTCGAGCTGCCGCCGAGTCCGCGCCCACGGGTGTAGGGGAAGACGTTCTGCTCAGGCGTGCGCCGCGCCGAGGGGCCCATGAAGAAGAACTCCGGGTCCTGCGTGTCGCGAGGCGCCTGCAGTGACAGTCCGCGCCCGAGGTTGCGGTCGTGGAACTGTTTCGGAGTCTCGGCCGATCGGTAATCGGGCCCGGCCTCGAGCACCAGCACCTCGATGCCGGGGTTCTCGGTCAGCCGACCGGCGAGCACGGCGCCGGCCGTGCCGCCGCCGACGATGATGAAGTCGTATTCTGCCATTTCTCTTGTCTTCTCCTTCTCAGAGCCCGGGCGCCTATGCCCGACCCGCGCGAATGTTCTCGCGCAGGGTGTCCCCTGCGTAATCGTCGTGGAAGTAGCCGCGCTCCTGCAGCTCGGGCACGAGCAACTCGCACACCCGGTCGTACCCCTCGGGGAACGAGGGCGCGTTGACGCTGAAGCCGTCGCAGGCCCGACGATCGAACCAGTCGATCATCTGTTCGGCGACCTGGCCTGCCGACCCGACTGTCCACAGATGACCGCTCGCCTTCGCCGATTCGAGTATGAGTGCTCGGAGCGAGTAGCTCTGCTCCAGGGTGCGCTTGCGGAATATCTCGGCGCGACTCGTCATGGCCGCCTTCGACAGGTCGAAGCGCTCCGCCGGAATCGTCTCGTCGAGATCCACGTCCGAGATGTCGAAGCCCAGAGACTTCTGCAGCTGCCGGCGCCCGTGCTCGAGATCGACGAGCGACTCGAGTTCACGCGCGTACTCCTGCGCTTCGGCCTCGGTGCGACCCACGATCGGCATGATGCCCGGGAGAATCGCGACGTCTTCGGGGTCGCGACCCTTCTCGTGCACGATCTTCTTGTAGTTCGCGTAGAACTCGGCGCTCGAGTCACGAATCGGCTGGGCCGTGTAGATCAGTTCCGCATAGGTCGCACCGAGATCCACACCCGGTCCCGACGAGCCCGCCTGCACGAGCACCGGGCCGGCCTGCGGTGTGCGCCGCAGGTTCAGCGGCCCCTTCACGTCGTAGCTCTCGCCGACGTGGTCGACTGCGTGAATCTTCGACGGGTCGATCCACCAGCCCGATTCGCGATCACTGACCACCGCGTCCTCATCCCAGCTCTCCCAGAGCGCCTTCGCCACGGCGACGAACTCCTGCGCCTGACGGTAACGGGTAGGGCCGTCTGGCATCTCGGCGAGCCCGTAGTTCTCGTTACCCTGCCATGAGGTGACGATGTTCCACCCTGCGCGGCCGTCACTCAGCAGGTCGAGCCCCGCGAATTGGCGGGCCAGGTTGTAGGGATGGTTGAAGGTCGTCGATGCGGTGCCGATCAGTCCGATGCGGCTCGTTGAGGCAGCGAGTGCCGAGAGCGAGGTGAGCGGCTCGTAGAAGCCGGCGACCTTCGTGTCGCCGGAGAGCAGCGGGACCGCGGAGGTCGTGTCGGCGAGAAACACGGCGTCGAACTTCGCCGCCTCGGCCTGCCGTGCGATCTGCTGCAGGAAGGGCAGCTGCCCCCACTCCTCGGCGCGGCTGCCCGCGCCTCGCCAGCTGTAATTGTGGTAGCCGGCGGGGTGAACGAACATGGAGAGCACGAGGTGCTTGCGTCGTTGGCCGATCATCAGATATCGAGTCCTTTCACATCGGTACGTCTCTGTACAACTGTTCCGGTCATGCTGCCGTTCCCGCCATCTCTGCGGCGAGTCGGTTGACACGGTCCTCGACCGAACGGCCCACCCGCTCCGAGACCGCGCGACTGCCGCCGCCCGCGACATGCGGGGAGATCAGCACCTCGCCGCTCTCCCACAACGGGTGGTCGCTGGGGAGCGGCTCGGGATCGGTGACGTCGAGCCCCGCCGCCGCGATGGAACCGGCGCTCAACGCGTTCGCAAGCGCATCGTGATCCACGAGCCCGCCGCGCGAGACGTTGATGAAAAGCGCGCTCTCTCGCATCGCCGCGAGACGTTCTGCGTTGATGAGGTGCCGAGTGTCGCTCGTGAGCGCAGCGGTCACGACGACCACGTCGGCTGTCGGCAGGTAGCTGTCGAGGTCGGCGATGCGACCGATCTCGGCGACCTCGGGATTCGGTGCACCCGTGCGGGTAAGCCCGATGACCTTCGCCCCGAAGGAGCGGAAGCGCAGGGCCGCCTCGCCTCCGATGCGACCGAGCCCCACGATGAGCACCGTCTGCCCCTCGAGCGAACGCAGGGCGCGCACGTGACTGCGGTCCCAGTTGCGCGACTGCGTATCGATCGCCATTCGACCGGTGCGGCGCATCAATGCGAGCGTGAGTGCGAGCGCGTGCTCAGCGACGGTGGGGGCGTTCGCGCCCTCAGCGCCGCCGACCTCGAGCGTTTCGGGAATCCCCGCGGCCTCGAAGCCGTCCCGCCCCGCCGAGATGAAATGCAGACCGCGCAGCGCGCTGCCCTCGGCGGAGGCGGCGGCGAGCACGCGCCGCGCCACCGGCTCGGGCGCATCCCCGAGCACCAGCAGATCGGCTCCCGCGACTTTCTCGACGCATGCGTCGACCTCGGTCACCATCTCCCATTCGACACCTTCGCAGCGCTGCAGCGCTTCCAGCACGGCATCCCTTGCGTAGGGCACTGGGGACCAGAACAGCACTCTCAACATCAACGTGCCACCTTCTTCTCGAGCATCCTCGCTCCTCACTGTGTCTTCCTCGACCTCGTGTTCACTGGCTATATTGGCAGCGGGGGATACAAAAGAAAAATAGATTTACTGGAACTAGAAACGCTATTCAATGGAGGAAGCATGCCAGAACTCTCCCTGGTGCAGCTGCGCCATTTCTGCTCGGTCGCCGAAGTCGGGTCGATTGCGGAGGCCGCTCGGCAGAACCACGTGTCGGCGACGGCCGTCGGCTCCGCCATCTCCAACCTCGAGCAGACGCTGCAGACCGAGCTGTGCTCGCGCGAACGATCGCGCGGGGTCACCCTGACGCCGAACGGGCACCACTTCTACCGCGAGGCGCTCCGACTGGTGCGCAGCGCCGACGACCTGCTCCGCATCTTCCCCGATTCGACGGACGAGTACGCGCACCCGCTCCGCATCGGCGCCTTCCATTCGCTGGCGCCCTTCGTGCTCCCCGGGTTGCTCGAAGCTTTCGAAACGGAGCACCCCGAGGTCTCCTGCGAGTTCGTGACGGGCACGGTGCTCGAGCTCGTCGAGCTGATGCTGACCGGCGAGATCCACTGCTTCTTCAGCTACAACGTGTTCCACCGCACGAACAGCCTGCCGGCGGGCCTCGCGACCGAGACCCTGTACCCGACCGAGCTTCAGGTCCTCCTCGCGGCGAACCACCCGCTCGCCGACCGCGAGACGCTCTCCGCCAACGATCTGATCGACGAACCCCTCGTGCTCTTCGAATCGAACCCCTCGAAACGGTACTCGATGCCGGCGCTCGGCCAGCTCAGCCCACAGGCGAAGATCCGCTACCGCACTTCAGATTTCGAGCTCAACCGGTCGATGGTCGCTCGGGGCATGGGCTACTCGCTGATCATGAACCCCATACCAGCGGGCCAGAGCTATGAGGGTCTCCCCCTAGCGAAAGTGCGGCTCGATCCACCGCTCGCCGGCACCTCGATGGTCGTCGTACGACCGGAGGGCCGGTGGCAGCACCCATCGACGCGCTCGATCATCGACCTCTCGCACAGGCTCGTCACCGATGGCGGCCTGGGCAGCATGATCTGAACCCGGGAAAGGAATCCAGCATGACAATCAGACACTTCGTACTCTTCCGGCTGAACTCGCAAGACCCTGTGCAGCGGGCACGCGACGCCGAGTTCTGCTGCGCCGAGCTTGCTCCGCTCGTGGATCGTATCGACGAAGCACTCGACTTGAACGTTCACTGCAACACGCTGAAGCGGGGCGAGAACTGGGATTTCGCGCTGATCGCCGACTTCGCCGATGAAGCGGCGCTGGCGGCATACGCAGTACACCCCGCGCACCAGGCCGCCATTGCCCGCACGAACCACCTCGTTGCCGAGCGCGCCGCAATCGATTCTTACATCTAATTAATAGCGATACTTCTCCGGTTAAATCTATTTTCCCTTTGTTGCTTCGGTTGGGAGTATGGCTTCAGGGTGCCGCGACACCGACGTTGCATGCCCATCGAAGCGCAAGGGGAAGAACAGATGACTCGAATCGCCCAGGTTCGCATCCGAATGCACGAGCGCCGGAAGCCGGCCGCGCCGGGCACCACGGGCGGTGGGATCGTGCTGCTCACGATCACGACCGAGGGCGGCCTCGAGAGCACGGTGTTCGTGAGCGGCGCCGGGAGCAACGCGGAGGCCAACGCGCGACTGCTCGCAGATGTGGTGCGCCCTCAGCTCATCGGCGAGGACGCGCTCGGCATCCAGCGCATCTGGGAGCGGTTGTGGCGGCAGCAGCAAGCGCTCGGCACCGTGGTCATCGGGGCGGTCGACACCGCACTCTGGGACATCGCGGGCCAGCAGGCCGGGCTGCCACTCCATCAGTTGCTCGGGTCTCGCCGTACCGAGGTGGCGGCGTACGTCTCCTCCTGGCTGCACGAGCACCCCGAGGATTACGCAGCAGAGGCAGCTCACTACCGGGAACAGGGCTTCACAGCCTACAAGTTCCACCCGCCGACGCAGTTCCGCAACCGCGGCGGTCGCGACGTACCACTCGCGGCCGATGTCGCAACGGCCAGACTCGTGCGCGAGGCAGTCGGCGACGAGATGACGCTCATGAGCGACTCGCCGAACGTGTACAGCTACGAGGAGGCGCTCCGCTTCGGCCGCGAACTGGAGGCGCTCGATTATCACTGGTACGAGGATCCACTGCCTGCTGATGACATCTTCGGGTACACGCGGCTGCGGCGCCACCTGCGCATCCCGATCCTCGCGACCGAGATGACCGCGGGCGGCCCCTTCAACTACGCCCAGTGGATCACGTCGGGCGCCACCGACTATCTGCGCGGCGATGTCGCCTTCAAGGGCGGCATCACCCCGCTCATGAAGATCGCGCACACGGCTGAGGTGTTCCGCCTCGGGTTCGAGCTGCACGACGGTTTCAACGCCACCGGCAACGTCGCCGGTGCGCACGTCGCCATGGCCACCCACACCTCCTATTTCGAGGTGCTCACCATTCAGCCGACCGGCACCTACGGATTCGAAAGCTTCGGCTACGGGCTCGAGACCCCGCTCAAGATCGTCGGTGGCAGATTGCATGCTCCCGAGGGCCCGGGGCTCGGCCACAAGCTCGATTGGCCGCTGCTCGAATCCGGCATCGTCGCCGAATACTAATCCGAATACTCACCAAGGAGTTCGTCATGATCGCTCAACTCGCAACCGCCCCGGTCACCCCCGACGCATTCAAGGATCTGTTCCGTATGCACCCGGCCGGCGTGGGCGTCATCACCGCTGACCCGGGTACGGGGCCGGTGGCGATGACCGTCACCTCGCTCGCCTCAGTGAGTGCCGACCCCGCACTCATCGTCTTCTCGGCGTCGAGCCTCTCGTCGAGCACTCCGTCAATCCTCGGCTCCGAGCACATCATCGCGCACCTGATCGACACCGATTCGATCGCGGTCGCGCAGCTGTGCGCGACGAGCGGGGCCGATCGGTTCTCGGGCCAGCAGCCGTGGGCGCAGCTGCCCACCGGCGAGCCCTACTTCACCGGCGTCTCGAGGTGGATGCGGTGCGAGATCATCGATCGCTTCGAAGCCGATCTCTCCACCATCGTGATCGCGCGCGTCATCGACGTGTCGCTCTCCGCGCAGTCGCAGCATGGAAGCCCGCTCGTCTATCAGAACCGCTCATGGCACGAGCTCTCCGACGATTCGCTCGTGGCCTGAGCACTCGTAGCCCAAGTGGAGAGCGGCTGAGGAGCTGAACATGTACGAGTACGCAGAACTGCTGAGCCGGGTGCAGAGCCGCACGGGCGACGGGGTCGTCGTGCGCGACCCCGCGACGGAGGAGATCGTCGGCTTCGCACCCGAGCACCCGCTGGTGACGACCGAGCGGTTCGGGCCTGTGCTGCCCATCGTGCGGTATGAGGAACCCGATGAGGCGATCCACCTGGCGAATGCGCTCGATGTCGGACTCGGCGCGTCGGTCTGGTCGTCGAACCCCGAGCAGGCGCGCAGGGTTGCCAGCCGGGTCGAGGCGGGCACGGTCTGGATCAACCCGCACGCGAGGCTCGACGGCCGGCTGCCGTTCGGCGGCACCAAGCAGTCGGGCTACGGGCTGGAGTTCGGCGTCGAGGGCTTGAAGTCGGCTGCGGTGCCGAGGGTCATTGCCGGGTAGTGGTTCCCTCCTTCCTTTTCCGTCTCGCCCCTCCTGATCCCCCACCTTGCGGCTCGCCTCTTGCTGCTCCCCGACTCTCCCCGCAGGTTGGCAGTCGTCGCCCCAAGAATCACGCAGATGGGGCGACGACTGCCAACCTGCGCCGGGAATGCGCGCCACGACGAGCGGCCGGGCACCAGCGACCCGATCACCCGTCCCGTGAAGTATGGTGCCTGGTCAGTCTCGCGAGCTTCGGGTCCGCGCGGGCGATGATCTCCCTGAAGCGGGCCTCCGCGGCGGCGCCGAGTTCGTCGTAAATGGCATAGGTCACGTTCCGCGCCCGATGACGGCCCCACTCGCCGGGGAGGATCTGGGCGGGGAGATCCGGGTCCACCCGCCGGAAGCGCAGCCACGCGCTCATCGCTTCGGTTCGGAGAGTGAGCGCCTCGGAGGGGGTCAGGCCGCCCCTGCCCACGCGTTCCGCGACCGGCTCGTAGTGCGCAGCGTGCTCACGATAGCGCAGGTCGAGCGATTCCAGATCGAATGCCTGAGCGATCGAATCCTCATGGCCGGGCCGGGCGAACATCTCGGAACGCATCACATGGGCATCGCGCACACCGAGCTCATCGAGTATCGAGATGACCGCCTTGACGTGGTCATAGGGGCTCACCCACAGCGCATCCTGCAGCATCCCGAACATGAGTTCGCCGAGCCGGTGCCGCACCTGCCGGCGCACGTCGCGATCGCTCTCGGGCACCGAGAACGCGACCACGGTCCACCGTTCGTCCCAGTCCGTCACATCGAGTCCGAACCGAAGCACCCGCAGTCTGCGTTCCACGGCAAGCCGCGCGACCTCGGGCGGGGTGCCGTAGAACGTCTGCCGGCCCGCCTTTTCCTGCACAAGGAGGTTCCGGCCCCGAAGCCTCCGAACCGCCTGCCGCGCGCTCACCTCGCTGATGCCGAACTCCCCGAGCAGATCGACGAGCACCGAGGAGGGCAGCAGCTCATGCCGGCCTCCCCAGTAATCGCCGAGCAGAGTCATGAGCAGGCTCTGCGGCTCCCGTCCCGCGGCTTCGCGGGGAAGACGCAGGTCGGTCAGATCGTCAGATGCTCCCACCGAGTTCGTTCCTCTCCTCGTTCACCGAGCGCTTCCCGCCGCCGCTCACCGCTTGCCGCCCCTCGAGTCCGCGCCGGCACCGGCACCGGTCGGCCGCCAG
The DNA here is from genome assembly GCA_040392345.1 of Leucobacter soli. Classification (GTDB taxonomy): domain Bacteria; phylum Actinomycetota; class Actinomycetes; order Actinomycetales; family Microbacteriaceae; genus Leucobacter; species Leucobacter soli_B. Next base: position 25,351 of record JBEBWI010000005.1, on the reverse strand, counting down.
TCACTACCCACCGGCTACCCACCGGCCACCCACCGGCCACTCGCCGGCCACCCGCCCACCGTCACTCTCCGCGCAGGACTTCCGCCTCGATCCACGACGCTACCCCACCGCGAAACTCTTCGATATCGTACGAGCTCTCGTCGGCGTTGTCTGCGCGAACCTCTATGACGGGAATGCCGGCGGCACGCAGCGCACGGGTCGTGGCCCAGTGACCGCGCGGATCGTCTGAGACGAGGTGCACCACTCCGTCGATGCGGTGCTGCCGCGCCTGCTGCACATACCACTCGGTCGAGTACGGGGCGACGTAGAGGTGCTCATGGAAGCCGATGAAGCGGGAGGCGAGGGCGCGGAGGGGATCCGTTCCGTAACGGGCGTACCCGTCTGCGGCGATCGCGAGGTACATCGACCAGACGAACACCGCGCCGTACCGCTCCTCGAAATGACGGTAGAAACCGAGATCGAACCACAGACCGCGCCCGATCCACATGAGACGCGCCCGCTCGGGGTCCGCGAGTGCCGCCCCCGTCTCGGCCCGCTGAACCACCTCCTCGTAGAGGCTTCGAGCCGCGTCGCGAGCCCACTCGGTGCCCCGATGCCACTGGGGAATCATCACCGCAGGAATGCTGTCGTTCACGCTGACCGGGCAGGGCGAGGTCGAGGCGATGAGGTCGCGAGTGCGTCGGTTCCACTCCGCCTGCTCGTTGCCGAGCCGCATGATGCGTATGAGCTTCGACTCGTCGAACTCCGTTCCGGTGAGTCGCTCGAGCAGCTCGATGAGCTCCTGTATCTCGGCCAGTTGCAGATCGATGCGGTCGGTGCCCCGCAGGGCTTCCCATTCCGTCGAGAGCCGGTCCCACCACTGCGGCTCGGCGGTGGTAGAGGCCGAGTTCTCGAACGGGAAGAACGTGATCCCCTCGCCCTCGCCCCACACGTCGAAGACCTTGCGCGTGACGTCACCGGTGATGTCGCCCAGCACGAGGAAGGGTCTCGGCAGGCCCCCCCATGGGGCACTGCTCGGATCAGCGTCGAACAGGCTGCCGAGGCCGATCGCGTTGTACTGGTCGGAATCGCGAGGCAGCCCCTGCTCGGCGATCAGCGAAAGGTACCGCTGCGCGCCGTCGCGCGAAGCCGCGATGGAGGACCACCATTGGTTCACCACGTAGGGCACATCGAAGACGCGCAGAATCTCATGAGGGGTATCCGCGTTGACCAGGGCGAATCTGCCGCCGGCCGAGACGTGCTCGTGCAGGTCGGCGAACCACTGCTTCTGGTAGCGCAGTGCGAGGCGAGCCGACTCGAGCCGCTGCGGCGGCTGGTTTGATCTCGTGCTCATGCGTTGACTCCGGTCGTCTCTGGCGAATGCAGGGCCCGATCGAGCTGCTGCTGGTCGATGCACCCGTAGCGCTGATTCGTGATGACGGCCGATTTCACCTTCACCGCACGACGCTGCGCCGCGAAATCCCACAGTGGCGCCTCGTCGAGCACCCGCACATAGCTGAGCAGCATCGCGGCTTCCGCTGACTCGACGCCGCCGGCGCAGTAGTCGGCCCGCTGCCGAACGGAGGCTCGCTGCGAGGTCGGCGGCGCCTCCAGCAGCCGACGCGCGACGGCCCGCAGCAGCCCCCGCCGTTCGTCACCGCCGAGGGTATCGTCACCGGCGACGGCCTCGGCCTCGCCGATCTCGACGCTGCCGTACGATGTCATTTCGCCCCAGTCATGGTCTTCGCCGACGATCACGTAGCCGCACCTCTCGATCGTTTGGTACACCTCGGGGGTGTCGTGGTTGCTGCCGGTGAGGAAGAGGCGTTCGCCCGGTTGAACCGGCAGCTCCTCCGGGTGCTGCACCAACGCGGTCAGGCGCTCCAGGTATTCCGACTGCGGCATGCGATCGGCCGCGCGAAGCACTGCGAGCGCATCGGTGCCCGAGAGCCGCGCCTGCGTCCGTCGCAGCGCCATGACGCGTCCCTGCAGTTCGCGCACGGCGTTTCGATTGTGGATCGCCGCTGCCAGCTCCTCCGCACCTGCCGTACGGCCGCTCCATTCATGCAGGGTCTCGCTCAACTGCTCCAGCTTGCGCAGGTTGTACCTGGCGGTCGCCTCCCTCGGCAGGTGCAGGACGTCGACCAGATGCACCGGAGGCAGCGTGCAGGTGGGGTCGATGCGATGCATCTCCCGGAGCACGTAGAACAGTCGTTGCGAGGCGTCGCAATCGCTCGACACCACGATGCCGTCGAGTTCTCCGTAGGCGCCCGCGAGGATCCCCGCGAGCACGGACCGCGTCGCTTCGTCGAGACCGCGACCGAGGTACTCGTCGGCCTCGCTCGTCGGCCACGACGGGTCGCCCCGGAGCCTGAGCGGGTGCAGACCGAACGCCTCGACGAGTTCCGCAGGCACATCCCTCCCCACGGTGCCGATCACGCCGGAACCGACTGGTGCGTCGTATCGGGCGGCCGCGTCGCGAATTGCTTCGAGCGCCCTCTGCGCCGTGTGCGTGCCGTGTTCTGTCATGCTTCCCTCCTCCGGAAGACGAGCCATACCGATGCCGCGGTGAGCATCGTAACGCCCGCACCGAGCCACAGCGCCCATTGCGCCGAGGTCGCGTCGATGAGTAGACCGATGAGCACCGCCCCGAAGGGGGCGATGCCGAAATTCCCGAGTGTGACGAGCGACATCGTGCGACCGATCATGTCGGGCGGCGACGCCATCTGCGCCGAGCTCTGCAGGACCGCCTGGTAGATGCCGATCCCGGCGCCCAGCACCGGGGCGACCAGCAGGAACCAGAGAAGATCCGGTGCCGCCGCTGAGATGCCGAGGCTCAGCGAGTAGGCGATCAGCGCACCACCGAGCGTCGACGCGGTGATGCGGTCCACGCGTGTCAGCAGAAAACCGCCGATCATCGCCCCGACCGCGTTCAGCATGTGCATCAGACCGAGTTCGCCGGGGTTTCCCGAGAACGAGATGGTGACCGCCGCGGTGAGCACGACGTTGAGGTTCATGGCGGCGAAGGTGACCACGGAGTTCACGATGAGAATGACGCGAAGATCGAGATTGCGACGGAGCTCTCCGAGTACCTGCCGGAATGACACCTGCGCACCGGTGTCCGGCCGCCTGGGCTGCAGCTGAGCGGGCCGGATCGCCAGTAGCGCGAGAAATGCGAGCGCGTACGCGCAGGCGTTGGCGACGAGGCAGGCCACCGGTCCGAGCGCGAGAAACACCACGCCGGCGAGTCCGGGGCCGATCGAGCGGGCACTCGAGAACGTCATGGTGTTCAGCACGACGGCGTTCTTGAGTCTGGCGGCTCCGACGATCTCGAAGATGAAGGCCTGCGAGCTGATGCGCTCGAATGCGCTGACGCATCCGCCGAGCGCGATGAGCACGTACAGCCAGCCGAGCCACATCTCGTCATCGCTCACGATCACGGCAAGACTGCTCGTGGTGATCACCGCGCATGCGGCCGCGATCAGCAGCACCGTTCGAGGGGAAACGGAGTCGGCCGCCTTCCCCGCGACCCCGGCGAGAATCAGCAGGGGCGTGAACTGGGCGACCGTCACCAGAGCGAGTGCGCTCGCGCTTCCCGTGCGGTCGACGATGATGAGGGCGATCGCGAGGTTCTGAAACCAGGCACCGGTGTTCAGCAGCAGCTGCGCGGAGACGAACAGTGAGAAGTTCGGAATGCGAAACAGCCTGCTGGCGGGTTCGCGTTCCGGAGGGTCGGGTTCTGGCGTGCGCCCGGCATCTGCCATCGCGCTCTACACGACCCCGTGCTCGGTGAGCTCCACCACTCGCTCGTCCGTGTATCCGAGCAGGTCGCGCAGCACATGCCCGGTGTGCTGGCCCAGGTGCGGCGCCGGTCGGTCGAGTGAGGTGTCGGCGCCCGACATGAGGAAGGGGATTCCTGATCCGAAGAGATCCTCCTGAGCACCGTGCTCGGGGTGGGCCAGCTGAACGACTTCGCCGCGGCCGATCACCAGCGGATCGCGTACCGCTTCTGCGGTGCTCCTCACCGGTGCCGCCGGTGCCCCTTCCCGTTCCAACCTCGCGACGGCCTCTTCGGTGGTCAGGTGCTGCGACCACTGAGCGATCATGCGGTGCAGCTCGTCGGCGTGCGCGACCCGGCCGTCGCGCACGGCGAACCGCGGGTCGTCCGCCAGCTCCGGCGTTCCGATGGCGCGCATCACGCCCTGCGCGAATCCGTCGGTCGGTGCGCACAGCGCAAACCATCCGTCCTGAGTCGGGAAGGTTCCGAAGGGGGCCAGACGCGGCACCCACGGACCGGTCCGCATCGGCATGCCGATGCGCTCGAACGCGTCGAACGGCTCGCAGGCGACGAGAGAGGTGAGCGCCCCGAGCATCGACACGTCCACGTGCTGACCGATGCCGCTCCGTTCCACCTGCAGGGCGGCGCCGAGCGTGCCGATGACCGCGAACAGCGGAGCGATGAGGTCACCGACCGGAAGGCCCATCCTGATCGGCCCGTCACCCGGGCTTCCGGCGGTCATCATGATTCCGCTCAGCGCCTGGATGATCGTGTCCATCGCTTTGCCGGTGCCCTCAGCACCCTGCGCGCCGAACCCGCTGATGGAGGTGTAGACGATCCTCGGATTCCACTCAGAGACTCGCCCGTAGTCGATGCCGAGTCGCTCGGTGACGCCTGCACTGTAGTTCTCGACGAGAATGTCGGCATGCGCGACCAGGTCTCGGAAGACCCGCTCCGCTCCCGGGGCCTTCATGTTCAGGGTGATGCTCTCCTTGTTCCGCCCCCGCAACAGCATCGACACCGACATGTCGGTATCTTCGGTGCGAGAGACGGAGAGCCCCTCAGCCGTGACATACGGCGAATTGTTCCGAGCGCTATCGCCGCCGCGGCTCGGATTCTCGACCTTGATGACGCGCGCCCCGAGCCCGGCGAGAAGCATCGTGGCGTACGGGCCGGAGAGCGCCGTGGTCAGATCGAGCACTACCTTGCCTTCGAGCGGTCGCTCAGTCTCCATCGTCTTCCTTCCGCACAGGTCCTCGTACCCAAATAGGGTACTAACACAATTGCTTATCGTCAATTATTCTGTCACCTATTGATGAGCCGCGGAACCCTCGAATGCTTGACCAAGCGTAGCTCAGTCGTCATGCTTGATGTCATGCATTCGATTTCCGACACTCCACTCCGAGCCCCGGAGGAGCGCCTCGTCGCCGGCCTCTACTGGGGCGTTCGCGAGAGCTTCGTCTCCTACGTCGCATCGAGCCCGGACGGGCAGATGTTCGGCGACGAGGGCGTCGAGAGCGACGGGCAGGGGCTGTTCCGCTTTCCAGTGCGGCAGCCTGCCGCGCATCCGCGGGCACGGGTTCCGAACCTCACGGGGCCATGGTCGATCGACTTCATCGGCAGCCTGAGGTTCATCGCGCACTTCGGCGCCCTCGACGTCACGCTCTCGGGGCTCCGCGTCGAACTCGCTACCTCGGGCCAGGGTTCGCTGAGCATCAGCGACAGCAGGGGCAATCGCCACGAGATCGCTCGGCTCCTCGGCGCACCCCCGGTTGCGGTCGAGAGCTGGATCGTCTGGCCGCCGGTCGACGCCGCGCTGACGGAATACGGCTCCGAGCTGCTCGGCGGAGTGTATGGTGAAGGAGCCGCGCTCGACCCTCTGCGCATTGTGATCAGCGCCGATCCCACGGGCGCAGCAGCATAGGAGTGATTGCATGTCCACGCAGGCCTGGAGCGTGTTCCCCCCGATGACGAGCACCCGGCGCCTGCCTCGACCGCACTCGGGAGACGGCCCTCAGCATATTCTGATCACGCTGCTGGGCGACTACTGGTTCGGTCGCGACGAACTCCTCCCCTCTGCAGCCCTCGTCGAACTGCTCGCCGAGTTCGGCGCGAACGAGAACGCAGCCAGGCAGGCCATGCGCCGCCTCACCCAGCGAGGGCTGCTCACCCAGGCGAAGGAAGGGCGATCCACGCACTACGGCATCCCATCGGACATCGTCGCCGCGCAGCGCCAGCGGCTCGCGGGCGCGGTGACGTTCGGAGCCGACTTCGTGCACTGGGATGGGAAGTGGACGTTCGTGACCTTCTCGATCCCGGAGAAGGAGCGCGACGCGCGACGCCTGCTGCGCAACGGCCTGCGCACGATGGGGTTCGGCGCGCTGCACGACGGAGTGTGGATCAACCCGCACGATCGCGCGGCCGGGGCCCACGAACTGCTCGACGACCTGGGCATCGCGCAGGGCCACGTGATGCGGGCGGACTGGCAGTTTCGCAGCGGCGATTTGAAGGCCGTCGCCCAGGCGTTCGAGATCGACTCCCTCGGCGAGCAGTACCGCGATTTCATCGAGGAGTACGAGCCCCGCATCGAGTGGGCACGCAAGACCGTCGACTCGAAGGAAGCGCTGCGCGTGCGCACGAAGCTGACGAACGACTGGCTCGCATTCCGCATCTCCGACCCGGAGCTCCCGCACCCGCTTCTCCCCGACGATTGGCCCCGGCGGCGGGCTCGCGGGCTGTTCCTCAAGCTCTACGACCTTCTCGGACCTCAGGCGGCCAATCGTTTCCGAAGCATCATCGAGGGCTACGACCATCACCTCGCCTCGATCGTTTCCTTCCATTCCTCTCCGCTGACCGCACAGACCATCCCCGAGGTGGATCGACCGCGCAACCAGCGCTGAACGAACCGGGTCTCGACGTTCCGGAACCCCGAGCGCGAGGTCACGCCTCGGTATCGATTCCATGTCCGAGGCCCGAATACTTGACGTTATGATTTCCGTACGTCTAATCTTTTGTAGACCAATCCAAATCCGACAATGGAGTCAACATGAAACGATCGCTTACCCTGATTGCTGCGGCCGCCCTCATCGGCGTGGCGCTCACCGGCTGCTCCTCCGGCGGCTCGGAGGCCCCCGCTGAGACAGCTCCGGCGACAAACGGAAGCAGCCTCGATGCACTGATCGAAGCTGCGCAGCAGGAGGGCGAGGTCGTGTTCTACCTCACTCCGCCGGAGGCCACCGCGCAGGCGCTCGCCGACGCGTTCTACGACAAGTACGAGATCGAAGCCAACTTCGTGCGCCTCACCGGCGGCGAACTCGCATCGCGCTACAGCGCCGAGGTCGACTCGGGCTCGCCCGCCGCCGATCTCGTGATGCCGAGCTACGACGAGTTCATCGACCGCGGGCTCGAGGAAGGCTGGCTGACGGGCTTCGATGAGGCCGACATCCCCGACTACGCGGATTTCCCCGAGGCGGGCAAGATCAACGACGGCCAGATCCCGGTCGTCCAGTTCGCTCCGAGCGTGCTCTCCTGGAACACCGAGGCGCTGGGCGATCGCCCGACGCCCGAGACCTTCGAGGATCTCGCAGACCCGCAGTACTCGAACTCCGTGCTTCTCTCCGATCCCACCTCGTCGCAGGCCTACCTGCAGTTCTGGACCCTCATCATGGACGAGTACGGAATCGAGACGGTCGAGGCGATCGCCGACAACCAGGTGCGCCTCTACAACTCCGTCGTGCCGATGACCGAGTCGCTCGCCGCAGGCGAAGGCTCGGTGACCGGCCCGAACGTGGCCCAGGTCGTCGCCGGCGCCCAGAAGAACGGCGCGCCCGTCGACTTCCTGCTGCCCGATGTCACCACGGGCCCTGAGATCGTGATGTCCCTCACCACAGACGCCGCGCACCCGAATGCCGCACGTCTCTTCGCGCACTTCGTGCTCTCGGAAGAGGGGCAGAGCATCATCAACAACGCTCCCGCGACGTTCTCGGCGTGGACCGCTGATGATCTTCCGAGCGGCTACGTGCGCGTCGACCGCGATCAGGCGCTCGCGAACAAGGATGCGATCCTGCAGGCCTTCGGCCTGTAACCCTTCGGAGACGGTTCCACCTCCCCCGGAAGACCGGAATGCCCCGTTCGGACGAGAAGTCCGAACGGGGCATTCCGCATTCTAGGCGTCGAGCACCAGCTCCGCGCTCCTGGAACGCGACACGCACGGCATGATGTACTCGTTGCGCTCCCGCTCCGCGTCGGTGAGCACTGAGTCACGATGGTCCGGCTCGCCCACGAGCACCGGGGTCTCGCACGAACCGCAGGTTCCTTCGAAGCACGAACCCGGGATCGTCACCCCGCGTGCAGCGCATGCATCGATGATCGACCGCCCCGCTTCCACGTGCACACGCACGCCCGAGCGCGAGAGCTCGACGTCGAACTCCTCGAGCGCGCCTTCCCCGGGCTCACCGGCGCCCGCCTTCGGGGCGAAGTGCTCGGTGGTGAAGGAGCCGGCCGGCCAGTGCGCAGCGGCGGCCTCCGCGGCCTCCAAGAACGACGGCGATCCGCACGCGTAGATCGTCGTCCCGACACTCGACGCATGAAGCAGTCGCGCGAGATCGGGACGTCCCGTCTCAGATGTCACGTGCAGGCGAACGCGGGGGTCCGCGGCCAGCTGCTCGGCATATGCCATATGGGCACGGTTTCGACCGACGTAGTGGAGCTCCCACTCGTCCCCGCGGCGGGTTGCCTCCGCGATCATGGGCAGCATGGGCGTGATCCCAATTCCGCTGGCCAGGAAGACGTGCCGCTTCGTTTCTCGCAGGGGAAAGTTGTTGCGGGGGCCGCGAGCAACGATGCGGTCTCCCACGCGCAGTTCATCATGAATGTAGGCTGACCCGCCCCGACCGGCTCGTTCGCGCAGCACGGCGATGCGCCAGGTGTCGCGTTCTTCGCGGTCTCCCGAGAACGAGTACTGCCGCGACGCGCCATTGGGCAGGTCGAGTTCGACGTGCGCACCGGGCGCCCAGCGAGGAAGCCGGTCTCCCTCTGCGTTGCGCAGCGAGACCTCGACCACGTCTGTTGCGATCGTCATGATCCCGATGATCTCGGCGGTGAACTGCACCGCATCGGCGCCGCGAGCGCGAGTCTTGCGGTAGAGCGGCTGCTCACGCGGCAAGAGACGTACCGGCAACTCGGCCGGGCCGATGTGCGGCCAACCCGCGTTGACGACCTCACCCGCGATCTCGATGCGCTCGGTGTGCGCGAAGAGTTCTTCGACTGCGATGCGCAGTTCCGCGCGCGCGAGAGGCGCGCCCAGACAGGTGTGAATGCCATGACCGAACGCGACGTGGCGGTTCGGCCTGCGATCGATGATCAGCTCGTCCGGGCGCTCGAACACGGCGGCGTCACGATTCGCCGACGACCACATCAGAGCCACCTTCGATCCCGCAGGAATCAGCCGGCCCGCCACCGTCACGTCACGGGAGGTCGTACGGCCCAGCAGCCGCGCGGGGGTGTTCATACGCAGAATCTCTTCGAGAGCTCCCGCGATCAGCGTGTGGTCTTCACGCAGGCGCCGCTGTTCCTCCGGGTGCTCGGCAAGGTAGCGGATCGTGCTGCCGAGCGCGTTCGTGGTCGTACCGTGACCCGCCTGCAGCACGAGCCGCAGCACGGCGGTCACCTCCTCGCGAGTCAGTGAGCGACCGTCGATCTCGCTCATCAGCAGACCGGTCACCGGGTCGGATTCGGGATCGTGCGGAGTCCGCTCACGATCCTCCACCAGAGCATCGATATACGCGTACACCTGATCGTTCGCCGCCCGGTGAGCGGCGACATCCCCCGACTGCGCAGCTTCGAGCACATTGTTGGCCATCCATTTGATGTTGGCCGCCTCCTCCTTCGGAATCCCGAGGAATGCGCACACCACCTGCGAGGGCATGGGGTAGGTGATCGCGGTGACGGCGTCAACTGCGTCGCCGGTCACCGCCGACGAGATGAGTTCGCGGGCGATATCACGTATGACCGGTTCGAGCGCCCTGATACGACGCGGCGCGAAGTACCTGTTGAGCAGCGTGCGGAACTCGCGGTGACGCGGAGGATCCACCTCGAGTGGAGGGCGGGGCGCGCGATCAGCTCCAGTGGTATCGGGAATCGTCGCCTTCTGCCCGCTGATGAACGTATCGGTGTCGGCCGCTGCAGACAGGATGTCCTCGTATCTCGAGAGCGTGTAGAAACCCCCGAAACGACTCGTGAATGCGACGGGATACCGGTGTCGCAGTCGACTGTGCTCCGACGTGGGGTCGGTCTCATGCACCGGATTGAGCGGATCCCAATCCGAGACCGGCGCGATGGGCGGGGATGTAAGTGTCACTGCACGACTCCTCAATCTTATTTGCACTTTTTTGGTACATTTAACAATATAAGTGCAAACAAAGTCGCGCAAGCAGCCTAGACTTGAGCTATGGAAATCGCCGAGCTCGCACTGCCCCGCGACCAGTTCGGAGCCAACCCGCAGAGCGTGCTCGCAACCCTGCTCGCCGACTACACGTTCGCGGCAAGTCCAGGCATCGCTTCCAGCGGAATCATCAGGCTGCTCGCCGAATTCGACGTCAGTGAGAGCGGCGCGCGCTCGGCGCTGACGCGGGTCGTCGGGCGCGGGCTTCTCGCGCGCAATCGAGCAGGCGGGGAGACCAGATACGAGCTGAGCGACCACGCACGCCGAATCCATGCGGATCGGGTGAGCCATGTGGTCGACTTCGGCAGAGCGGAACCGGACTGGGACGGGAGGTGGACGCTCGTGGCTCCTCTCGGCCCGCTCGAGCGCGCAACCCGCCGTCGTTTCCAGACGGCCTTGGAGCGCGATCTCTACGGGCATTTCGGGGAGGTGTGGATCAGCCCGCACGCGTCAGCACGAGACGCCCGAGCGCTCGCTGCTGCTCATGAGGTGCCGGCCGCCGTCTCCCGGGGCGAGATCGATTTCGGCGAGGTTTCCCCGACGACGGCATTCGAGTTGGCGCCCCTCGCGAGCGATTACAGACAGTTCATCAGGGAGTACGAGGGCTCGCGACGCCTCGCGGAGCTGGGGCGGCTGAACACGAGCGAGGCGCTGAGAGTACGCACCTCGGTGCTGCGAGACTGGAGACTCCTCGTACTCCGCGACCCGAACCTCCCGACGTTCCTGCACCCACCCGGGTGGCCTATGCCGCAGGCCCGGGAGACATTCGTCGCGCTGCGCGAGCATCTCGCCGACGACGCACTCGCGCGGGTTCAGCACCTGGTCGACGATCCATCTGCAGACCTCGGGTGGGAACGACTCGATTAGAGCGCGTCTCCTCCGCAGCGAAAGACGCAAGGCGCGACCGAGGCGGATGCTTCTCCGATTCGGCCGCGCCTTGCGTTCAGTGCCGGTCGCTCCGACTCAGCGCGAACGCGGTCGCGACGCAGGTGCGGCCCGCACCCTACGCGCGCACGAAATCGATCGGCACCGACCGAGTCCCCCACTCCGCCCAGATCGCCATCTCCGGCTCGCCCGTCATCTTCCAGGATGACGACCTGGCAAGAGCCTCTTCCAACGTGATCCGCATCATCATTCGCGCCATCGGCGCACCGGGGCAGCTATGCGTGCCGCGGCCGAACGAGATGTGCTTCTGAATGTTCGGGCGGTTCATCACGAACTTCTCACCGTCGGGGAAGACCGATTCATCCCGGTTCGCCGAGGTGTACACGAGGGCGATCGGGTCGTCCTTCAGAATCTGCTGGCCCCCGAGCACGGTGTCCTCCCGCGCGGTACGGGCCATTCCCCGGTACGGGGAGTAGAGCCTCAGCATCTCCTCGATGGCCACGGGGATCAGTGTGGGGTCGCCCCGAAGCCGGCTCTGCAGTTCCGGGTCCTGACTCAGGTGCACGAACATGTTGCCGGTGAACACGCTCGGCGCAACCATCCCCGTGACGATGAGCTGGCGCACGCAGCCGAGCACCATTGCGGGTGGCAGCGGTTCGCCATCGTGTTCGGCTTCGAGCAGCGCGGCCGTGAGGTCTTCCTCCGGGGAGTGGCCTCCGGCCTTCCGCTCGTCGATGATGCTCTGAGCGATGGAATAGAGCTCGCCGCTCAGAGATTTCACGGTCTCGTGATCGAGCACCTGGATCGCATCGACGTAGGTTCCGCTGACCGTCTTGATCAGCTCGCTCGTCTCCTGCGAGAGATTGAAGAAGTGAGCGAACACGTGCGCCGGGAACTTATGCGCGTACTGCTTGCACGCATCGATCCAACGCTCCTCGAGCAGGGGTTCGAGAAGGGAGATCGATGCGGCGCGCACGTGCGGTTCGAGGGCGCGCATCCTGGGCGGCGTGAAGAACTTGTTGATCACCCGTCGATACGCGGTGTGCTCGGGGGGATCGAGATGCAGCGGCGGTCGCACCCCCGTGAATGCGAACTTCGGAATCGCGTTCTGCTTCCGCGTCGTGAAGCGGTCGATGTCGGTGATGACCTCCAGCACTTCCTGGTACCCGATCGCAGCCCAGAAGCCATCGTATTCCTGGCTGCGTGCGAGCCCGCCATGGCGCTCGCGAAGGTCGCGGAACTCATCGTGGGCGCTCGTGAAGGTCTCTCCCTCGCGTACCGGGTCGAAATCGTGATCGTCTCTGCGAAGCCGGGTCGTGGCCATCGTGTTCACTCGCCCGCTCGATCCTCGAGGGGCAGCACGCGCACATGCGAAGCCGGTACGTGCAGCAGCACCTGCTCGCCCTCCGCATGCACCGGTGCACCGAGACCCATCGCCCGGACGGTGTTGCCGGTGCCGTTCAGGCGAACCGAGCTCTCGGTCGTGGGGCCGAGGAAGAGCACCCGCTCGACGACGCCCGGGAGCAGGTTGTGATCCGCCGATTCGACGATTCGAACGTGCTCCGGACGCACGCAGGCGACGACACGGTCGCCGAGAGAGATGCCCTCGACTGCGGGAACGCCGCGCATCTCACCGGCGGCCGAGTCGAGCACCAAACGATCCCCGTCGACCGCGGAGACCGTCGCTTCGATCTCGTTCGTGGTGCCGATGAAGTTCGAGACATAGCGACTGGTGGGGGCGGAGTAGATCTCGGCAGGAGCCGCGAGCTGCCGCACCTTGCCGCCGCCCATCACCGCCACACGGTGAGCGAGCTCCATCGCCTCGTTCTGATCGTGGGTCACGTACACCGCTGCGAAGCCGAGACGGCGCTGCATCTCGAGCAGTTCCCGTCGCAGCGTCTCGCGCACCTTCGCGTCGACGTTCGACAGCGGCTCGTCGAACAGCACCAGGTCGCCTCCGTCGACGAGCGCCCGGGCGAGCGCGACGCGCTGCTGCTGGCCTCCGCTCATCTGGCCCGGATACTGCCTGCCGAGATTCCCGACGCCCACGAGCTCGAGTACATGATTGACCTTCTCGGCGATCTCTGCCTTGCTGCGCTTCTTGCCGCGGCTGCGGAGCGGGTAGGCAACGTTGTCGAACACCGTCAGATGCGGCCAGAGCGCGTACGACTGGAAGATCATGCTGAGGTTGCGCTTCTCCGGGGGCACCTCGATGCCGGCCTCGGCGGCGAAGACGGGGCGGCCGTGAATGTCGATCTCGCCCTCATCGGCCCGTTCCAGACCCGCGATCGTGCGCAGAAGCGTCGTCTTTCCGCAGCCGCTGGGGCCCAGCAGAACGACGAACTCGCCGGGGGCGACGTCGAAGGAGACCCCGTCGATGGCGTTCGCGACGGTTCCGTCGGCACGACGGAACCGTTTCGCGACGTTCCTCAGGCTGATGACCGGTCTCAGGTCTGCCTGCCCGACGGCGTGCACCTCGCTCTGCAGTGTTGCGTGCGATGACATGTTCACTTACCTCCGGGGGTTTGATGGTTCCAGCGCGCAAGACGGCGGGAGATGATGAGCACCGCGATCACAATGACCGCGCTGATGACCGTGAGCGCCGTCGAGAGCGAAGCCAGCTGGGCGTACGAGCCGTTCTGATATATCTCGAGGATGCGGAAGCCTACGACGTTGTTCCGAGTTCCGGCGAGGATCGCGGAGGCGGTCAGATCTCCGATCATGCGGACGAAGAGCATCGACCAACCGAGCACCAGAGCCGGAGCCATGAGCGGCAGATAGATCCGCCCGATCGTCCTCCCCTCTCCCGCACCCGATATTCGAGAGGCTTCCGGGAGTTCCTTGCCGACCTGCGCCACTGCCGCGTCGGAGCTCACGGAGGCCTGCGGGATGTACAGCGCGAGGTAGGCGAGCACCATGATCAGAGCCGTACCGCCGAGGTTGAAGGGAGGCCCGGCGAAGGCGAGCACGAAGCCGACCGCGATGATCAGGTGGGAGAGCATCGCCGGGAATTTGATCGCGCCGTCGACGAATCGCGCGGAGCGGGTGCGCGAACGCACGATCCACAGGGACGCGAATGCCACCGCGACGATGCCGATGATGGATCCGATCGCACCGTAGCTCATGCTGTTGCTCAGTGCGCGACGCGTGGCGCGATCCTCGAACAGGGCCTGGAAGAAGGCGTTGAGGTTGAGACCGGCCCAGTCGATGTTGAGGGTCCAGTATCCGTTCAGCGAGACGATGAGGAGCGCGAGGAGCGGAAACACCGTCGTCACCGCGATGTAGAGGATCACTGCGGCGCGCACCCATGGCCGCGCCTTGCCGAGGCGGATGCGACTGGCGCGCTGACCCTTGCCTCCGATCGTGGCGAAGCGGCCCCTGCGAAGCGTGCGCGATTGGAACCACCAGAAGACCGCGACGAAGGCCACGACGATGAGGCTCAGGCCGATCGCCGCGCCGGTCTGCGCGGGATAGGTGAAGTTCAGGAGATCCACGATGCGCACCGAGAGGATGGGGATCTCGGCGCCGCGGCCGATCACGCTCGGAATCGAGAAGAGCCCGAATCCGCTCATGAGGATGAGCATCGTCGCGCCGAGCAGGCTCGGCAGCATGGCCGGCAGCGTCACGGTGCGAAGCGTGCGCAGAAGGGTCGATCCGCTCACACGGCTCTGCTCCTCCAGCGCAGGATCCATGTTGCGCAGGCCGGTCGTGCACATCATGAAGCTGTAGGGGACAGCGTAGATCGTGTAGAGCATGATGAGCCCGTACCAGCTGTAGATGTCGAGCGGGCCGTTCTCGATCGGTACGCCGAGCAGGCCCAGGAACCAGCGGATGATGCCGTTCAGGTAGCCCGCCTGCGGCGCCATGAGCAGCACCCAGCCGATCGCGCCGGCGATCGGGGGGAGCATGAACGGAATCAGGGGCATCGCTTCGGTGATGATGCCCATGCTGGCGTCCGTGCGCTCATTCACCCAGGCGAGGAGCGCCCCGATCACCAGGGCGAACGCCGTGCTGATCGCGACGACGATGATCGTGTTTCGCAGGAGGCCGAGCACGTCCTCGCGTGAGAGCTGTTCGATGACCTGCGGCAGATCTGCGAGCGCCCCTACGCCGACGGAGAGCAGTGGGATCACGCCGAGCAGACCGAGGGCGACCGCGATCACGACGCTGAGGAGCATGAGCGGGGAGAGCTTCCTGCGCTGCTTCACCGCCGGAATCGCGCTGATCGGCACGGTCTGGGTTGATGCTGGTGACATCGTTGTCATGATGGCTCGTTCTCAATTCAGAAGATAACTTACAGAAACGTTAACGGTCGGCTCAGTTTTTGTCAATCAATGAGATGCGCGGAGATGAGCCGACGCGGGAGCGGGCGCTAGGCGGCCGCCTGCGACGCGAGAATGGTGACCGGCACCGAGGTCAATCCGATCTCAGGCATGCGCGCGAACTCGTAGGGCCCGTCGGTGCTGATCTGCTCGGTGGCCGCGAACAGTTCTTCCAGAGCGATCCGGAGCATCAGCCGCGCGAGCGGCATCCCCGCGCAGCGATGCCGCCCCCGGCCGAACCCGAGATGCTGGTGCACATTCTCGCGCCCGAGCACGAACCGGTCGGGGTCGGGAAACATCTCAGGGTCCCGGTTCGCCGCGGCGTAGACCAGCGTGACCGGCTCTTCCGGCCGAATGCTCCGACCGTGCAGGTCCACCTGACGGGACACCGTGCGGGCGAATCCCCGATATGGGGTGTACAAACGCACGAATTCCTCGAGTGCGTCGGGGATGATCTCGGGCTCGAAGCGCAGTCGGCTCTGGAGTTCCAGATCCTGCGACAAGTGGCGCATCATCGAACCGAAGAGGATCGGCGGGGCCACCATGCCGACGACGAGGCTCTGCCTGAGCGCACCCACGATCTGCTCGGGATCGAGCGGCTCCCCGTCGACCCGTTCGGCGAGCAATGAACTCGCGGGGTCCTCGTCCACGGGCAGAGGCGACTCGAGCCGACGCGCCACGAGGTCGCGCGCGATGTCATACATCTGCTCGCTCATGCGCGTCGTCGCCTCGGCATCCTGTCTTCGCCAAGCGTTGACCCACGCGAACGAGGTCGAGGCGAGGACCGGGGCGACCTCGGGCTCGAGATTCAGCCAGGCGCTGGTGACGAGCGCGGGGAACTGCACCCCGAATCCCGTGGCGATGTCGCCGCCGCCCGCGGCGACGAGAGGTGCGATCTCGTGGCGCGCATGTCGCCGCAGTTTCGGTTCGAGCCGCTCCAAGCGGCCACGTTGCAGTGTGCGATCCAGCGCGCGACGGTACGGCGTGTGCGCCGGCGCGTCGAAGTTGAGGGGCGGTCGCCGCAGACCCCGGGGATCGCTCGGCACGACCGCCCGCACCGAAGAGATGTACGTCTTGGAGTCCGCAGCTGCCCGGCGCACGTCCTCGTATCGGGTCAGCGCCCAGAATCCGCCGTACGCCGAGGAGTAGGCCACCGGACAAGCCTCTCTCAGGCGCGCGTACATCTCGCGCGCCGCCTCCGGATCGTCCGAGACCGTGGGATCAAAATCGTCGTGCAGCATCTTCACCGTTCGAGGTTCCCAATAGATTACATCAACTATATCGAACGGACTTTCTTTTGTCACATAATATTGTTGAGCGGCTTACCGCCTCCGAGCGCTCCAGGTGCACGAACGGCGTTCCCCGGCCCGCGCCCGCGTGACCGAATGACCCGGGCCGAGCCGATACGATGGAAGAGAAATCGCAGTTCAGCCGGAGGAGCACGAGTGACACGGGGTCGACCACGGAAGGCGCTCTTGTCGAGAGACCTCATCGTCGACACCGCCATGCGCCTCATCGACGCCGGCGAGGCGCTGAACATGAGCCTGATCGCTCGTGAACTGTCGGTGCACGTGTCGTCGCTGTACAACCATGTCGGCGACCGCGACGACCTCATCGAGCAGCTGCGATTGCGGATCGCCGAGGAGTACCCGGTGCCGCCGCTCGACGGGCTGACCTGGCAGCAGACGCTCCGAGCCGTCGGCACGACGATCCACACCGCGTTCTCCGCCCATCCGAACCTGATTCCCTACCTCGCCGTCACCCCGGTGAGCTCCCCCGAGATCGTCGAGATCTACTCGAAGCTCGCCGAGGTGATGGTGAACGCAGGGCATGCGGCGATCTCGGCATCACTGGCGATCCGCATGATCGACTCGCTCGCCCTGGGCACCGCCCTCGTGAACTCCTCCGCTCCGGTGCCGTGGAAGCACACCTCCGCGGGCGGCCGCGTGCTGCTCGAGGCCTCGGCCCAGTGGAAGGACGAGCTCGAGCAGACGAACGCGGCCTTCGCGCAGGGGCTCGAGTTCATCATCTCGGGCCTCGAGACCGAGCTCGCAGGCCGCGCCGCCGTCACTCGAGACTGAAGCCCGGACTGCCCGGCACCGAGGCCACGAGACGCTGCGTGTACGCCTGCTGCGGCATGCGCAGCACGCGATCCGCCTCGCCCGTTTCGACGATGTCGCCGTGCAGCAGCACTATCACCTCGTCGCTCACCTGCCGCACGACCGCGAGGTTGTGCGACACGAACAGCACGGTCAGCGACAGCTCGCGCCGCAACCGCTCGAACAGTTCGAGAACCTCGGCCTGGGTCGAGAGATCGAGCGCCGAGGTGATCTCGTCGGCGATGATGAGATCGGGCTCCACGGCGAGCGCGCGAGCGATCGCGATCCGCTGCCGCTGGCCGCCCGAGAACTCGCCGGGGTAGCGGGCCGCCGCACTTCCGTCGAGGGCGACGAGCTCGAGCAGTTCGGCGATGCGCGCCCGGTTCGCCCGCACCGATGCGCCCCGCGGGTCGAGCGCCTCGGCGAGCGTCTGCCCGATGGTGCGGCGCGGGTCGAGCGAGGAGTACGGATCCTGCGGGATCATCTGGATGCTGCGCCTGAGCCGCGCACGCTCGCGGCCCCGCGCACGCCCGATGTCGGTGCCGTCGAACAGAATGGCGCCTGCCGAGGGCTTGTGGATCCCGACGATCGTCTTCGCGATCGTCGACTTGCCCGAGCCCGACTCGCCCACCAGGCCCACCGTCGTGCCGACGGGGATCTCGAACGAGACCCCGTGCAGCACCCGCGTGGCCTTCAGCCCGTGGCCGAGCACGACCTCGAGATCCCGCACCTCGAGACGCGGAGGCACGACGGCCGGCACCCGAGCGGCTGTCGCCCCGCCCCGCCCCGCATCACTCGCCTCAGACATGGGTTCCTCCTTCGACAGTGGCCTCGATAGTGGATCGGTCGCTGCTCGCGTTCACGGGCGGCGCCTCGAGCGGTTCGCGGGCGACGATCGGGTCGTCCATGCGCGGTGAGGCGTCGAGCAGCTGCTGCGTGTAGGGGTGCACCACGCGGCCGCTCTTCAGTGCATCGCCGCTCAGCCGTTCGACGATCTGCCCCGAGCGCATCACGAGCACCTCGTCGCACAGTTCCTGCACCACGCCGATGTCGTGCGAGATGAACAGCATCGCCGTACCGCGGTCTCGATTGATGCGCCGGAACTGGCGCAGCACCTCCGCCTGCACCGTGACGTCGAGAGCTGTTGTCGGCTCGTCGGCGATGATCAGCTTGGGCTCGGGCAGCGTCGCCGCCGCGATGGTCGCTCGCTGCAGCATGCCGCCCGACCACTGGAACGCGTGCTGTCGAACACGGGTCTCGGGGTCGCGCACATGGATGCGATCGAGGGACTGCTCGACCTGCTTTCGCGCGTCTCGCTTTCCCAACCCCATGTGGATCCGCGCCACTTCGGCGAGCTGCACGCCCATGCGCAGCGCCGGGTTGAACGTCGTGCCCGGGTCTTGGTAGACGAGGCCGATCTCGAGGGCGAGGCGCTTCGGGTCGTTCCTGCGCGCCAGGTCCATGTCGTCGAGCCGCAGCTGCTCCGCCTCGGCGCGCACGCCGTCGGCGAGGAGACCCGCGACCGCCATCGCGGTCATCGACTTGCCCGAGCCCGACTCGCCGACGAGCCCGAGCACCTTGCCACGGTCGATCGCGAAGCTCACCCCCTTCACCAGCTCGGCACCGTTCGGGGCGTAGACGTGCAGATCGCGTACTTCGAGCAGCGCGGCAGGTGCAGCGGGAATCGCCGTGTCGCGACGGCTCGGCACGAGCCTCGCGCGGCGTTTCACCGCCCGCAGCCCCGGGTCGAGGGTCTGCGCGAGCCCGTCGCCGATGAGCATGGCCGCGATGCCCGCGTAGATCAGCATGATCGACGGGGCGATCGCCTGCCACGGCTGCGAGTAGATCGCGACGAGGCCGTCGCTCAGCAGCTGGCCGTAGTCGAACTGCGGGCTCTGCACGCCGAGGCCGACGAACGAGAGGCTCGCGATCTCGAGTAGCGCGAGCGCGAAACTCGAGGTGGTGAGCACGAGCAGCGGGCCTGAGATGTTGGGCAGCAGGTGGCGGCTGAACAGCCGGAAGCCGGGCACCCCCAGCAGCCGCGCCGTCGTGACGTAGTCACGGTGCGCGATGCCGGCCACCATGTTCGAGGTGAGCCTGGCGAAGGCGGGCACGCCCGCCACCCCGATCGCGATCAGCGCCGGCCCGGCACCCGCGCCGAGAATCGCGGCGATGACGAGCGCGAGTACGAGCGCGGGGAAGGCGACCGTGGCGTCGATGATGCGCAGCACCACCTCGCGGAATCTGCGGGGCGCCAGCCAGATGAGCCCGCCGATGAGCACCCCGCCGACGACCGAGATCGCGGTCGCCCCGGTCGCCATCAGCAGCGTGAGCCGTGTGGCGACGAGGGAACGGGCGAACACGTCGCGCCCCAGCGCATCGGTGCCGAGCAGGTGCTCCGGGCTCGGTGACTGCCGTGATCCACCCCCGAGTGTCTCGGCGGCTGAGCCGAGCACGATCGGTGCGAGGATCGCGACGAGCACCAGCGCGCCGCCCATGACGAGACCGGCCGTCAGCGACGGGGCGAACTTGCGACGGCGGTGCAGGGATGCCGCAGCATCGGGTCGGGACGAGTTCGGTGCGCCGGGTGCGACGGGTGCGCCGGGCTCCGACGCAGGTGCGATGCGGGCGTCAGCCATCGTGGCCACCTCCGAGTGTGCGCGGGTCGATCAGGCCGAGAACGACGTCGATGAGCAGGTTGATGAGGATCGCGAGCAGACCGATCACGAGGATGATGCCCTGAATGGTCGGGTAGTCCTTGTAGATGATCGACTGCACGACCTCGAGCCCGAGGCCGGGATAGGAGAACACGGTTTCGATGATGATCGTGCCGCCGATGAGCCCGGCGAGGATCAGGCCGGTGAGCGTGAGGGTGCTCGTCATCAGGTTCGGCAGCGCGTGCACGAGATAGAGGCGGATCGCGCGAAGCCTTCGGCCTCGCGCCGTGCGCATGAAGTCCTGCTGCAGCACCGTGTACGTCTCTTGTCGCACGACCCGGGCGACCGCGAACGTCGGGCCGAGGGCGAGCGCCGCGATGGGGAGCACCCAGAACCCGGGGGTCGTGACGCCGCCGGCCGGCAGCACGCGCAGCCAGATCGCGAAGATGATGACGAGCAGTGTGCCCGCCACGTACGCGGGGAACGATGCGAGGAAGCCGGCGATCGCGCCGAATGCGGTCGAGAGCACCCCGCGGCGTCCGCCGCGGGTGAGCACTCCGACCGTCATGCCCAGCGGAATCGCCACCACGATGACGATGACGATCGAGCCGAGGGCGAGCAGTGCCGTGTAGGGAAACTTCGTCGCGATGATGTCGGTGACGGGCACTCCGTACCGGAACGAGCTGCCGAGCTCACCGCGCAGCAGCCCGCCGACGAAGTCGACGAACTGCGCCCACAGCGGCTGGTCGAGGCCGAGTCGCGCACGCAGGGCCGCGATCGCCTCGGGCGTCGCGTTCGTGCCGAGCATCGCGACGGCGGGGTCGCCCGGGATGAGGGGCACGATGAGGAACACGCCGAGCACGAGCAGGCCGACGGAGAGCACGAGCCCGCCGAGGCGCCGCAACGCGAACGCCGCCCAGTCGGAGCGCATCCAGGCTGCACCGCGACGGCGGCCGTCCGCCACCGTCGCGATGTGCTGGGTCGGATCCCCCGGTCGGGGCAACAGATCCTGCGCGGTCATGACGCGCGCAGCTCGGGGATCACGCGGTTCGGCCAGTCGAAGACCGGCTCGAGCTGCGCGGCGACGCGGATCAGCGAGGCCTCGCCGAAGGGGCCGCCGACGAGTTGCGTGCCCACTGGCAGCCCCTGTTCGTCGGCGTGCACCGGCAGCGAGATCGCCGGCAACCCGGCGATGTTGACCCAGGCGGTGAAGGTCACCTGCCGCGCCTCGGTGAGCCGGGGCGCCGCGGGGGTGTTGTTCGCCTCGTCGTAGACCGTGCCGACACGAGGAGTCGGCACGGCCATCGTCGGGGTGAGCAGCAGGTCGAAATCCCGCCCGAACTGGGCATTGACCTCTCGGGTCTCGAACTGCAGTCTGCCGGCGAGATCCGCGTACTCTCCCGAGTGGAAGGTCTTCGCCTGCTCGATCCGGTAGCGGATGTAAGGGTCGACCAGTTCGACGTTCTCGTAGGGCGAGGCGAACACGCTCGCGCTGATGATCAGGTCGACGAACCCCTTCCCCGCTTCCGGCGAGAAGAGGAACGGCCGTACCGGCTCGACCACGTGACCGAGCTCTTCGAGGGCCTGGGCCGTGCGGATCGCGGCCGCCGCATTGACGGGGTCGACCTCGAGGCCGCCGGGGCTCTCGAGCAGCAGACCGATGCGAAGCCTGCCCGGGTCAGCTCCGACTTCGTTCGCGAAGGGACGCGCGGGCTGCGGCGCGGAGTACCAGGCGAGCGGATCGAATGGCGAGAGCACGTCGAGGGCCGCGGCCGAGTCGGCGACGGTGCGGGTGATCACGCCCGACGTGGTCGAGTGCTCCCAGCCCCGCACCTCGGCGGGCACACGACCGCGGCTGGGCTTCAGGCCGACGAGGCCGGTGACGCTCGAGGGCACGCGAATCGAACCGCCGCCGTCGGAGGCGTGCCCGATGGGCGCGAAGCCGCCCGAAACGGCCGCGCTCGCGCCGCCGCTCGACCCGCCCGAGGTGAACTCGAGGTTCCACGGGTTGCGGGTCTTTCCGTGCCGCGGGTTCTCGGAGGCGGTGAGCGGGCCGAACTCGGGGCTGTTCGACCGGCCGAGCAGCACGAACCCCGCCTCCTCGAGCAGGCGCACGTCGATGTCGGTCTCGGTGGCCGGGGTCTCGGAGATCGAGAGCGACGACATGGTGTTCGGCTGCCCGGCGACGCCGCTGAGATCCTTGATCGGAATCGGCACGCCCTCGAACGGGCCGCGGGCCTCGCCGTCGCGCACGCGGCGCTCCGACTCGCGCGCCCGGCGCAGGGCGTCTTCGCGGTCGAGCCAGACGATCGCGTTGACGGCGTCATTGCGGGCGTCGATCTCGGCGAGATACATCTCCGCGACCTCGACGGGGCTCACCTCGCCGGCGCGAATCGCGGCGCCGATCTCGAGAGCGGAACTGACTGGGGTGATCATGCGTGATCCTCACATCTACGGATTCGGGGGGTCTGGTGGCCGGCGGGCCCGGGCGGGTGCCGGGGTGCAGGTGGGCACCGGAGGCCGGTGCCCACCTGCCGGCTACTCGCCGGTGTTGCGGAAGACGTGGTCGTCGAGCGACCCGCCCAGCATGCTCACCTGGAAGCCCGGGCGCTGCACGTAGATGTACTTGTCCGTGATGATGGGAGTGGCGTGCGAATCGGCCACCAGGGTCTCCGCGGCATCTTGCAGCACGGCGCAGCGCTCGTCCTCGTCGGCGAGACCGCGAGCCTCTTCGAAGAGTTCCTCGACGCCCGGGGCCTGCGTGCCGCCGATGTTGGGGCCGCCCTCGAGAATGCCGGGGCCGAAGAACACCCCGATCGGGCTCGCGAGCGAGCCGAGGAAGTTCAGGTCGGCGAACACCGTGAGATCCCAGTCGCCGGGCTGTGTGTAGACCGTCGAGATCCAAGTGCCCACGTCGACGTTGTCGAGAATCACCTCGGCGCCGGCGGCGCGCAGCGCCTCCTGCAGATAGACGTTGCCGGCTCCGTTGGTGCCGACGATGAGCGGGGCGACCAGCCGAATCGTCACACCGTCGAGCACCTCGGACGCAGCCGCGACATCGGTCGGCACGATACCGAGATCCTGACCGGTGACGCACTGCGCCGAGGAGTTCGCCAGGGTGGTCGCGACCTCGCCGAGGCCCTGCAGCGCCACCGTATTGAACTCGTCGCGGTCGATCACCTGGGCGACGGCGTTGCGCACCGCGGGGTCGGTGAACGGGCTGCCCTCGCGCTCGTTGTAGATCAGGTAGAAGTCGGAGAAGAGGAAGGGGGTCACCTCGTAGCCCGCCTCCGATTCGAAGCGGTCCGTGGATTCGGGCATGATCTTGGCGATGTCGAGCTGACCGTCGAGCACGAGGTTCGAGGTGGCCGAGGTGTCGGGCGAGACGACGAACTCGAGGGTCTTGGCGGGCTCGCCCGCGACATCGGTGGTCCATTCGGGCCAGAGGTCGTAGTCCTCGCGCAGCTCGTAGGTGTAGCGAACTCCCGGTTCCGCCGCGGTCTGCACGTAGGGGCCCGATTCTGCTCCGTCGACGTGTCCGGCGGCGAGCCCCTCGGGGTCGGCGAGGCCGGCCGGGCAGACGATGCCGGTGGGTGACGAGGAGAGCGCCTGCTCGAGGTACGTCCACGGCTGCTCGAGGTCGATCTGCACGGTGCCGGCCGCGTCGTCGGCGGTGACGGTGGGCGTCTGACTGCCGAAGGTCTGCGGCACGATCGTGCCGCCCGACTGCGCGAACGCGTCGAGCGAGTTCTTCACGACGGTCGCGGTGATGGGCGTGCCGTCGGAGCAGAGGGCGCCGTCGCGCAGGGTGAAGGTCGCCGAGGTCGGCGTCGTCTCCCAACTCGCCGCGAGGCCCGGTACGAGCCCGCTGTCGTCTTTGCGCACGAGCGTGTCGAAGCTCATGCGGCCGAGCACGAAGTCGGGCAGCGACATGCCGACCATGGGGTCGAAAGTTGCGGGGATGTCGATCGTCGCCCGAATGGTGTCGGTCGGGGTGATCTCGCCCCCGCCGCTCGGGGCGGAGCCGCTGCTGCAGGCGGTGAGCGCCAGGGCTCCGCCGAGCGCGACGGCAAGCGCCGGTCGTGCGATGTGCTTCCTCATGGGTGTTCCTTTCGACGGGTGTGCTTCGGCGGGTGGGCGAAGACACGAGAGGGGTCGGGGTTGAAATCGGGATTGCGGTGGTGGGGTGCGGTTCGGCTCGATGGCGCCCGCGGCGCTTCCGGCGGTGCATCGATGGTGGATCACGTGCGGCGGAATTCGTGTCGGCCCCGCGGTTTTCGGGTGCACGAGACCGCCCCTGCCTCGCCCGGGTCTCGGGAGGCTGGGATATGGCTGGCAGTCGCGGGTGCGCCGGCTGCGACGCTTCGGCGGTTAGCCGGTGACCTCGAACACGTGGATCGTGGTGGCCGCCTCGGAGGATTCGGCGCGACCGAGGAAGACGCGCTGCGTCAGCCACTGCAGCTCGGGGTCGGTGGTGCGGAACTGCGGCGTGGTCATGAAGTACTCCCCCTGCGAGGGGTCGGGGTTCACCGCGGCCCGGCCGACGTTCACGATGTCGATGATCGAGCCGGAATCGGTGCGCACCCAGTAGCGGGCCTCGACCTCGAAGATTCCTTCGGCGAGTGATCGGCACCAGTCGGCGCCGCCGGGCTCCACGACCCCGGAGACCGCTCCGGAGACGGTGCCTCCGGTGATCGGGATGATGTCGACGGTGTCGTCGCCGCGACGCTCGATCGCGAGCTCGGGAGCGACCTCCGCGACGATCGTGAACACGTGCTTGAGCCCTGGTGGCGTGGGGGTAGCGGTCATTGCTTCACCTGATTCCTCATCGATTCACGGTGGTGTGTACTGAATTGAATTTAAACCAAACCATTTGGTTTATCAATCATGGTGAAGCACAATGAAACCGATGTCAAGCTCAATCCGGGCGCGCAACAGTGTTGTTACATTCGCGTAATGCCCGGGCGTCAGCGCGCTCCGGGGCGCCGCCTGGGCCCCGCCTACGGGCTCCGCGCTCGACCCGGACCGCGACCGAGGGCCCGCACCCGACTCGAGCCGCCGCTGGAAGCTCAGCACTCGCACACAAATCGGCAGTAGTCGCCCCACCAGATCGATTTCTGGGGCGACTACTGCCGAGTTGCGGGAAGGAGGGCGGCGAAGAAGCTCGCGAAGGCCTCGCTCAGGCCTCG
>JBEBWI010000004.1:0-48154 GCA_040392345.1 Leucobacter soli | reverse complement strand
GTCGCGGTCAGCAGATCGCCCGCATGACCGAGCTGCCCGCGATCATCGACGCCGACACCGGATTCGGCGAGCCCATGAACGTGGCGCGCACGATTCAGACCCTCGAGGATGCCGGCATCGCCGGCTGCCACATCGAGGATCAGATCAACCCCAAGCGCTGCGGCCATCTCGACGGAAAGGCCGTCGTCGACGAGAGCACCGCCGTCAAGCGCATCCGCGCCGCATACGATGCCCGCCGCGATGAGAACTTCCTCATCATGGCTCGCACCGACATCCGCGCCGCGGATGGGCTCGACGCCGCGCTCGACCGGGCGAGGGCCCTGGTCGACGCCGGTGCCGACGCGATCTTCCCGGAAGCGATGCGCACGCTCGAGGAGTTCGAGGCCATGCGAAAGGCCGTCGACGTGCCTTTGCTCGCGAACATGACCGAGTTCGGCAAGAGCGAGCTCTTCTCCGCGCAGCAACTCGCCGACGTGGGTATGAACATCGTGATCTGGCCGGTCTCGATGCTGCGCATCTCGATGGGGGCGACGGGCCGCGCGCTCGACACACTGATCGAGGAGGGACACCTCACCTCTCAGCTCGACGAGATGCAGCACCGTGCCGATCTCTACGATCTCATCGACTACGAGGATTACAACCAGTTCGACACCAGCGTCTTCAACTTCGAGGTGAAGCGCTAGTCTCGAACCCCCGGAACCCGCTCGCCCGCAGCGACCGTCGCGCCGCGAGCGGGTTCCGAGCACCTCAGCCATCAGCCATCAGCCGTCACCAGAAGCAAGGGAGCGTTCACGCATGACGGATACCGAGATCAAGAAGGGGCTCGCAGGTGTGGTCGTCGACTACACCGCGGTCTCCAAGGTCAACCCCGAGACCAACAGCCTGCTCTACCGCGGGTACCCCGTGCAGGAGCTCGCCGCGACGCAGCCCTTCGAAGCGGTCGCCTACCTGCTCTGGCACGGCGAACTGCCGACCGAGGAGCAGCTCGCCGCACTGCGAGCGGAGGAGCGCGCGCACCGTGCGCTCGCCGATAACGTCAAGGCCGCGATCGACCTGCTGCCGCTCGAGGCGCACCCGATGGACGAGGTGCGCACTGCGGTCAGCGTCATCGGAGCTTCCGACACCACCGGCGCCGGTTCCGTGCTCGACGCCTCGGGCAGCCCCGAGGAGAACCTCGCCCGCAGCGTGCGCCTCTACGCCGCGCTTCCGGCGATCGTCGCCTACGGGCAGCGTCGCCGTCGCGGTCAGGGAGTGGTCGAGGCGCGCGACGACCTCGACTACTCGGCCAACTTCCTCTGGATGACCTTCGGCGAGGAGCCCTCCGAGGTGGTCGTCGACGCGTTCAACCGTTCCATGATTCTCTATGCGGAGCACTCGTTCAACGCCTCTACCTTCACCGCGCGCGTCATCACCTCGACCCTTTCCGATCTGTACTCGGCGGTGACCGGTGCGATCGGCGCGCTGAAGGGACCGCTGCACGGAGGTGCCAATGAGGCCGTGCTGCACATCATGAACGAGATCGGCTCGGCCGACAAGGTCGTGGCCTGGCTCGATCGGGCGCTCGCCGAGAAGCGCAAGATCATGGGCTTCGGCCATCGCGTGTACAAGAAGGGCGACTCGCGCGTGCCCACCATGAAGGCCGCGCTCGACACCCTCGTCGCGCACTACGATCGCCCCGATGTCGCCGAGTTGTACGACGAGCTCGAGAGCGAGTTCGTCTCGCGCAAGGGCATCTACCCGAACCTCGATTACCCGTCCGGCCCCGCCTACGACCTGATCGGTTTCGACACGCTGACCTTCACCCCGCTGTTCATCGCCTCGCGCGTGACGGGGTGGACGGCGCACATCATGGAGCAGGCGGCGTCGAACGCGCTGATTCGCCCGCTGTCGGCCTACAACGGCCCCGATGAGCGTCACATCGACGGCTACGTACCCGACGCGGCGACACTCGCGGCGGCCGAACGCCCCGCTGAGGCGGAGTAACGGAGATCGCTGCGGTCGGAACCGCGACGCGCAGCGTGAAACGACTGAACCCCCGGAGTCTCGGCGAGACCCGGGGGTTCCGTCGTCGTGCGTCAGGCCTCTGCGGTCGCGTCAGCCGCATCGCCGTCGATGAGTCGGGCGTACCGCGTCATCGCCGCATTCGCGACCTTCTCCGCTTCGGGCTTCTTCGGCCCGGGACCCGCTACCAGCACGGTCTCGCGGAAGTAGGCGAGTTCTTGAATGGACTCGGCGATGTCGGCGAGTGCCCGGTGCCCACCGCGCTTCTCGGGGGTGCCGAAGAACGCTGCCGGATACCAGCGTCGGGCGAGTTCCTTGATAGTGGAGACGTCGATGCTGCGGTAGTGCAGCCGCTCTTCGAGCGCAGGCATGTACTTCGCGATGAAGCGCCGATCCATGCCGATCGTGTTGCCGGCGACGATGGGCTTGCGGCCGGCCGTCACGTGCTGGGAGAGGTACTCGATCACCCGTGCTTCCGCGTCGGCGAGGCCGAGCCCCTGTTCGATGCGCGGCAGCAGGCCCGAGGCCTCGTGCATGCCTCGTACGAAGTCGCCCATGTTCGCGAGCGCCTCCGGGCCGGGGTTGATGACGAGCTCGAAGCCCGGGTGCAGCGGTGCGAGCTCGAAGTCGGTGACGATCACCGCGATCTCGCACAGTCCGTCGCGGTCGACGTCGAGCCCGGTCATCTCGCAGTCGATCCAGACCAGTTGCTCGGCGGGGGTGTTCGTCACGTCGGCTCCTCACGATTGGGCAATCGCTTCAGTGTACTCGCGTGCTCCCGAGCACCCGAGTGCCCGAGCCCTCTCGCGTTCCCCAGTGGATCGCGGCCGCCCGTGCGCGCACCGAGCCATCCCGCACTACCCCGCCGAGACGACCCCCGCTTCGAGTCGCAGCACCCGGTCGCTCATGTGGCGGATCACCTCGAGGTCGTGGGAGACGAGCAGGTAGGCGGTGCCGCGGCGCCGCTGCAGTTCGTCGAGCAGGTCGAGCACTCGGGCCTGCACGGTCACGTCGAGCGCGGAGACCGGTTCATCGAGCAGCAGCAGCTCGGGGTCGCGGGCGAGGGCTCGTGCGATCGCGATGCGTTGCCGTTGCCCGCCCGAGAGGCTCGTCGCCGGTCGCTCGAGCAGCTGCGCGGCGAGGCCGACCTCGTGCGCGAGCGCCTGTGCCCGGGTGCCCCGTGCCGCCCGCGGTGCGCCCGCGGCACGCAGGGCGTCGCGCAGCACCTCGCCGCCCGTCGCCCCCCGCGGGAACGAATCGAGTGGATCCTGCGGCACGAACGCGATGCGTCGGCGCAGCTCGCGCCGTTCTCGTGTGCTCGCAGCGGATCGGTCGACTCCGTCGACCCGCACGGTGCCCGCGTCGGGGCGGTGCAGGCCGAGAGCGACGCGCAGCAGTGTGGTCTTGCCCGATCCGCTCTCGCCGACGAGGCCGACGGTCTCGCCCGGCGCGACGGCGAGGTCGACGCCGTCGAGCACCCGGTGCGCTCCGAAGCTCACGGCGACGCTTTCGAGAGCCAGGCGCGGGGCGACGGTGGTCGAAGCTCGTTCCACGGGCCCCTCCGTCGCGGGGGAGCCCTGGTGCGCGGGCGCCTCGCCCCTCGTGCCTGGCTCGGCAGGCAGGAGTCGTGCACCGCGGGGGCGGCCGGCGGGGGATGCGGTGAGCAACTCGCGGGTGAACGGGTGCTCGGGGTCGCGCAGCACCCGGTCGGGGCGTCCCGCTTCGATGATGCGGCCGTGACGCATCACGAGCACGCGGTCGGCGGTGCCGAGCGCGCTTGCGAGGTCGTGCGTGATGAGGAGGGCCCCGGCTCCGCCGTCGACCCGCCTGCGCAGCTCGGCGAGCACACGCCCGCGGTGGCCGGCGTCGAGCGCTGTGGTGGGCTCGTCGGCCACGATCAGCTCGGGTCCGGCGATGAGCGCCGAGGCGACGAGGGCGCGTTGCTTGAGCCCGCCCGAGAGCTCGTCGGCGCGTTGGCGCATGCGTCGCTCGGGTTCGGGCACACCGGCAGCGGTGAGCGCCGCTGCCACGAGCTGTCGCCGAGCGCGGCCTGAGGCGACCCGGTGCAGCCGCAACGCATCGCCGACCTCGTGCTCCACCCTGCGCAGCGGGTCGAGCGCGCCGAGCGCGTCCTGCGGCACCAGCCCGGCCCGTGCGCCGCGGATGCGGGTCCAATCGCGCGAGCGGGCGGCCGGCGCGGGCTCGAGCTCGCCGCGCTCGTCGACCACGTCGAGCCGGTCGAACTCGGCGACGGCCGAGGCTGGAAGCAGCCCCAGGAGGGCGCGGGCGGTCAAGGTCTTGCCCGATCCGCTCTCGCCGACCAGCGCCACGCACTCGCCGGCGTGCACCGTGACCGAGACCCCGTCGACCGCCGGAGCCGATGAGGTTGGGAAGCGCACCGTGAGATTCTCGACCCGCGCGAGGATACGATTCATCGGAATCTCCTCCCGTCCTCGAACGCGCGGCCCGCGACCGTCGTCGCGATGCCCACGAGCAGGATCATGGCGCCCGGGAAGAACGTCATCCACCAGGCCTTCGTGAGGTAGGGGCGCCCGGCGTTCAGCATCGAACCCCATTCCGGCGCCGGCGGAGGCGAGCCGAGCCCCAGAAAGCCGAGCGCAGCCGCGAGCACGACCGCGTGGCCGACCCCCAGCGTCGCGAGCACGAGTACCGGCCGCATCGCCTCGGGCAGCACGAGCGTCGACCAGAGCCTCGGCAGCCGGTCGCCCTGCAGACGTGCGGCTTCGACCGCCCCCGAGCCGAGCGCCTGCCGCACCCCGCCGCGCACCATGCGCGCGAAACCCGGGGCGGTCGAGACGGCGACGGCCACGATCACCGAGCCGACGCTCGGCCCCCACACCGTGATGAGCAGCAGCGCGAGGAGCAGGCCCGGGAAGGCGAAGAGCGCCTCGATGGTGCGGTCTGCGACGACGCGCACGGGAGCGAGCG
The DNA here is from genome assembly GCA_040392345.1 of Leucobacter soli. Classification (GTDB taxonomy): domain Bacteria; phylum Actinomycetota; class Actinomycetes; order Actinomycetales; family Microbacteriaceae; genus Leucobacter; species Leucobacter soli_B. The sequence goes on along the minus strand of JBEBWI010000004.1, from coordinate 43,204 downwards.
CCAGGCCCCTGCTGCCGCCGGCGAGTGCGCCCAGCACGATGCCAGATGCGAGCCCGAGGAGCGTCGCGACGACGCCGATGGTGAGCGAGTCGCGCGCGCCGTAGACGACACGGCTCAGCACGTCGCGACCCGAGTCGTCGGTGCCGAAGGGGTGGGCCCAGGAGGGGGCGCTGAAGGCCTCGGCGGGGTTCACCGCGAGCGGCGCGTAGGGGGCGAGCAGGGCTGGCAGCGCTGCGCAGAGCGCGAGCACACCGAGCACGGCGAACGCGATCCACTCGGTTGCAGCGAACCTGCGGCGCACGGTGCCGGCGCGCGCGCGCGTCGCGGCACCCGGGGTCGCTGCCTCTCGCGCGTCGCCCGCGCCGGATGCCCTACGCATGCGGCACCGCCTCGGCGAGCTTCGCCTCGGTGCGCGGGTCGACGCGGGCGATCGCGATATCGGTGACGAGCGCGACGACGATGTACGCGAGCGCGGAGAAGAGCACCACGCCCAGCACCACCGGCACATCGCGGCCGAGTACTGCGGTGACGAGGGTGCGGCCGAGACCCGCGCGGGCGAAGATCACCTCGATGACGGCGGCGCCGCTCAAGAGCGAGCCGAGCGACCACGCCGTCATGTTGAGCCCGGGCACGATGCCGTGCCGCAGCACGTGCCGCAGCCTGAGACCGAGCTCGGTTTCGCCTCGGGAGCGCGCGCTCTCGATGAACGGGGCCTGCCGGGCGCCGTCGACGCCGGCCCGGCACACCTGGGCGATGAACCCGGCCGTCGGAATCGCGAGCGCGAGCGCCGGCAGCACGAGGCCGTCGAACCCGCCCGTGCTGACCGCCGGGAACCAGCCGAGTACGCTCGCGAAGAGCAGCACGAGCAGGCTCGCGAGCCAGAAGTTCGGCATCGCCGCAGCGGTGAGATCGATCGCCGAAGCGACCGCGCGTGCGCCGCGGGATCGCCCGCTGGCGACCACGACGCTGATGAGCGCCAGCAGCCAGGCCATGAGCAGTGCGGTGCCCGCGAGTACGAAGGTGGGGCCGACCGCGTTCGCGATGACCTGGGTCACCGGGATGCGCTGCGCATACGAGACGCCCAGGTCGCCGCGCACGAGTCGCCACAGGAAGTCGAAGTACTGCACGAGAACGGGCCGATCGAGCCCGAACTCGACCCGTGCCGCCTCGAGCGCCGCCGCGCTCGCCTGGCTGCCCGGGCCGCCGAGCGCCGCCTCGGCGGGGTCGCCCGGAATGAACTGCAGGGCGATGAATGCGAGCGTCGCCACGGTGAACAGCACCGCGAGCGCGCCGCCGAAGCGACGCGCTGCGCGATGCGTCCATGCCCTGCCGGTCACAGCGGAGACTCTACAGCGTGTGCTCGCCGCGAACCTATCCCGCGACCACGCCGCCGAGCCACGGGGTGTTCACGGTCGGAAGCGACCGGAAGCCCTCGAGGTCGGCGCGGTAGAGGAAGTGGTTCTGCTGGTCGTAGATGGGAAGGATGAGGGCGGCGTCGGCGATCCACTGCTGCGCGGCTTCCGCGGCCTCGGCGCGTTCGTTCGCGTTCTGGCTGCTGCCGATGACCTCGAGCAGGGCGTCGAGCTCGGGGCTCTGCACCTGCGAGTTGTTCGCGAAGTATCCGCTCGGCGCCGGAATCGTGGCGTCGCTGTGGAAGAGGAAGCGCAGCACATCGGGCCCGATCTTCGTGTACGGGGCGCTCACCAGCTCGTACTCGTGCGCCGCGAGAGCTCCATACCAGCCCGACAGGTCGAGCAGGGTGATCTGCACGTCGAAGCCGACCTCGCGCGCGCCCGCCTGAATCTGCTCGAACAGGGCCTGCTCGGCCTGCGTCGACTGCGCGCCCGTCACCGGGAAGCGCACGGTCAGCGTCTCGCCGTTCTTCACGCGAATACCCTCGTCGTTGCGCTCCGACCAGCCCGCCTCGTCGAGCAGCTCGTTCGCGAGGTCCTGATCGAAGACGTACGCGTCGGGGGACTGGATGCCGAGCGGCTCGCGGCTCGACAGGGCGCTGTAGGAACGCGGTGCGTGGCCCTCGAAGAGCGCGTCGAGACCCGCGTTCACGTCGGCCGAGGCGATGAACGCCTCGCGCACCAGCTGGTCGTCGAAGGGCGCCTGGCCCGAGTTCAGCTCGATGCGGTTGCTGGCGCCTGGGCGCGGCGCGTCGAGGTGCGCGAGATCGTCGCTCGCCTCCGCAGTGGTGATCTGTTCGGGCAGCGGGTTGTCGATGATGTCGACCTGGCCGGCCTCGAGGGCGGCGAAACGCGCCGTCGCATCGGGGATGAAGCGCCACGTGAGCGTTGTCGCCGCGTCGGACGCGGGAGCGTCGATGCCCGTCGGCGAGGTCGCGTAGTCGGGGTTGCGAGTGAGGGTGATGTGATCCTGCTTCACCCACTCATCGACGATGTAGGGGCCCGAGCCGATCGGGGCGAGGCAGTTCTCATCCTTCCCGCGTTCGATGCCGGCGGGGGACTGGATGGCGACCCAAGGCTGCGCGAGCGACTCGAGCAGCGCCGCGTCGGGGCGGGTCAGGTGGAAGCGTGCGACCGTGTCGGAGACGACCTCGACCTCATCGACCTGTCGCACGGCGAGGTAGCCGGTGGAGGACCCGGTCTCGGGGTCCTGCAGGTGCTCGACGTTCGCCTTCACCGCGGCCGCGTCGACCGGGGTGCCATCGGTGAACTTCGCGGCGGCGTCGAGCGTGAAGTCCCAGGTGAGTCCGTCTTCGCTCGCCTCCCATTCGGTGGCGAGCCAGGGCACGATGTTGCCGTCCTCGTCGAGCGAGACGAGCGACTCGAGCACCTGGGTGGCGAGCAGCGCCTGCGGGAAGTTGCCGCCGACGTGCGGGTCGAGGCAGCTCGGCTCGCCGTCGCCGGTCGCGTAGACGAGCGTGTCGCGCGCGGCCGCGTCGGACTGCGAGTCCGTGCCGGTGCCTGGCGAACACGCCGCCAGGGGGAGTACGAGTGCGGCAGCCGCAATGGCTGCGAGCCAGTGATAGGAGCGTGGGTTGTGTGCAGATGAGAGTTTCACGAGAGTGAAGCCTACTATTATTAGACCCGATCTAATAAATCGGGGGTGCGAGGCGTCGACATCTCGCGCAACAGGCGTTCACCGTGATCCACTGCGATACGCGGCATCGCCCCGCTCGCGTGCAATACTCCACAGCGGATCGCGGTAGCGTGGTCGAGCTGGCTGTTCGACGCGCCAGACAGCCCCCGCCCCGCGCCTCAGGCGCCTCGCACTCAGGAGAACCGCATGCCCCCCGCACCCGGCCGCCCGCGCAAGGCGTCGCCCGAGCTGCTGCAGGAAGCGGCGTTCGAACTCTTTCAACTGGGCGGCTACCGCAGCACGAGCGTCGAGGAGATCGCGAAGACCGCGGGCTTCAGCCGAGCGACGTTCTTCAATTTCTTCGCGTCGAAGGCCGATCTCTACTGGCTCGAGACGGACACGCTGATCGGGAGGCTGCGCGACGCGCTCGAAGGCGAACTCGAGCGACGGGAAGGAAGTGCGGGCGAGGGAGCCGGGCCCGCGCGGCTGCGCGAGATGCTGCTCGAATTCTCCTCCACGTTCGGCAGCGCGGACATCCCCTGGGCGCTGCAGAACTTCCGCCTGCTGGAGGCGGCCGACGACCTGATCGCGAGCGGCGCGGGGCGCGTGCTCGAACTCAACCGCATGTTCCAGACCTATCTGCAGCGCAGCGGTCAGCAGCCCGATGCGGTCGCGCGAGGCGCAGAGGCCGCGGTGCTCACGGCGCTGCTCGTCACCGCGGTACTCGGCTGGATCGACGCCGGGGTGGGCCGCGGCAGCTTCCGGGCGCGCCTCGAGCGCGCACTCGAACCCCTAAGCTGATTCCATGACTGTTCTCCCCATCGTCATCAGCGGCGAGCCCGTTCTGCATCGCCCCGCCGCTCCGGTCACCGAGTTCGACGACGAGCTGCGCACGCTCGTGGAAGACATGTTCGAGACTACGGTCGCGGCGCCCGGTGTGGGCCTCGCGGCACCGCAGGTGGGCGTTGGCAAGCGCGTATTCGTGTGGATCTACGAGGATCAGGATGAGGGACCGGCGCGCGGAGTCGCGATCAATCCCGAGCTGTGGCTCTCGCCTCCCGAGCCGGGTCTGCCCGACGAGGACGAGGTCGAGGGGTGCCTTTCGTTCCCGGGCGAGCGCTTCGCGCTTCGCCGCTCAGCCCGCGCACTGCTGCGCGCGCAGGACGTCGACGGCACGCCCTACGAACTCGAGGTGAGCGGCTGGTTCGCGCGTATCATGCAGCACGAGTTCGACCACCTCAACGGGCTGCTGTACGTCGATCGGCTCGTGCACCCCGAGAACCGCGCCGCGCAGAAGGCCGAGCGGAAGAACGGCTGGGGCAAGCCCGGGCTCAGCTGGATGCCGGGGGTGGACGACCTCGAGGGCTGAGGCCGACGCGCCGGTTGCGGCGCCCGGCTACGCCTCGTGCCCCCGGCCGATGCGCCGGGAATCGGGCACGGCGATCCACGCCGCCGTCGCGACCGCGAGCAGGCCGGCGGTGACCGCGAACGCCGCGCCGAAACCGGCGAGGTCCACGATTGCGCCCGCCACCAGCGGGCCGATGACGCCGCCGAGATCGCTCGTCATCGAATAGCCCGCGACCACGCCGCCGCCGCGGCGCTGCCCCACGACATCGGCGAGCACCGCCTGCTGACCGGGGTTCACGAGCGCGGAACCGGCGCCGGCGACGAGCATGATCACGAGCGCCACCCACAGGTTCGGCGACGCGGGGAACGCGAGGTAGCCGACGGTGAGAATCGTCGCACCGATCACGAGCAGGGGCTTGCGCCCGTACCGGTCGTTCCATCGGCCCGACGGGAAGATGAGGAGCGCGTTGCCCGCGGCGTACGCGGCGAGCACCCAGGCCGCCATACTCGCGTCGCCGTGAAACGCCGCCGCGACGAAGAGCGGCACGATCGACACGCGCACGCCGTACGACGACCAGCCGAACGCGAAGACCGACACCAGCAGCGAACGGTACTGCGAGATGCCGAGTGCGGTACGCAACGACATCGTGTTGTCCTGACCCGCGCCTTCGGGCCGCGCCGCGAGTGCGGATCGCCGAAGCGACACCCACACCACCGTCGCGGCGGCCAGCAGTGTCAGGAAATAGAAGACGAAGGGGGCGCGCAGGCCGAAGCCCGCGACCATCGCGCCGAACACCGGGCCGAGCAGCGACCCGCTGAGGAAGCCGGCCGCGTTGATGCTCGCGACCCGGCCGCGCGCGTGCACCGGGCTCACCTTGACGAGCAGGGCCGTCGCGGCCACGGTGAACATCGCCGAACCGAGCCCTCCCGCGCCCCGCAGGAAGATGAGCTGCGGGTAGTTCGCGGCGAGCGCGCACGCTCCCGTCGAGACCGCGACGATCAGGATGCCCGCGGTGTAGGTGCGGCGTTCGCCCATGCGGCCGACGAGCCAGCCCGCGAGCGGGGCGGCGACGAGCCGCATGAGTGCGAAGGCGCTCACGATGGCACTCGCCGCGAGGTTCGACACGCCGAACTCGAGCGCGAACTGGGGAATGGCCGGCGCGACCACCCCGTAGCCGAGCGCGACCGTGAAGCCGCCCGCGACGAGTGCCCAGACCTCGAACGGCAGTCTCGCGGGTGCCGCCTTGGGGCGATCTCGGTCGGAGGGCATCCGCCGAGTCTACTGCGCGGCCGAGTCTGCTGGTCCCCGGTGGTGCAGCCATGACGCACCGAGCGCGTCGAGTGAACGCAGAAGTTCAATGCGCGAGATCGGAATGGTGCATCTGCGTTCACTCGACGCGCGTGATCCACGCCCCGCTGATGAACGCGAAACCAAGGTTGAGACGTTTTGACGGTGATCACGAGCGTGCTCGCGGTGCTCGGGTTCTCTATCGCCCTCTCTGAGCCGGTGAGCGTCGATGTCACGACCGGATATGACCGCCATTTCGCGCAGCGCCGGTCTGCTGCGATACGCTGAAATCACGCCTCCTTAGCTCAGTGGATAGAGCAACAGCCTTCTAATCTGTCGGTCGCTGGTTCGAGTCCAGCAGGGGGCACTGCCGTAACGAAGGTTGGCACTCGCTTCGCTCCTCATCCGTATCAAGGCGTTGCGCGGTTGGCGCGGCGCATCTCCTTCGCCTTGCTCGCCACGCTCTTCCTCTGAGGTACCGGCGCCTCATAGGATGTGGAGAGAGCGCGCACCGACCAATTGCGGTGCGAACAAGTGGAAGGAAGACCATGGGCTTCATCAAGGCATTCGCGGGTGCGATCGGCGGCATGTTCGCCGATCAGTGGATCGACTTCCTCGTCCCGCCCGCAGGCTTGGCGCCGACCGCGGCGATCTTCCCGGCCGTGCCGCAGGGCACGAACGCCGGCCGCGGTTCGAACACCAAGGGCTCGCAGAACATCATCACCGACGGGTCGCGGATCGTGGTGCCCGAGGGGTACGGTCTGCTCACCTTCCAGAACGGCGAGCTGACCGGGCTCGTCGCCGAGGCGGGCGGGTACACGTTCACGACGACCGATCCTCAGGCGAAGTCGATCTTCACGGGCGGCGGCTTCCTCGCCTCCACCGTGCTGCAGTCGTGGGAGCGCTTCAAGTTCGGCGGTCAGCCGGGTACGCAGCACCTGGCGTTCTACGTCAACCTCAAAGAGATCCCGAACAATCGCTTCGGCACGCAGAGCGAGATCTACTGGGACGACGCGTTCCTCGGCACGCAGGTCGGCGCGATCACGCGCGGCACCTACACGCTGAAGATCACCGACCCGGTACTCTTCGTGAAGCAGTTCGTGCCGCTCACCTATTTCGGCTCAGACGCCAAGGTCTTCGACTTCAGCGATCTCGACAACGACGCCGCGGCTCAGCTCTTCAACGAGGTCGTGTCGTCGCTCGCCCCGGCGTTCTCGATGTACACGAACGACCCGAGCAAGGGCAACCGAATGGCGCGGATCCAGAGCGATGCGCTCGGCTTCGCCCAGTCGTTGTCGGCCGCGGTCGAAGCCGGCTACCAGTGGTCGACCCAGCGCGGACTCGTGATCGTGAGCACCGCGATCCAGTCCATCGAATACGACGCCGACACGCAGACGCTGCTGAGCGATGTGAAGAAGGCCGATGCGCTCTCGGGCAACCGCGGCGCGTCGTTCCTGCAGCAGTCGGTGGCGCGAGGCTTCGAGGCCGCGGGCTCGAATGCGGGCGCCGGCGGCATGGCGATGATGGGCATGGGGGTCGGCATGACAGGGCAGGCCCTGAACTTCCAGCAGCAGAACCAGCAGCAGCCGCCCGCTCAGGCTGAGCAGGCGGCACCCGCTGCGCCCGCAGCAGAGGCGGCACCCGCCGCAGCTCCCGCCGCAGCCGAGGATCCGGTGGCGAAGCTCGCCCAGTACAAGCAGATGCTCGACCAGGGGCTCATCACCGCCGAGGATTTCGAAGCGGCGAAGAACCGCCTGCTCGGCCTGTAGACGCCGATGGTCGATCACATCGTCGATACTTCGAGCGGTAAGGCCGACGGGCTCGACAAGTGCCCCAAATGCGGCTCGACCGAAGTCTCGCTGCGCCCGCAGACGGGTATGCTCATCTGCCATTTCTGCCGTCATGAGTGGGCGGAAGCCGCGATCGAGCAGACCTTCGGCTTCGACTCGGCGGTGGGAGACCTGCGAGGCACCGTGATCGCGTCGGGCGCGGGAGCCATTCAGGAATCAGCGGAGGACGTGCTGACCCTGAAGTGCCAGGCGTGCGGCGCGGCCGTGGTGGTCAATACCAGCGAAGCGCTGCAGGCGCGCTGCCACTGGTGCAGGCAGACCCTTTCCGTCAACGAGCAGATGTCGAACGGTGCGGTGCCCGATGGGCTTCTGCCGTTCAGCATCGCGAAGGACGATGCGATCGCCCGCATCACGGCGTTCGTGAAACGCCGCCGATTCTTCGCCCACCCGAAGTTCGTGAGGGAGTTCGCGCCGTCCGAGGTGCTCGGCGTGTACATGCCGTACTTCCTGCTCGACGCGAACTCGCACGCCGATCTCACGGGCTTCGGCGAGATTCAAACCCGCAGTTACACGCGGAAGAGCGGCGACAGCGAGACGACCTATTACGATGCCGACGTCTACCAGGTGGCCCGCTCCTTCGATCTGCACGTCGACGATGTCCTGCTCGAATCCTCCGGGGAGCGCGCCGACATCGACTGGCAGCGCAACACCAACAACATCATCAACGCGATTCAGCCGTTCGACGTGAAGGCTGCAGTGGCGTACAACGCGAACTACCTGCGCGGCTTCACCTCGGAGAAGCGCGATCTCGATGTCGCCGGGCTCACGGCGGAGGCGCACAACCGGGTGCTCTCCATCGCCCGCTCCCGTGCCGGGGAGACGATCTCGAAGTATGGTCGCGGTGTGCGCTGGGAGACGGAGCACCTCACTGTCAAGGGAACCCGCTGGGTTGCCATCTACGTGCCGGTCTGGGTCTACAGCTACTTCGACGGCAGGCTGACCCACTTCGTAGCGGTGAACGGCCGCACCGGCGAGACGATGGGCAGCGTACCCATCCGTTACGGGCGGCTGATTCCCATCGCCGCGGTGATCGGCATCGTCGGCACCGTCGTCGGCGGCTTCCTCGATTTCTTCATGGCTTAGGTGGATCGTGATCGTGTACCTCATGCACTCGCTGCTCACGCACCCGTTCGCGGTGCAACTGCTCTCGTATCTGCAGGACGACTACATGTACGGTTCCGAAGAGGGCGGGCCGTGGCTCTGGCTGCTCGGCCCGCTCGGCGGCACCGGCTTCTTCATGTGGGTCTTCCTGCGCTACCGCAACACCGACAAGCGCCACGCTTTCGAGCGCGAGACCGCGAACGAGGTGCTCGACCTGAAGGTCTACGACCAGAAGACCGGCGAGGTCACGGGTACGACCGATGCGCACATTCGCGGACGCAACTCGAACTCGCCGCGCACACGGCTCGGTTCCGGCAGCACGGTCACGATTCTCGCGCCCGAGCCGCCTCAGCCATCGCAGGGTCAATCGGAGGATTAAGGCCTGGGGAGCACTCGCCGTTGAGTGAACCTCAAGCAGCCCTCACGTTACCGACGACCTTCGAGGAAGCCAAACAGTTCGCACCGTCGTGACGTGATCGTTATCTGGCTCAGCCGTCTCCGCGAGCGGATCGTGATGGCGGGTTCGGTACCGAGGCCGAGGCGGATCATTCGAACCGGTTCACCATGGCGAGCGCAGCACGCTCGATGTAGTCGCGGAACGCCGCATCATGCATGGGCGGTAGCGCGATCTCGTCGAGCGCGGCGTTCATGTGGTGCAGCCAGCGTTCCTTGGCGAGCGGAGTGACCGGGAAGGGCTGGTGCCGCATCCGGAGCCTCGGGTGCCCGCGTTGATCGGAGTACGTGGTCGGCCCGCCCCAGTACTGTTCGAGGAAGGTGCGCAGCCGCCAGATCGCGCCCTCCCAGTCGGCGTCAGGGTACATGGGCGCGAGCAGCGGGTCCTCGCGCACGCCCCGGTAGAAACTGCGCACCAGGCGCTCGAACGTGTCGGTGCCGCCCACCTGCGACCACAGGGTCTCGGTCACGGCAGATCCGCTCTCACTCGCGCGCAGCGTGAGTCGCGGTACCGCGTGAGTCGGCGCATCGCCCGACGCCTCGGGCTGGACGTGCTCGGTCATAGCGAACCTCCTGGGAATCTGGGCTGCTCGGCGGCGAGCTTGATGCCGAGTTCCTCGAAATGGCGCTTGATGAGCGCGCGCAGCTCGCGCTGCACTGCGTACTGCGCCTCTGGGCGCGTGCGCACGGTCAGCCGTAGGGTGACTCGGTCGCCGAAGACGCTCTCGAGCCCGAGCACCTCGGGCTGGCCGGTGACGCGCCTCGCGAACTGCGGCGAGTCGATGAGCTCGCGCGCCGCGTCGAGCGCCGCCTGTTCGACGATCTCGAGATCGGAGTCGGCCGCGACCGCGATATCGATGATCGCGCGGCCCCAGCCCTGCGAAGCGTTGCCGAGCTGCAGAATCTCGCCGTTGCGGATGAACCAGAGGGTGCCGTCGTTCGCGCGCACCTTGGTGACGCGAATGCCGACGTCCTCGACAGTCCCCGTCACCTGGTCGATGGTGATGAGGTCGCCGACGCCCAGCTGATCTTCGATCACCATGAAGATGCCGTTCAGGATGTCCTTCACGATGTTCTGCGCGCCGAAGGCGAGGCCGGCCGCGATGATGCCGGCAGACGCGACGATCGCCGTGAGGTTCACCCCGAGCTCGCCGAGGATGAGGATGAGCGCGACGATGACGACGACCCAGGAGATCACGTTGCGGCCGAGTGTGCCGAGCGTGCGTGTGCGCTGCACCGCACGGGCGTTGAGGTGCGGCGAAGCGGTCAGCTCCTGCGTCGACTCGACGTCTTGCGAACGCTTCACGCCGCGCACGACGCCGTGCACCGCTCGGTTGAGCGCGAAGCGCAGGGCGAGGTTCGCAACCGCGGCGAGCACGACGATCATGAGCACCCGGAACAGCACCTGGTACTCGGTGAAGAACGCCGTTACGCCGGCCCAGATCTCGGCCACCTACTTCATACCTCGGCGTCGGCGGTCTGCGCGGCGAGCGCGCGTTCCACGCCTGCCAGGTGCTCGGTGATCAGCCGGCGCAGTGCGGCGGGCGCCTCGGTGTGGGCCTCGAGCCACGCCGCGGTCGCCGCGCGAAGCGTCTCGCTCGCGAGCGGCGCCGGGTAGAAGCCGTCGATGATCTCTTCGGCGATGGCGTAGCTGCGGTGCTCCCACACCCCGGCGAGCGCCGCGAAGTAGCGGTCGACGTAGGGGGCGAGCAGCTCGCGGTCGTGGGCCCGCAGGAAGCCGAGGCCGGTGGCGCGTACGATCGCGTTCGGCAGCCCGCTCTCGGCGAACACCGACTCCCATGCGGTCGCCTTGTCGTCGCTCGTGGGCAGGGCAGCGCGTGCGTGCGCCGCCGACTGCTGACCGCTCGCCGTGCGGTCGTCGGCGAGCGCCGCGTCGATCTCCTCGCGAGTGGCCCGCCCACCCGCGGCGAGGGAGATCAGCAGCTCCCAGCCCAGGTCGGTGTCGATGTCGAGCCCGTCGAGCGGGGCGCGCTCGTCGAGCAGCGCGAGCACGGTGTCGAGCTGGTCGTCGGTCGAGGCGAGCTGCGCGAAGGCTTTGACGAACTGGAACTGCAGATCGGAACCCGGCTCTGCGTCGACCGCGAGGTGCCAGAGGGCCTCGGCGACCTGTTCCAGGGTCTCGGTGCGGCGTTCGGGCGAGACATAGTTCGCGGCGGCGAGCAACAGCTGTCCGATCAGGGTGCGCAGCGTCGTCGACTGGGTCTCGGCACCGATGTGCTCGAGCACGATCGCGACGAACCGCGAGGCGGGGAATTCGGCGTCTCTCGTCACGTCCCACAGCATGCCCCAGACCAGCGCGCGGGCGAGGGAGTCGGGAAGCGCGCCGAGGTGCGTCGTCGCCGTCTCGAACGAGGCCTCGTCGAGCCTGATCTTCGCGTAGCTCAGGTCGTCGTCGTTCAGCAGCAGGAGATCGGGATGGGTGCGGCCGACCAGCGCGGGAACACTGGTGAGGGCGCCGTCGACGTCGAGCTCGACGCGGTCGGTGCGCACGAGCGCGCCCGTGCCGTCGAGGTGGTAGAAGCCCACGGCGATACGGTGCGGTCGCAGCGTGGGGTAGGCGTCGATCGCCGTCTGCTCGATCGCGAATGCCGTGTACGCGCCCGATTCGTCGAGGGAGAACACGGGGCGCAGCGTGTTCACGCCGGCGGTCTCGAGCCACTTCTTCGACCAGCTGCCGAGATCGCGCCCGCTCTGCGCCTCGAGCTCGGTGAGCAGGTCGGGCAGCTCGGTGTTGGCGTGGTGGTGCTTCACGAAGTAGTCGTGCACCCCGCGCATGAAGGGCTCTCGCCCCACCCAGGCCACGAGCTGCTTGAGCACCGAGGCGCCCTTCGCGTAGGTGATGCCGTCGAAGTTCACGAGCACGTCTTCGAGATCGCGTATCTCGGCGACGATCGGGTGCGTCGAGGGCAGCTGGTCCTGCCGGTAGGCCCAAGACTTCTCGCTCGCCGCGAATGTGGTCCAGCAGTCGCTCCACTCCGTCGCCTCGGCGACGCCCAGCGTCGACATGTATTCGGCGAACGATTCATTGAGCCACAGGTCGTTCCACCAGCGCATGGTGACGAGGTCGCCGAACCACATGTGCGCGAGCTCGTGCAGGATGGTGACGACCCGGCGCTCACGCATCGCATCGGTCACCTTGCTGCGGAACACATAGGCTTCGGTGAAGGTCACCGCGCCGATGTTCTCCATCGCTCCCATGTTGTACTCGGGGGCGAAGATCTGATCGTACTTGTCGAACGGGTACGGGTAGTCGAACTGCTCCTCGAAGAAGGCGAAGCCCTCGCGCGTCTTCTCGAAGATGTATTCGGCGTCGAGGTATTCGCTGAGCGAGGCGCGGCAGAACACGCCGAGGGGGATGGTGCGGCCGTCGCGGCTCGTGAGCTCCGAGCGCACCGACTCGTAGGGGCCCGCGATCAGCGCCGTGATGTAGCCGGACATGACGGGGGTCGGCTCGAATGCCCAGGTCGAGACGGCTTCGCCGTCGCGCACGCCCGATGAGGCGGGCTCGGGCGTGGGCTGGTTGCTGATGACCTGCCAGCGCGAGGGGGCGGTCACCGTGAACGCGAACGTCGCCTTGAGATCGGGCTGCTCGAACACCGCGAACATGCGCCGGCAGTCGGGCACCTCGAACTGCGAGTAGAGGTACACCTCGCCGTCGGCGGGGTCGACGAAGCGGTGCAGGCCCTCTCCGGTGTTCATGTAGAGCTGGTCGCTGACGATCGTGAGCGTGTTCTGCGCCTCGAGACCGGGCAGCGCGACGCGCGAGTCGGCGAAGACCTCGGCCGGGTCGAGCTCGCGGCCGTTGAGCGTGACGCTGAACACCTCGGCGGCGATGAGATCGATGAAGGTGTCGGCGCCGGGCGTGCCGTCGAAATGCACGGTCGTCGAGACGCGGAATCGTTCGGGCCCGGTGGTGAGATCGAGGGCGATCTCGTAGCTGCGGGTGCTGACGACGCTCGCGCGCTCGCGGGCTTCGACTCGGGTCAGGTTCTCTCCCGGCACGGTTCTCCTTGTTTCGCGAGTGGATCGGCCCGCGCTGCGGGCCAGGTAGTCACCTAAGCCTATTCCCGCAAGCTGGCTCTCTACTCGGCACGGCTAGAATCGGTGGCATGAGTGAGCCTGCCGTGCACGAGTCCGCGCCCGTCGTCGAGTTCTGGTTCGACCCGATCTGCCCCTGGTGCTGGATGACGAGCCGGTGGGCGGACGAGGTTGCGACACTGCGTGGCTTCGAGATCGCCTGGCATCCGATCAGTCTCGCCATCATCAACGAGGGTTCCGATGCCGGCGCCTACGCCGAGGCGCAGCGTCAGGGCCACCGCATGGGGCGTGTGGTGGAGACCGCGCGCGTTGCGCACGGCGAGGGCGTCGTCGGCGGGCTGTACACCGAACTCGGCACCCGGATCCACCCGGGCGATCGCGACGATTACGACGCGATCATCGCAGAGTCGCTCGCGGCGGCGGGTCTGCCCGCCGAGCTCGCGGCGGCGGCCGATGTCGAGCAGAGCGACGCGCAGCTGCGAGCGAACACGGCGCATGCGCTGAAGATCGCGGGCCCCGACGTGGGCGTGCCGATCATCTCGGTGAACGGCGACGCCTTCTTCGGCCCGGTGGTGACGCCGGCACCGACGGGCGACGACGCGCTGCGACTGTGGGACGGCATCGTGCAGGCCGCGAGCGTGCCCGGCTTCTTCGAGCTGAAGCGGGGCCGTACTGTGGGCCCGCAGTTCGCGTAGGCGAACTCCCGCGCAACAGCGCACGCGCCGACGACCGTCGCGAGACCTACCAGCATTTCCGAGCCGCCTGAGCCATCCCGAGGAGAACCCCATGCGCATTCACGTCGCGACCGACCACGCCGGCCTTGAATTCAGCCGCACGCTTCAAGAGCACCTGCGCTCTCGCGGGCACGAGGTCATCGACCACGGCCCGGCCGAGTACGACGCACTCGATGACTACCCGTCGTTCTGCATCAACGCGGCCGTCGGCGTCGCGCGCGATGAGCGCGCAGGCACTCCAGCGCTCGGCGTCGTGTTCGGCGGCTCGGGCAACGGCGAGCAGATGGCTGCGAACAAGGTCGCCGGCATTCGAGCGGCGCTCGTGTGGAACGATTCGACCGCCGAGCTCGCCCGTGAGCACAATAACGCGAACGTGATCTCGATCGGTGCACGGCAGCACTCGGTGGAGGACGCGATCCGCTTCATCGACCGCTTCATCGACACGCCGTTCTCGGGCGATGAGCGGCACGTGCGCCGCATCGGCCAGTTGGGCGAGTACGAGACCACCGGGGCCATCGTCGGCAAGACCGTCGACAGCATCTAGGCGGGGAGTTCATGCCAGAGGGCCATTCCGTTCACCGCATCGCGCGCCAGTTCGCGGTCAATTTCGTGGGTTCGAGCCCGCAGGTCTCGAGCCCGCAGGGCCGCTTCGCCGAGGGCGCCGCGCACCTGAGCGGCCGGGAGATGACCGACAGCCGCGCCGTCGGCAAGCAGATGTTTCTCGAATTCGAGGAGCGCGACTGGCTGCGCGTGCACCTCGGCATCTACGGCGCTTGGGATTTCTCGGGCGAGGTGAGGATCGACCCGAGCATTCAGATCCACGGTCAGACGCCGGGGCACTCGAGGCTGGGGCAGACGGGCGAGTACTCGCGGCCCGACGGCGCGGGCCCGGTGGATCGCGACGGCGAGGATTCGGTGCACTCCATCGGGGCGCCCCGTCGCACCCGGGTGCGCATGGCCGAGCACGACCGGGAATCGGAAGAGATCGGGGCGTTCCCGCCCGAGCCGCGCGGGCAGGTGCGGGTGAGGCTGCTCACCGACACGGTGTGCGCCGATCTGCGCGGCCCGACCGCGTGCGAGGTGCTCTCGCCCGGTGAGGTGGAGGCCGTGCTGCAGCGGCTCGGTCCCGACCCTGCGAACGCGAACACCGACGCGGAGCGGCACCGGTTCATCGAGCGCGCGGGTGGGAAGCGCACCCCGATCGGGCTGGTACTCATGGATCAGTCGGTCGTCGCGGGCATCGGCAACGTGTACCGCGCCGAGCTGCTCTTCCGTGCCGGGCTCGACCCGCACACGCCTGCGAACACGCTGAGCGATCGGGTGCTCGGCGATCTCTGGGACGACTGGGCTCACCTGCTCGAGATCGGCATCACCGTCGGGCAGATGATCACGATCGATGGGCTCGACGGCGACGACTACCTGAGCGCCCTGCGGGAGCGCGACGAGCGGCACTGGGTCTACAAGCTCGAGGGCACGCCGTGCAAGCGCTGCGGGGCGAACATCGTGCTCGAGGAAATGGGAAACCGGAAGCTCTACTGGTGCGCCGGCTGCCAGCGACGGCACTGATTCACTACGCTGGTGCACATGCGTGATGTGCTCTCGGCCGTGATCGGCAAGTCGGTGCGGCAGGTCGCACGGCTGCGCGGGGGCGGATCGGCCCTGCCGGGCCTCGTGATCGAGAAGCTCGATCCGGGCTTCCTGGCACGGGTGCTGGGCCGGCTGCCCTACGGGGTGGTCGCGGTGAGCGGTACGAACGGGAAGACGACGACGACCAAGATGATCGTCGAGATACTCGAGGCGCAGGGCCTCAGAGTCTTCACGAACAGGACCGGATCGAACTTCTCCCGCGGCGTCATCGCGGCCGCGGTGCAGGAGTGCTCGCTCGGCGGGCGGCTCGATGCCGACATCGCCGTGCTCGAGCTCGATGAAGCGCATGCGATGCACTTCATCGCGCGCGTGAAGCCGCGCGTGACACTGCTGCTGAACGTGCTGCGCGACCAGCTCGACCGTTTCGGCGAGATCGACACGACCGCGCGGCTGCTGCAGCGCATCGCCGAAGCCACGACCGAGGGACTCGTGGTGAATCGGGAGGATCCTCTGCTCGTGAAGACGGGTCGCAGCCAGAAAGAGCGCATCGAGGTGCGCGGCTTCGGCCTCTCGCCCGAGCTGCGCGCCATGTTTCCGAGCGACGACGACTTCCACCGCGGTACGGCGGAGGGCTCCTTCTCGGAGGCGGCCGATGGAAGCAGTCGGGCGCCCGCCGACGTGGAGCTGATCGAAGTCGGCGACCATGCGGCGGTGTTTCGCATCGACGGTGAGGATGCGGGCACGAGTCTGAAGCTCGAGGGGCTCTACAACACCTTCAACGCCGCCGCGGCGCTCGCGACGGTGCGCATGGTGCTCGGCACGAAGGCCTCGACCGAGGCCCTCGTCTCGGCGCTCGCTGAGGTGCGCCCGGCTTTCGGGCGGGGCGAGCAGCTCGAACTCGACGGTGCACCGCTCGAACTCGTGCTCGTGAAGAACCCCGCGGGCTTCAGGCTCGCACTCGCCTCATTCGAGGCTTCCGGCGTGGCCACCATGATCGCGATCAACGACCAGTACGCCGACGGCCGTGACATGTCGTGGCTGTGGGATGTGGATTTCGGTACCCTGAGCGCCGAGGGTGTCGACACCGTCTCCGGCACGCGGGCGTGGGACATGGCGCTGAGGCTCGAACACGACGAAGTACCGGTCGGTCACGTCGACGAGCAGCTGGAGTCCGCGCTCGCCGAGTTCCGCGAGCGCACCGCCGGGCACCCGCGCCGCATCTTCTGCACGTACACGGCCATGCTGGCGCTGCGCAAGACACTCGCCGGCCTCACCGAAGTCGAGGAGGTCTGGTGATGGGCGATCCGCACACGAACGCGCAGGAGGGGCCTGAACTCGTGATCGTCTCGCTCTACCCGCGCGACATGAACATCTACGGCGATCGCGGCAACGTGCTCGCGCTCGCGCGGCGCGCCCGGGCGCACGGCTTCTCGCCCCGCGTGGTGGAGATCAACCCGGGTGACGTGCTGCCCGAGCACGTCGACATCGTGATCGGGGGCGGTGGGCAGGATTCGGGCCAGGCGCGGGTCGCGGTCGACCTGCAGGCGAAGGGGGAGCAGCTGCGGGGGCTCGCCGCGAGCGGTGCGCCGATGCTCATGATCTGCGGGCTCTACCAGCTCTTCGGCCATCGTTTCATCACGCACACGGGCGACGAACTCGTCGGCATCGGGGTGCTCGATGTCGAGACGCGCGGGGGAGACACCCGCATGATCGGCAACATCGTGGTCGACAGCGACGAGTTCGGCGAGGTGATCGGCTACGAGAACCACAGCGGCGACACGGTGATCGGAACCGCTTCGCGGCCGCTCGGGAGGGTGACGCAGGGCGCCGGCAACAACCCGCGCGACGGCGTGGAGGGCGCGCGCGCCGGCAATGTGATCGGAAGCTACCTCCACGGCTCGCTCCTGCCGAAGAACCCGGCGATCAGTGATTTCCTGATTCGCGTTGCGGCCGAGCGGCGGTACGGCGGGTTCGCACCGCGTGCGCTCGACGACGGGGTCGCGCGTCGCGCGCGCGCCGCTGCCAAGCGTCGCCCGCGGTGATTGTTGCTTGAAGCTTCAGTAAATATTCGGGTGAATGCTTGCGTGGCGCACGGGTGCCTGCTATTCTCGTTTTAGTTGAAGGATCAACCAAAACCAGTAACGTGCATCACATCTTGGAGGCCTATCCCATGACAACCACCGTCGAGCAGATCCCCGGTTACCGCGTCGGCACCTGGGCGATCGATCCCACCCACACCGAGGTCGGATTCTCCGTGCGCCATCTGGCCATCAGCAAGGTCAAGGGCAAGTTCGAGCAGTTCTCCGGCTCGATCACGACGGCAGAGAACCCGCTCGAATCGACCGTCGAGGCCACCGTCGAGGTCGCGTCGATCAACACCAACCAGGCCGACCGCGACGGTCACCTCCGCACCGGCGACTTCTTCGCCGCCGAGGAGTACCCGCAGTTCACCTTCAAGAGCACCGGTGTGCGCGTCGAGGGCAACAAGCAGTTCGTCGACGGCGAGCTGACCCTCCGCGGTGTCACCAAGCCCGTCTCGTTCGAGTTCGAGCTCGGCGGCTTCGGCACCGACGCCTACGGCAACTACAAGGTCGGCTTCACCGCGAGCACGGTCGTGAAGCGCGAAGACTACGGCATCCAGTGGAACGCGCCGCTCGAGACCGGCGGCCTGCTGCTCGGCAGCGACGTCACCATCACGCTCGACGTGCAGGCGGCACTGCAGGCCTAGACGTCTGACGACAGACCGGCGGCGCGCCCAGCGCTGCGCAGAGTGCTGCGGAATCGGGGAGGGGCTTCGCCCCTCCCCGATTCGCGTATCCAAGGCGCTTCCCGGGCGGGTCCGCGAGCCTCGATCGCGCGCCGGCTCACCGGCTTCGCTCGTTGCCCGAGTTCGCACGTCGACCGGCGCGCTCGTCAGTCGAGCTCGCCGGTGATGCGACCGCGCACGCGGCGGAGATCCTCCATCAGCGAACCGATCAGCGTCCAGTGCTTGGGATGCGGCTCTGCGATCACGTACGGTGCGGTGAGCGCCGGTGGCTCCCGGTGCACGGCCGCGGCATCGCCCGAGCTCAGCAGCCGCTGCAGATCGTGCGCCGACCGCCGCATCTCCTCGGCGAGACCCACCACCTGAGGGTCGCCGACCAGCTCGGCATCGTAGTGATCCGAGAGCGCGCGCGACATGCCGACAACCTGTGTCACGATCGGCTGCAGGCGATCGAAGAGCGCGTCGTCGCGCGCGAGAACCGAGCGATAGCGCGGGCCGCGGGGATTGAGTCGCAGACTCTCGCGTGCACTGCGCAGCAGTGCGCGCACCCGGTCCCGGTCGGTCTGCAGATCGCGGGCGTTCCGCATCATCTCATCGACCCATTCCTGCGAGCGGGGCTCGTCGAACGCCGCGGCGAGCCTGCGGAGCGCATCGGCGGTCTCCTCCGTGAGCGCCGAGATGGCCTCCCGCACAGGCGTCGTGCGCACGGGGGCGACCACAACGGCGTTGATCGTCACGCCGATCGCGGCGCCGATCGCCGTCTCCACGAGCCGCTCGACCCCGTAGCCGAACTCGAGCCCGCCGAGTGCGATCATCAGCAGGGCGGATATCGCGATCTGGTTGGTCGAGGTCGACGTCATGCGCAACGACCAGCCGATCGTCATCGAGACGATGATCGCGGCGATGAACAGCCACGACTGCGGCCCGAACAGTGCGCCGGCGCCCAGGGCCACCGCGACGCCGAGCAGTACGCCGATGACGCGTTCGACCCCTCGGCTGAGCGACTGATCGACGTTCTCCTGCACGCACAGCAACGCGGCGATCGCACCGAAGATGGGAAGCTGGTCGGGAAACGCGAGCAGGCAGACGAACCAGGTGATGATCGACGCCGCCGCTCCCTTGAGCACCTGCAGCAGCGGTGCCCGCCGAGCGACGGTGAACCGCCCCGTGACGCGGGACTCGAACCGCGAGCGGCGAGTCGGCTCCGACTCGCTCACACGAGACCCAGTCGCGCGAGCTCTTCCTTGATGGTGGCGCCGTCGGGGCCGTAGACCCACGGCACCCCGCTCACGCTGCGATGCAGGCGGGCCTTGGAGCGCCCGCCCGTGAGTACCGCCTGACTGGCCGAGAGCTGACGGATCGCGACGGCGGCGACGTTGTTCGGGTGGGCGGTGGAGAACTCGTGATAGAGCTGCTCGTCGTGCTGGCCGTCGTCACCGACGAGGATCCATTTGATGCTCGGGAAGTCGGAGGCGAGGCGCGCGAGTTCCGCGCGCTTGTGCTCCCTGCCGCTGCGGAACCAACGGTCGTGCGTGGGTCCCCAGTCGGTGAGCAGCAGCGGGCCCATCGGGTAGAGGTTGCGCTCGAGAAACCGGCTGAGCGCCGGCGCGACGTTCCACGCGCCGGTGGAGAGGTAGATGACCGGCGAGCCCGGATGCTGGGCGACGAGGTGGTCGTAGAGCACCGGCATGCCCGGTGTCGAGGTTCGCGCCTGCTCGTCGAGCACGAAGCTGTTCCAGGCGGCGACGAGCGGCTTCGGCAGGGCGGTGTTGAGGATCGTGTCGTCGACGTCGCTGATGAGCCCGAACGTGGCCTCGGAATCGACGATGTAGACGGGCGCCTTCGCCGGCGCCGTCTCGCCCACCTGCAGGCTGATGGTGTGCCATCCCGGTGCGAGCCCCACGTGCACGACCGAGTCGATCACGCCTCCGCGGTCGGAGACGATCTCGGTGACCGGGTTGCCGTCGATGTGCACCCGCACCGGCTGATGCGGGGCATGCAGGCTCGTGAAGCTGCGCCAGCCGCGCACCCGGGCGATCTGCGCGGATCCCAGACGCGGTGCCCCGCCCTCGGCGAGTTCGGGCGAGAGATAGAGCACGCGGCCGAGCACCCGCACCCATTCGGTCGAGCCGTAACTGATGTATGGGATGACTCCGGGGATCTTTCCGCTGGAGCGCGCGTGACGCTCGCGGTGCCGGTGCACCCAGTCGTCGACTCGCGCGGCGAGGCGTGGTCGGCTGTCGGGCCGCTGGTATTCAGTCACCCGCACAGTCTAATCGGCGCGCGGAAGCGCCCGGGCCAGTCGCCATCGAGCCCCGCAGAAGTAGCCATCGCGTCGAAATACTTTTATCTCGACGTCAAAACGCATTCGCAGGGAACTCACAGGAAGAATAGAATTGAGGCGATCGGTCACCGACCGATAGATCTGCCGGGTATCACCAACCCGCAGCGGAACTCACTAAGGGAGTGCACCCCTTGGTGGGCGCGCTCCGCACTCTGGAGAACTCGTGAACGAATTCTTGGATGCGTTGACGCTCGCTCGCTGGCAGTTCGGGCTGACAACGCTCTACCACTTCCTGTTTGTTCCACTGACCATCGGCCTCGCCCTGCTCGTCGCCATTCTGCAGAGCGCATGGGTCGCGACCGGCAAGGTGAAGTACCTGCGCCTCACGAAGCTCTACGGCAAGATCTTCCTCATCAACTTCGCGATGGGCGTCGTCACGGGCATCGTGCAGGAGTTCCAGTTCGGCATGAACTGGTCGAACTACTCCCGCTTCGTCGGCGACATCTTCGGGGCGCCGCTCGCGATGGAGGGGCTGATCGCGTTCTTCTTCGAGGCCACGTTCATCGGTCTCTGGATCTTCGGCTGGGACCGCCTGCCGAAGAAGATCCACCTCATGACCATCTGGTTCGTGTGGATCGGCTCCGCCGCTTCCGCCTACTTCATCCTCGCCGCGAACGCGTTCATGCAGAACCCGCAGGGCTACGTGCTCAACGAGGAGCGCGGGCGAGCCGAACTCGCCGACATCGGGGCAGTTCTGCTCAACCCGGTCGCCATCACCCAGTTCCCGCACACGATCTTCGCGTCGATCATGTTCGCGGCGACGGTGATGGTCGCCGTCGCCGCCTGGCACCTCGCGCGCAACCAGTTCGTCGACGAGATGCGCGCGAGCCTGCGGTTCGGCCTGTGGGCGAACATCCTGGCCTTCCTCGGCGTCGGTCTCACCGGGCACTCGCTCGGCATGGTCATGACCGAGACCCAGCCCATGAAGATGGCCGCCGCCGAAGCACTGTACGCCAATGCGACCGGAGCCGACGCCTCCTTCTCGATCTTCAGCTGGGGCACCCCGGACGGGGCGCACGAGATCTTCTCGATCCGCATTCCCTATCTGCTCTCGTTCCTCTCCGACGGCACCTTCAGCGGCACGGTCGAGGGCATCAACGATCTGCAAGCCGAGTACACGGAGGCGTTCTGCGGCGCGGGATCCACCCTGCTCACCTGCCCGAGCGACGGCTCGTTCGTGCCGATCGTCTGGGTCACCTACTGGGCCTTCCGCTGGATGATCGGGCTCGGCGCGCTCGCGACCCTCGTCTCGGTGGTCGGGCTCTGGCTCACCCGCAAGCATCGCGAGGTGCCGGCATGGGCCTGGAAGGTCGCGGTCTGGACCGCACCCGTGCCGATGATCGCGTCGCTCGTCGGCTGGATCTTCACCGAGATGGGCCGCCAGCCCTGGATCGTGTTCGGTGTGATGACCACCGAATCCGCGGTCTCGCCGGGGGTGCCCGGCTGGGCCGTGCTCGTCTCGCTCATCGTCTTCACGATCGTCTACGGGGGCCTTGCCGTCGTTGAGTTCAAGCTCATCGTGAAGGCGGCGCAGGCTGGGCCCCCGGAGGTCACGGCGACTTCGGAGCACGGCGACGGGAACGACGACGACATCGATCACCGCACACTCACGACGGTGTACTAGGAGACGCGAACATGGAACTCACAACTGTCTGGTTCTTGATCGTCGGTGCGCTGCTCATCGGCTACTTCGTACTCGATGGCTTCGACTTCGGCGTCGGCATGGCGCTGCCCCTGCTCGGCAAGGACGACACCGACCGACGCGTCATCATCAACACCATCGGCCCGGTGTGGGATCTCAACGAGACCTGGCTGATCGTCGCAGGCGCCTGCCTGTTCGCCGCGTTTCCCGAGTGGTACGCCACGATGTTCTCCGGCTTCTACCTCGCTCTGCTGCTGATACTCGTCGCGCTCATCCTCCGCGGTGTGTCGTTCGAGTACCGTCACCAGGGCAAGGGCGCGCAGTGGACCGGGTGGTTCGACCGATTCATCTTCTGGGGCTCACTGGTGCCGCCGCTGCTCTGGGGCACCGCGTTCGCGAACCTGATCCACGGGGTGCCCATCGAACCGCTCGAGATGGGCGGCTGGGTGTACACGGGCACGCTGCTGACCCTGTTGAACCCGTACAGCCTGCTCGGGGGAGCGACCGTGCTGCTGCTGTGTTTCACCCACGGGCTGGTGTTCATCGCGTTGAAGACCGAGGGCGACATCCGCGTGCGGGCTCGAGCGCTCGCGACGAAGATCGGCCTCGTGACGCTCGTCGCGGCCGCCGGGTTCCTCGTCTGGACCGTGCTCGAGCACCTCGGCGACGAGAACCCGCTGCTCGTCATCGTGCCGGCGGCGCTCGCGGCGGTCTCCCTGGTCTCGGCGATCGTGCTGAACCTGCGCGCCCGCGAGGGCTGGGCGTTCACGTTCAACGCGCTCACCATCGCGTTCGCCCTGCTGACGATCTTCGGCGCGCTGTTCCCGCACCTCATGGTCTCGAGCACCGATCCCGCCTACTCGATGCCCATCGCAGGTGCCGCGAGCTCGCAGAAGACCCTCGAGCTCATGACCTGGGTCGCCGTGTTCACGCTGCCGCTGGTGCTCGCCTACCAGGCGTGGACCTACTGGGTGTTCCGGAAGCGAATCTCCCGCACCCACATTCCGTCCGAAGAGCCGGCGGGGGCGCACTAGCGCTACGCCCCGACACGGGTGTGCACTCCCGGCGCGCGTCCATGTCGCACGCGGCTACAGTAGATCTGATGAAGCCCCTCGACCCGAGACTCCTGCGCTATGCGAGCGCCGCACGCGGCGTTCTCGCGATCGGGGGGCTTCTCGGTCTGCTGCGCACCGCCGCGGTGCTGAGCTGGTGCTGGTGCGTCGCGCACGCGCTCACCGTGCTGGTGCTTCCCGTGCTCGGCGGTCTCGGCGGCGGCTCCGGCCGCGTCGGGGAGACCGCGCACTCCGAAGGCGCCCTGCCCTGGCTGCTCGCCGGGGCCGCCGCGGCTCTCGTGCTGAGGTCGGTCACGACGTGGGGCATCGACGGTGTCGCGGCACGCGGTGCGGTGCGCGTCAAGACGCAGCTGCGATCCACTGCGCTCGATGCGATCGACCGTCGCTCGCCGGAATGGGCGCGCGATCGCGCCGACGTCGGGCCTGCGACGGCGCTCGGGCGCGGACTCGACGCCCTGGACGGTTACTTCTCGGGATACCTCCCGCAGCTCATCCTGACCATCTGCGCGACACCGTTCCTCGTGCTCGCCGTGCTGCTCGCCGACCCGTTGAGCGGCGTCACTGTGCTCATCGTCTTCCCCGTGATCCCGCTGTTCATGGTGCTCATCGGCCTCGCAACGCGCGCGGTGCAAGACGAGCAGTGGGCGCAGCTGGAACGACTCTCGCACTCCTTCCTCGACGTGGTCGAAGGACTCACGACGCTCAAGATCTATCGGCGCGAGCACCGCCAGGTGCAGCGCATCGGCCGCGAGACGGACGACTACCGGGTGCGCACGATGAAGGTGCTGCGGGTCACCTTCCTATCGGGGTTCGTGCTCGACCTCGCCGGCACGTTCTCGATCGCGCTCGTCGCGGTCACCGTCGGTACACGGCTCGTAGCGGGGGAGTTCCCCCTCGCCCTCGGCCTTTTCGTGCTGCTGCTGCTGCCCGAGGTGTTCATTCCGATTCGCCAGGTAGGCGCCGCCTTCCACGCTTCGACCGAGGGGCTCGCCGCCGCTGAGCAGGTGTTCGGGCTCATCGAGGGTGAGGGGGAGAGCCGGGGCGGCTCCCGCAAGGCGGCACGTGCCGAGGGCTCCGACTCTGCGAGGGCTCTGCAGTTCGAGACCGCCCCCGGCATCGCCTTCGACGCCGTTGAGATGCGGCGCGGCGGGCGCACCGTGGTGGGCCCGGTGAGCTTCGACGTGGCCCCCGGCGAGTTCGTCGCCCTTGCCGGCCCGTCCGGGGCGGGGAAGACGACGCTCGTGTCGGCGCTGCTCGGTTTCGCCGCTCCCTCATCGGGGGCGGTGTCGCGGCCCCGCACGCTGTCATGGGCGGGCCAGAGGCCGGGGCTGCTGCAGGGCAGCATCGCCGAGAACGTCGCGCTCGGGGAGGCGCAGGCCGACCTCGCTCTCGTTCGGCGCGCGCTCGAGACGGTCGGGCTCGGAGCACTCGCACTCGAGCACGGGCTCGGTGCTCAGGGCGCAGGGCTCTCGGGCGGGCAGGCGCAGCGCGTCGCCATCGCGCGCTGCCTGTATCGCGCCTGGTCCGCCGACGCCGGGGCGATCGTGCTCGATGAACCGACCTCGGCGCTCGACGGGGACAGCGAGGCGCGTATCGGCGCGGCGCTGCGGGCAGAAGCCTCGGACGGGCGGGCCGTGCTCGTGATCAGCCACCGGGCGGGCCTGCTCGACGCGGCGGATCGCGTCGTATCGGTCGGGGCTGCCGAATGAGCGCCGGAACCGCGGCTCGGGGCGCGGAAGCGGCGCCGGGAGCGCCCGACAGGATCCCGGCGACAGCGGTGGCCGCGGACGCGGCCACCGCTGCGGTGCTGCGCCGTGCCATGCCTCCGGCGCGACGCGCGGCAGCGGGCACCGTGCTCGGCGTGCTCGCCGACATCTGCGTGGTGGGCCTGCTCGGCCTGAGCATGTGGCTCATCGTGCGGGCGGGCGAGCAGCCCCCAATTCTCTACCTCACCTTCGCGATCGTCGGCGTGCGGGCCTTCGCCGTCGGCCGGGCCGCGTTCCGCTACGCGGAGCGACTCTCCAGCCACGACGCAGTGCTGGCTCAGCTCGCGCAGCTGCGCAGTGATACCTTCGAGGCGCTCGTGCCCCGGGTGCCCGGCGCGATCGAGTCGCATCACCGGGGCGAAGTGCTCGCCGCGTTCGTCGACGACGTGGACCAGCTGCAGGATCAACCGCTCCGTGTGCGCCAGCCGCTCATCGTCAGCGGCATCGTCGTGACGCTGAGTCTCATCGTGCTCGCGCTCATCTCGCCGCCGGCCTCCGCGGTGCTCGCGCTCGCGCTGCTCGTCTCGGGCCTCGTCGCCGCTCGGGTTTCCGCACGCGTCTCGGGGGAGAGCGACCGAGAACTCGCCGAAGCGCGGGCCGGGCTCACCGACGTGCTGCTCGAACGCTTCGCGGCAGCGGAGGTGCTCGCGGCCTTCGGTGCGGAGCATGCGCAGCGCGACCGTATCGCCGCCGCCGAAGCACGGCTCGCCCGCATCCAGCTGAGTCGTGCTCGCGCCGCCGGCCTCAGCGGCGCGGTGATCTCTTTCGGTTCGGGGGCAGCGTCGCTCCTGATCCTGCTGCTGCTCAGTCCGCTGCTCGGCACCGACATCTCGGCTCCCTTGTTCGCGGCCGCGGTGATCCTTCCCGCCGCGGTGTTCGAGGTGTTCGCGCAGGTGCCCGCCGCGCTCGTGGCGCGTCGCACCGCTCTGGCGAGCGCTGCCCGCGTCGCCGCGTTGACCGAGACGCCTCTGCCCGTCGAGATTCCGGTGGATCCCGTAGACCCGCACCCCCTGTCCGAGCCGTGGGCCGCCGACGTCGCGGCGCCCCCGCTGATCGAGGTGCGCGGTCTCGAGCTGCGGCACCCCGGCGCGGCCGAGCCGGCGGTCTCCGGTATCGATTTCGTACTCGGGGCCGGCGAGACACTCGTGATCACCGGGGAGAGCGGATCAGGCAAGAGCACGCTCGCACTCGCGCTCGTGCGGTTGCTCGACTACCGGGGCAGCTATCTGCTGGGCGGAGTCGAAGCGCGCGATCTCAGGGGCGTCGACGTGCGCAGCGTCGTCGGGCTCTGCGAGCAATCACCGCATCTGTTCGACGCGGACCTGCGGCAGAACCTGCTGTTCGCGCGCGACACCGCGAGCGATGATGAGCTCATGGCCGTGCTCGACCGGGTGGGCCTCGGCGACTGGGCGATATCCCGCGGGGGGCTCGACGCGCCGGTCGGCGAGCGGGGCGCGCTCGTCTCCGGAGGTCAGGCGCAGCGCATCGCGGTGGCGCGTGCCATTCTCGCGGATTTCCCGGTGGTTGTGCTCGATGAACCCACGGCCGGCGTCGACCGCGAGGCGGCGGATCGCCTGCTCACCGACCTGCTCGGTGCGGTGCCCGGCGACCGTGCGGTGATCGTGATCACCCACACCGACCTGCCCGAGGGGGTCACGGCACGCGGTCTGCGGCTTTGAATCCGAGTACCGGCTCGGCCGAGCGCTCGAGCGCCTCGCGGAAATCGTGGAGACGCCGCGGCTCGGGCTTCGGAAGCGGCGCGCCGTCGATGCTGGTGACCGTACGAATGCCGTGCAGGGCGTTGACGGCCCAGGTCTCATGAGTCACGATCTCGGCCGGCGTCGCCGAAGCCTCTGCGAGCGGAATGCGCCGCCGCGATGCGTGCTCGACGACGAGCGCCTCGGTGACCGAGGGCACGCGGGCGGATGCCGCGACGCGAACGAGGGTCTCCCCCCGCCACCAGAGCAGGCTCGTGGTCGCTCCCTCGATCGCGTTCCCCGCATCGTCGAGCAGCAGCGCCTCGGTTCCGAGCCGCCTGTTCTCGGCCTGCAGGCGCGCGAGGTTCGGCCCCTTCCACTCGGGGTGGTCGAGCGCGAGACCCGCTACGCCGACCATCTCGATCTCGTTCGTGAGGGCGGGGAGCGGGCGCAGGGTCAAGGAGAAGCCATCGCGCAGTTCGAGTCGCGGGAACCCATCGCCGAAGGCCGCGATCTCGGGGAGCGCCGCGTGCAATTGCGCTTGCAGCTCTGACAGTGCGGCCTCCGCACCGGCGCCGGAACGCTCGTGCAACGCCTGGGCCGCGGCGTCGAGGAAGCGCCGCAGATGGCGGGAGAATCCGAGCACGCGTGCGTCTTCGCCTTCGCCTCGCACTCGGAACGAGTCCGCGATCAGCAGGGGTGCCTGCGCGGACACGGGTGAAGCGGGTGTCGTCTCGGCGGTGCCGCCCATCTCTATCTCCGTTCTCGATTCCGGCGTTCGCGGTGACATTCGTCGCCGCGAACAACACTACGCTGGAGTGGTGATTCGAGGAGCGGGTGCATCGCGACGGGTGCCGTGGCCGCAGGACGTGGCACGCGTCGCGAAGAGCCTCGCGGCGAGTGGCGCATGGTGCTGGCTCGACGGTGAATCCGCTGTGCGCGACGAGCGCCGCGGGCAGAGCCACCTGGCTCAGGCCGTGCGAGTGGTCGAGGCGCAGCGCGGTGCCGAGCATGAGTTCCTCGCGGCGCTGCGCTCCGGGCTGCACCCCCACGGGCAGTCCGGAGCGGCGGCATCGGCCGGCTTCGACGGGGGTTGGGTCGTCGCGCTCTCCTACGAGTTCGGGGTGGGGCTGCTCGGCCTCTCTCCCGCGCACGACGCCGCACCGCCCGCCTTCGCGCTCGAGATCGGCACCGTGCTCACCCTTGACCACGACGCCCGGACGGCCGTGCTGCGCGGCGCGAACGAAGACGCACTCGACCGCTGGCTCGACCAGCACGGTGCCGCGCTCACCGCTCTGGCACCGCGTGACCCAGACCCGCCTGCGCAGGCGACCGCTGCTTCCGCGCCGCAGGCCGAGACGGCGGCCGCCTGGCGACGCACCGCCGAGGCGTACCGCGAGCAGGTCGAGTCATGCCGAGCCGCCATCGCCGACGGCGAAGCGTACGTGCTCTGTCTCACCGATCGCGCGACGACTCGCGTCCAAGTCGACCCGCTCGCGCTGTACCTCCGGCTGCGGGAGCAGGGCGGCAGCGTGCGCGGCGGCATCCTCGTCGCCGGCGGGCGGGCGCTCGTCAGCGCGAGCCCCGAGCGCTTCCTCGAGGTGCACTCCGACGAGATCGCCACCCACCCGATCAAGGGGACGCGGCGGCGCGGTCGAAGCCAACAGGAGGACGCTGCTCTCGCCGCCGAGCTTGCGGCGGATCCGAAGGAGCGCGCCGAGAACCTCATGATCGTCGATCTGATGCGCAACGACCTGAGCCGGGTCTGCGCGCCGGGCAGTGTGCAGACCCGCGGCTTCCTGCGGGTCGAGACGCACCCGTACGTGCACCAGCTCGTGAGCACGGTCGCCGGCCGTCTGCTGCCCGGCCGAGACGTCTTCGACGCGATCGCCGCATGTCTGCCCGGCGGTTCGATGACCGGAGCGCCGAAGCACCGTGCGGTGCAGATTCTCGCCGAACTCGAGAACGGGCCGCGCGGACTCTACTCGGGCTGCTTCGGGTGGATCTCGCACTCGGGCGATGCCGAGCTCGCCATGACCATTCGCAGCGTCGAGCTGCGCGGCGTCGCAGCCGGGCCCGGCGAGCCGGGCGAGCAGGCCGTGGCGATCGTGGGCGCGGGAGGCGGCATCACCGCCGACTCCGAATCGGTGCGCGAGGAGGAGGAGCGGCGGCTCAAAGCGGCCCCGCTCCTGGCGCTTCTGGGGCCGGGCTGACGACGATCGCGGGTTTCGGGCGTCGTTCTCGGTGCGCCGAGGTGCGGGGCACATCTGCGATGGCGAAACACCGGTATTCTTGGGGGATGTGTGCGCCCGCGGGAAGCGGGTGCGATCCCGAACCGTATTCGAGGTGTGTGTGAGCGAGCAGCAAGTCGAGGGCTACGACTTCCAGGCGATTCAAGATCGCTGGCTTCCGGTGTGGGAGGAGATGCAGCCGTTCGTCGTCGGCGACGGCGATTCCGACCGGCCGCGCAAGTACGTGCTCGACATGTTCCCCTACCCCTCGGGAGACCTGCATATGGGTCATGCCGAGGCGTTCTGCTTCGGCGACGTGCTGGCCCGCTACTGGCGCGGCCAGGGCTACGAGGTGCTGCACCCGATCGGCTGGGACTCGTTCGGACTGCCCGCCGAGAACGCGGCGATCAAGCGCGGAGTCGACCCCCGCGAGTGGACCTATGCGAACATCGCGCAGCAGAAGGCGTCGTTCCGCGTCTACGCGCCGTCGTTCGACTGGAGTCGGGTGCTGCACACGAGCGACCCCGACTACTACCGCTGGAACCAGTGGCTGTTCCTGAAGTTCTACGAGAAGGGCCTGGCGTACCGCAAGGCGAGCTGGGTCAACTGGGATCCGGTGGATCAGACGGTGCTCGCCAATGAGCAGGTGCTGGCAGACGGCACCTCGGAGCGCTCGGGTGCGCTCGTCGTCAAGAAGAAGCTCACTCAATGGTACTTCCGCATCACCGACTACGCGGATCGCCTGCTCGACGACCTCGATCAGCTCGAGGGCCGATGGCCGGCGAAGGTGCTCAACATGCAGCGCAACTGGATCGGCCGTTCCACGGGCGCCGAGGTCGAGTTCGAAGTCGAAGGCCGCGAGGAGAAGGTGCCGGTGTTCACCACTCGCCCCGACACCCTGTACGGCGCCACTTTCATGGTCGTCGCTCCGGATTCCGATCTCGCAGCGGAGCTCGCGGCGAGCGCCTCGCCCGAGGTGCGCATGCGATTCCAGGAATATCTCGCGCAGACCCAGAAGCAGACCGAGATCGAGCGGCAGAGCACCGACCGGGAGAAGACCGGCGTCTTCCTCGACCATTTCGCCATCAACCCGGTCAACGGCGAGCGTATTCCCGTCTGGGCATCCGACTATGTGCTCGCCGACTACGGGCACGGTGCCATCATGGCGGTGCCCGCCCACGATCAGCGCGACCTCGATTTCGCACTGAAGTTCGACCTGCCGGTTCGGGTCGTAGTCGACGCGCGCGATGCCGATGGCGAGCGGCTGCCCGACCCCGCTCAGAGCGGCGTCGCGACGTCGGGAGACGGCACACTCGTCAACTCGGGCGAGCTCGATGGCCTCGAGAAGGCCGAAGCGATCGCCGAGGCCATCAAGGTACTCGAGGCGCGCGGAACCGGGCGCGCGGCCAAGACCTACCGTCTGCGCGACTGGTTGATCTCGCGGCAGCGCTACTGGGGCACTCCGATCCCGATTCTGCACGGCGCCGACGGTGAGATGCGGCCGGTCGACGAAGCCGAGTTGCCGGTGCGCCTGCCCTCCTCCGAGGGTCTCGACTTGAAGCCCAAGGGCAGTTCGCCGCTGGGCGCCGCGACCGAGTGGGCGACCGTCGTCGACTCTGAGACGGGTGAGGAATGGCTGCGGGACCCCGACACCATGGACACGTTCGTTGACAGCTCCTGGTACTACCTGCGCTTCCTCTCCTCGAATGACGACACCCAGGCGTTCGACCCGGCGGAGGCGAAGAAGTGGGGGCCGATCGATCAGTACGCGGGTGGCGTCGAGCACGCCATTCTGCATCTGCTCTACTCGCGCTTCCTGACGAAGGTGCTCTTCGATCTCGGCTATCTCGAGTTCGAAGAACCCTTCACGGCGCTGCTCAATCAGGGCATGGTGCTGCAGGACGGCGCGAAGATGTCGAAGTCGAAGGGCAATCTCGTCGAGTTCGCCTCTGAGCTGAAATCGCACGGCGCCGACGCGCTGCGCGTCACCCTCGCCTTCGCCGGCCCGCCGGAGGACGACATCGACTGGGCCGATGTGTCGGTGCAGGGTTCTGCGAAGTTCCTCGCGCGGGCCTGGCGCGTGGCCGACGATGTGGCTTCCGTGCCGGGAGTCGATTTCTCGGCGGGCGACGCGAAGCTGCGCCGGCACACCCACCACCTGCTCGCGGACGCGCCCGAACTCGTCGAGCACTACAAGTTCAACGTGGTGGTCGCACGCTTGATGGATCAGGTGAACGTGACGCGCAAGACCATCGACTCCGGAGCGGGCGCAGCGGATCCCGCCGTGCGCGAATCGGCCGAGGCCATCGCGATGATCCTCTCGCTCTTCGCTCCCTATGCGGCGGAGGACATGTGGGCGAAACTCGGGCACGAGCCCACGGTCGCCCTGCAGATCTGGCCGAAGGCCGACCCGGCTTTGCTGGTGGAAGAGGAGATCACCCTCGTGGTACAGGTCGACGGCAAGGTGCGCGACCGGCTCACCCTGCCCGCCGCCGTGAGCGAGGCCGACGCCGAATCGGCCGCGCGCGCATCGCAGGCGGTGCAGCGCGCCATCGGCGAACGGCAGATCGTGAACGTCGTGGTGCGCGTGCCGAAGATCGTCAGCATCGCGACCAAACCCGCGAACTGACAGCTGCTTCGACGGGCCGCGCGCGTGATCCACGCCGCGGCCCGTCGCGCAATGACCGCGCGGCGCCCGCCGTTCGGGGCGCTCAGGCCTCGGGTTGCGGGTCCAGACCCGCCTCGATCAATGTCTCGGCCCGCTCGGTCGTGCTGACGAACTCGAGCATGTCGGTGCGCAGCCCGAGATCCCGGTCGACGTGCAGCGCCATCGCGTGAGCGGCGTGTCGCACGTCGCGCGCCTCGAGCGACTTCAGCACCGCCTCGTGATCGAGATGCATGGTCTCGGGGGTGATGCCGAGGAAGATCAGGCCGTTCGCCTCGGCATCCTGCAGCACGCTCATCACCCCGGTGTAGAGATCGAGCAGCAGGTTGCTGCCGCTGGCCTCCACTACGAGCCGGTGGAAGGAGCGCGGATGGCTGAGATCGCAGCAGCCGACCAGCGATGGCCTGGTCGTACGACGGTTCCATTCGTAGGCCTCGCGCAGCGCATCCAACTGCTCGGGTGTGCGCTTGACCGCGGCGTGCTGAGCGGCCTCGATCTCGAGCGAGCGGCGGTAGACCAACACCTCTTCGAGGTCGTGATCGGCGAGGAACTCGGTGAGGATCGAACTGACCGGTGTGCGGGCGCGCACGAAGGTGCCGACCCCGGGCACGGTCTCGAGCATGCCGAGGGTCGCGAGCGAGCGCACCGCCTCGCGCACGGTCGATTTCCCGACTCCGATGAGCTCCATCAGCTGGGGCTCTTTCGGAATGAGGTCGCCGACCGCCCAATCGCCCAGGGAGATGCGAGTGCGCAGGTAGGTCAGCGTGTCGCGAGCTTTCTGCGATCCACTCTGTCTTGTTGACATGGTTCCTCGGGCGATGGTCGACGGGGCACTTCGGCACGAACACTCTGTGCAGCACGCGGTGCGTGCACTCGACTATACCGAGCCGGTACGGAGGATGTACCGAGCGGGTGCGGGGGAACGCGCTGATTTCACCTCCACCGGTCTCCACACCGCTAGGCGAGGGTGCCCACCCAGGCGGTCAGCGTCTCGAGCCCCGTGACGGTCGCAGTGAGCCCCAGCGCCTGCACATCGCGGCCCTCGACTCGCAGCATGCGCCCCTCCTGCAGGCCGGGCAGCGTCGCGACCGCAGGGTTGCCTATGAGTTCGTCGAACAGACGATCGCCGCTGCCGTTCATATCGATCAGGACGACGCCGTCGGGGTTCGCCTCGATCACCTGCTCCGCGGTGATGGGGCCGGTGCTCGAGAACCCGAGAACGTCGCTGGCGCTGCTCGCACCGGCGAGTTCGAGCAGGCGCAGAGGAAAGGCATTGCCCGCCGTGACGAAGGGCTTGCCGGCCTGGTTCGTGAGTACCAGTACGCGGGGCTCCTCGGAGGTCTTCGCCGCAGCGGCCGAGACGAATCCGGTCTGAATCGTTTCGATCAGATCGGCGGCCTCCGCCTCCTGCCCGGTCGCCTGGCCGATGAGGTCGATGTTCGAACTCAACGTCTCGGGGCTCGTCCACGGGGCCGGCAGCTGCAGGGCGGCCACGCCTGCGTGCTCGAGCACGTCACCGATGCTCGTGTCGGCGCCGTGGCGGGGGCTCATCACCACCAGGTCGGGCTCCAAAGCGATCACGGTCTCGGCCTGCAATTCCATCGCGACCGGGATGGTGTTCGGCACCTGGGCGAGAACGTCGGTGTGGCTGCCGAGCACCGGGTTGAGCACGGCCTCCGGGATCAAGACGAGGCGGTCCGCGAGCCCGATCTCGGCGAGCACCTCGGCGCTCTCGTAGTCGAGCGCCGCGATGGTGAGGGGCTCGCTGTCGATGGTGAGCGTGGTCGCGTCACGCACGGCCCCCGCGGGAATCTCGATCGTGCGCGGGAATCCTTCGTTCTCCATCGATTCCGTCTTCATCGGCGGGTCATCGGTCGCCTCAGTGCCGGGGCTGCATGCGGTGAGCGTGAGAAGCAGGGCGGCTGAAACGGAGACTGCAGCCGCGGTCGCGAGACGCGCCGGGAGCGCGGAGAACTTGAGCACGAGGATTCCTTCTGTGTCGGGGCCGAACGGTGCGGGTACCTGACTTTGCGCGTGAGACGGATGTGATCTGGGGAATGGAGTCGTGGCGTCGTTTCCGAGTGGCACTAGACGTCGTCGGTGGTCAGCACCGATCGACCGAGCGGTGTCGTGTGGATGGAGGTTCTGACGCCGTAGGCGGCATAGACGTGCTCGGGTCGCAGCGCGTCGTGGGGTCTGCCGGTTCGCGCCCCGCCCCCGCGTTCGAGCAGCAGGATCTGGGTGCACGTGTTGAGCGCGAGCGTGAGGTCGTGCAGTGCCGCGATCACGATCTTGCCGTCGTTCCCGAGACGGCGCATCGTCTGCTCGACGGCGCGCTGATGATAGAGGTCGAGTGCGGAGGTGGGTTCGTCGAGGACGACCACGGGCGTGTTCTGAGCCAGTACGCGCGCGATCTGGGTGAGTTGCCGCTGTCCGCCCGAGAGGGCGCCGTATCGGCGATCCACCAGCTCGGGAATGCCGGCCTGTTCGAGCGCAGTGCGGGCAGCCGCATCGGGGTCGTCGCGCCGAGAGGCCCAGGCGCCGATCTGCACGAGCTCGCCGACTCGCAGTTCGTCGGGTGCGCGCAGGTCCTGCGTCAGCAGCGAAACGAGTCGTGCGCGTTCTCGAGCGCGCAATGAGCCGAGGTCACGGCCCCCCAGTGCGGCCCGGCCGAAGCTCGGAACGCCCGCCTGCGCGAGTGCGCCGAGCAGCGATGACTTGCCGACGCCGTTCGGGCCGACGACGCCCAGTACCGTGCCCGGGGCGACGCGCAGATCGAGTGGATCACCGAGCGCGCGGCCGCCGCGCACGGCACCGAATTCCGAGAGCACGAGGTCCGAGAGGGTACTCATGCCCGCTGCCTCCGCAGGATCATTGCGAGGAAGACCGGCGCTCCCACGAGGGCCGCGACGACGCCCGTCTGCACCACGACGGCGCCGAAGGCTGCGCGCGCGACGGTGTCGGCCGCCACGAGGAAGAGGGCACCGCCGAGGGCGGAGAGCGGGAGCAGGCGGGCGTGCGATGCGCCGACGATGAGGCGCAGGGCGTGCGGCACGACGAGGCCGACGAAGCTGATGATGCCGCTGACCGCGACCGCCGCACCCGTGACGAGGGCCGCGACCAGCAGCAGCACCGTGCGCTCACGGCCGACGTTGACCCCGGAGGTTGCGGCGATCTGCTCGCCGAGTGCCAGTGCGTCGAGTGCCCGGATGCGGGTGAAGAGGTAGGCGAGCCCGATCGTCACGGGCACGAGTGCGATCAGCACGTGATCCCAGCCGCGCAGGTCGAGGTCGCCGGCCAACCAGAACAGGGCGCTGCGCACCAGGGCGTCATCCGGGGCGTTCGCGATCAGGATGTTGATGAGGGCGCCGGCGAGCGCGCTGATCGAGACGCCGACGAGGATGATGGTGGCCGGGCCGAGGTCCTTCCGGCTGTGCAGCACGCCGAGCAGGATGAGCGCGACCGTGGCCGCGCCGACGAACGCCGCGATCGGGATGCCCCACTGGTGCGAGCCGGCGACCCCGAGGGTGATACCCGCCACGGCGCCGACAGCGGCGCCCGCCGAGACGCCGGTGATGCCGGGCTCTGCGAGCGGGTTGCGAAGAATCGCCTGCATCACGGCGCCGACCGTCGCCAGTGCGGCGCCGACGAGCGCAGCGACGATGATGCGCGGCAGCCTGATCGTCCATACCACCGCGGCCGTTCTCTGACTCGCGCTCGAGGGGGTGAACAGGGCGCCGAGGGTCTCGACCGGCGTCATCGAGACGATGCCGAGAGAGAGGGATGCGAGTACCGTGAGGCCGAGCAGAGCGGCGCCGACGAGCGCGGCGAGCCAGACACGGATGGGGTTCACGGGGCTCCTCGGCGCGGGACGGGGTGGATGCGCGATCCACATCAGATGTGGCTCATCAGATGTTATACATCAGATGTACAGCGAACCTGATGATACGGTGCAAACCATGACCAACATCGCACAGCCCTACGACGCGCTTCTGCTTTGCTCCTTCGGCGGCCCGAACGCCACCGACGACGTGATCCCGTTTCTGAAGAATGTCACGCGAGGGAAAGGCATTCCCGAGGCGCGGCTGGCCGAGGTGGGGGAGCACTACTACCGCTTCGACGGGAAGAGCCCGATCAACGAGCAGAACCTGGCGCTGCTGGAGCATCTTCGAACAGAACTGGCGCGGCGCGGGGTCGAGCTGCCCGTGATCTGGGGCAACCGCAACTGGCACCCCTACACGGTCGACGCGCTGCGCGACGCAGCGGCGTTCGGCACGAAGCGGGTGCTCACGATCGTGACGAGCGCATACGCCTCCTACTCGGGGAGCCGACAGTATCGCGAGCACCTGGCGTCCGCGCAGGCGGGGCTCGGCGAGGCTGCGCCCGAGATCGACATCCTGCGTCCCTTCTTCAACGAGCCGGGTTTCGTGAGGGCCAACACCGACGCGATCGCGGAGGCCGCCGAGCATCTCGACGGCGGCCTCGACGGTGCCCATATCGTCTACGTCACCCACTCGATCCCCGATACGATGCAGGACGCGTCTGCAGTGACCGGCCCCGGCTACCGGGAGCAGCACGAGGATGTGCAGCGCACGATCGACGCTGAACTGACGGCGCGACTCGGGGTCGAGTTCGACTCGTCGCTCGCGTACTGCTCGCGTTCGGGCGACCCGCGCACGCCGTGGCTCGAGCCCGACGTGAACGACCACCTCGAGTCGCTCGCCGCCGCCGGCGTGCGCAAG
This sequence comes from Leucobacter soli, assembly GCA_040392345.1. GTDB lineage: Bacteria > Actinomycetota > Actinomycetes > Actinomycetales > Microbacteriaceae > Leucobacter > Leucobacter soli_B. The sequence continues at coordinate 6,813 of JBEBWI010000004.1, read as the reverse complement.
GTCGTGATCGCTCCCATCGGGTTCATCTCCGACCACATGGAGGTCGCATTCGACCTCGACGTCGAGGCGATGGAGACCGCGGCTGAGCTCGGTGTGCAGGCGGCGCGCGCTGCGACCGTGGGGGTGCGCGAAGCGTTCGTCTCGGGGCTCGTCGACATGGTGCTCGAGCGTGCCGCGCGCGAGCGGGGCGAGACCGTGGCGGCTTCGACCGTGGGGGCGCTCGGCGCGTTCCCCGATGTCGCGCCCGCGGGCAGCTGCCGCATGCGGCACGGCGAGGCCACCGGCATCCCGGTCATCGCGGGCCACGAGGACTGACCGGCAGATCCCACCGATTGAATGCCGGGGTTCGACGACCTTCGTCGCTCACAGACCGGGTGCACGCTGAGACCGGGCTGAACTATCCACAGTTCGCCTGCAGGGCGTACAGGCTGCCGAGCACGCGCCGTAGCGTGTGCGCATGGGGCAGCAGACTGGCAGGCTGAGCAGACGGTTCAGCGCGGCGGAGCGAAGCGGTGAGACAGCGGGCGACGGCGAGGCGCGTCTGAGGTGGGGCGTGCCCGCGGATGCATCGGCAGGCGCATCTGAGCGGGTGCTCGAACCTCCCCGGCCCGCGCCCGAGCCGCTGGAGTGGCGCCCACCGCGCACACTGAGCCAGCGATTGCTGCGCGCCGTCAGCACGCCGCTGCTACTGGGCGGTTCCGTCTTCGTGATCGCGATCGTGGTCACCATCGCTGTGGTGGCGTTTCAGCGGCCCGCGGTGCCCGCGGAGTTCGCGACAGCGGAAGAGACGACGTCGGTCGGCTCCGCGGGTGAAGGGCTCGGCTCGGAGTCAGATTCTGGCATCGGCACCTACACGGGTGCAGCCGGGGGCGCGACCGATACCCAGATATTCGTGCACGTCGTCGGCGAGGTGCACGCACCCGGGGTGGTGGAACTCCCGCCGGGAGCTCGCGTCGAGGCCGCGATCGATGCGGCAGGAGGTCCCACCGATGCCGCCGTGCTCGCGGGTGTCAACCTCGCGCGGGCGGTCGTCGATGGCGAGCAGATAGTCGTCCCCGACGCAGACACCGCCGCAGGCGCGACCAACGGCGGTGCGCAGGCGTCGGGTGGCGCGTCTGCAGGGTTCGCGGGCGGCATCATCAATCTCAATTCCGCAGGCGTCGCCGAGCTCGAGACGCTGCCGCGAGTGGGCCCGGCCCTTGCGCAGCGCATCATCGACTGGCGCGACGCGAACGGCCCGTTCGCGAGCGTCGATCAGCTGCTGCAGGTTTCCGGCATCGGGGCGAAGACGCTCGAACAGTTCCGAGCCCTGGTCACGGTGTGAAGCGTCGCGGCGGGCCTCGGGCGCCGAACGAACCGGAGACGTCGGGCGAATCGGGAATCCGGCAGGAGGAGCCCCTCCCAGATGCCGAGCCCTGGTTGCTGAGCCCCGGGCAGTGGCGGCTGCTCGCCCCGGCGGCGATCGCATGGGCGTGCGCGGCGGTGACGATTGCGTCGCCGGGCACCGCACGAGCGGTGCTGGTGGTCGCGGCCTCCTCAGGTGCGGCCTTGCTCGTCGCCGCAGTCAGGGGGGCCGCCTGGGCGCGCGTCGCGCTGCGGTTCACCGCGGTGCTCCTCGCCGTGCTCGTGGTGCTCGCGGCTCGGATCTTTGCCGACGAGGCCGCGCGCGCCGATCCGGTGCTCCTCGCCGCCGCGGCCGAATCGCGCACGACCGAACAGGTCGTGACACTGCGCGGATATCCGCGTGCGGTCGATTCCGAGTACGGAGACCGCTCCTGGGTGCACGCAACTGCAGAATCCGCTCTGGGGAGCGTGCCGGTGCTGCTGTTCCTCGACGAGCCGGTGGCCGCCGGATGGGCACCTGGCGTCGCGTTGCGGGTCAGGGGAGTGCCTTCGACACTCGAACCGGGCGGTCTCGCCGCGTTCTCGATGCGTGTGCTCGAGCGTTCCGAAATGCTGCCGCCGGCCGGCGGGTGGATCGCGGTCGTCTCGGAGTGGGCCGGCAGCCGGGCCGCCGAGATCCGCTCCGGGCTCCGCGAGGCAGCGGCCCGGGTGCCGGGAGCGGAGCTCGTGCCGGGTTTCGCAGTGGGGGATACCTCGCTCGTGCCGGAGTCCCTCGACGAGCAGATGCTCGCGACCTCACTCACGCACCTGACGGCCGTATCCGGAGCCAACTGCGCGCTCGTGACCGGCGCGATGATCTGGGTGCTCGCACATCTGGGTGTCGGTCGCCGCATGCGCATCGCAGTTGCGGCCCTGGCGCTCGCGGGCTTCGTGTTCCTCGTCGGTCCAGATGCCAGCGTGCAACGTGCCGCCGTAATGGCGGCGGTGCTGCTCGCGTCGGGATTCGGCGGCAAGCGCTCCGCAGCGCTGCCGGCGCTCGGGGCGGCGATGCTCGTGCTGCTCTTCATGAATCCGTGGCAGGCGCTGCAGCCGGGCTTCGCGCTCTCGGTCTCTGCAACCGCGGGCATTCTGCTGATGGCCGGCCCGGTCTCTGACTGGCTCAGCCGTCGGGGCAGGCTGCCGAAGCCCCTCGCCGTGGCGCTCGCGGTCTCTCTCGCCGCGCAGCTCGCATGTGGACCGCTGCTGCTGCTTCTGCAGCCCGGAATTCCCGCGGTGGGCGTGCTCGCGAATGTGCTGGCGGCACCGGCCGCACCGCTGGGAACCGGTCTCGGACTCCTCGCGGCGGTCTTTCTCCCGTTCTGGCCCTGGCTCGGCGGCATGCTTCTCGTCGGGGCGAGCTTTCCCGCGCGCTGGGTCGTGGCGACGGCCGGGGTCGCATCGTCGATTCCGGCCGGCCGTTGGGCCTGGCCCGATGGCTGGCTCGGCGCGGTCCTGCTCACCGTGTGCGAGCTGCTGCTCCTGCTGGCACTGTGGGTGCATCGGGGCCGGCTGCCTCTACCCGGAGGTTCCGGTGGGTCGCGCCGGGTGCCGTGGCGTTCGCGGGAACCGCGGCCCCGTCCGATCGCGGCAGTGGTCGCCGTTCTGAGCTCCGCGGCGCTCGGCCTGTTCGTCTCGGTAGCGTTCGTGGCACCCCTGGTCGTGGGAACCGGCGTACCGCGGGCATGGTCGGTCGTCGCCTGCGATGTCGGGCAGGGCGACGCGCTGCTGCTGCGCTCACCCGAGCGAGGTGACGAGGTGATGCTGGTCGACACCGGCGATGATCCGGAAATGCTCACGAGCTGCCTGGAGCGCTTCGGCGTGAGTCGAATCGCCCTTCTGGTGTTGAGCCACGACGACCGGGACCACGTGGGCGCCCTCGATGCGATCGTGCATCGCGTGGATCGAGCGTTGCTCGCGCCGGCGACGAGTGCGCAGGCAGAGGGTGCGCGGGCGGGAGGGTCTCGCCCGGTCGTGCGCATGCTGGAATCGGCAGGCGTGCCGTACGAGATCGGGGCGGCCGGGGGCGCGGGTGCGCTGCACGCCGATTCGGCGATGCGGTGGAAGGTGCTTGCACCCGAACAGGGCGCGGTGCCGGCCGACACGAACGCGGCGAGCCTGGTGATGAATGTCACGCTCGGGCAGTCGCGGGTGCTGCTGCTCGGCGACACCGGGTACGATCAGCAGCGCGCGCTCGTCGATGCCGGGGTCGATCTCTCAGCGGAGGTGGTCAAGGTGGCGCATCACGGCTCCCGCGATCAAGATCACCGGCTGCCGGCGAAGGTCGGTGCGGGTGTGGCGCTCGTGTCGGTTGGAGCGGGTAACGGATACGGCCACCCCGCGGCAGACACGCTCGGGGCACTCTCGCGGGTCGGCACGAGAGTGCTCCGCACCGACTTCTACGGCTCCATTGCGCTCACGCCCGTGGCAACCGGCTTCGAGGTGTGGATCGAGCGATCCCCGGGCGATATGGGCGATGCGGGAGACAGGGATGCAGATGCGAATGCCTTCGTCGCGCCGACAGTCGATGCCCTGCGAGCGACCAGATGGCGCAGCCTGAGGAAGCCGCAACCGGAACTCGTCAGCGTCCGTGTCCGTGGCGCCCCCTAAGCTTGAGTCGTGGCAGCAGCAGGTGGATCAACCAGGGGTCGCGCGGGCGCGAAGGGCAAGATCGAGCAGCTCGGATTCGCCGAGGCGCGTCCTGCGCCGATCGTGCTCATCAGCGGCCCCGAGCAGTTTCTCGCCGATCGTGCGGGCCGCGACATTCGCGAGGCGCTGAAGCGGGCCGACACCTCGCTCGAAGTGCATGACGTCGACGCTGCGAGCTATGGTGCGGGCGAGCTCTTCACCATCGCGAGCCCGTCGCTGTTCGCCGAGCCCCGACTGATTCGCGTCGAGGGCGTCGAGAAGGCGAGCGATGCCTTCATCGAGGATACGAAGCGCTACGTCGACAGCCCGGCCGACGACACGACGCTCGTGCTTCGGCATTCCGGCGGGCAGCGCGGCAAGGCGCTGCTCGATGCCGTGCGCGGCGCGCCCGGGCAGACTGCCGGAGCCATCGAGATCGTCTGCGCCGAGGTGAAGAAGGACAGCGACCGGCTGCAACTCGCCCAGCGGGAGTTCCGCCGGCTGGGCGCGCAGATCACCCCCGGCGCTCTGCGCGCGCTCGTCGCCGCCTACGGCGATGGGCTCGGCGACCTCGTCGGTGCCATCGAGCAACTCGTCTCAGACGTCGGAAGAAGTCTCACCGAGGAGGACGTCGAGCGGGCGACCGAGGGGCGCGTCGAAGCCGGCGCGTTCAAGGTCGCCGACGCCGCGACCGCAGGCCGGGCCGCCGACGCGCTGCTGCTGCTCCGGCAGGCGCTCTCCACCGGCACCGACCCCATACCGATGCTCGCCGCTCTCAACATGAAGGTGCGCGCCATGGCACGCGTCTACGGCGCGCAGGGCTCCAGCGGGCAGCTGGCCAAGCAGTTCGGCATGGCGCCCTGGCAGGCCGAACGCGCGGTGAAGGAGACCCGCGGCTGGCGCGAGAGCGACCTCGCGCGCTGCGTCGACATGGCGGCCGAGACCGAGTGGCTGCTCAAGGGGGGCACCCGCGACCCCGAGTACGCGCTCGAGCGCTACGTGCTGTTCGTCGCGAGGAAAGGTCGCGATCGGTAGCTGCGCCCGCGGCGGTGCGGCCGCCGAGGGCCGAGTGGGGGCCGGCGGCGACGATCCGCACCCGAAAATCGAGTGCGACGCGCTCTAGAACTCGTCGTCGAATTCCGAATCGGGCATCCGCAGCATGCTCTCCTGGGCGACGCTCGCCACCAGATTGCCCTCGCGATCGTAGAAGCGACCGTGACTGAGGCCCCGCCCGCCCTGCGAGGTGGGCGACTCGAGCACGTACAGCAGCCACTCGTCGACGCGGAACGGCCGGTGGAACCACATGGCGTGATCGAGGCTCGCGAGCTTCAGCCCCGGCGTCGCCCACGGCAGGCCGTGCTGCCGGGCAACCGGCTCGACCAGCAGGTAGTCACTCGCGAATGCGAGGGCGGCCGAGTGCAGCAGCTGCGAGCCGTTCAGCTGGTCGCGGCTGCGCATCCACACGCTCTGCTTGTTGGTACGGTGCTGGACCTCGAGGGTGATGTCGGGGTCGATGTAGCGGAAATCGAAGGGGCGATTGAGGATCCACGAGGTGCGGCCCTCGTGTGCGAGGTGGCCGAATCGCTCCCACACGGTGGGCAGGGCGTCGGGGTCGGGAACCCCGCTCAGGTCGTGCGTCTCCTGGTGCTCGAGGCCGTCGGCCGGCTCCTGGAACGAGGCGATCAGCGACATCAGCACCTCGCCGTGCTGGTACGCCTGCACACGTCGGGTCGCGAAGGATCGGCCGTCGTAGAGCCGAGCCACTTCGAACGTCATGCGTTCCTCCGAGACGCCGGGTCGCAGGAAATAGCCGTGCATCGAGTGCAGCTCGCGCCCCTCGGGAGCCGTCTCGCCCGCCGCGGCGAGGGCCTGGCCCAGCACCTGGCCGCCGAAGGAACGGCCGTGCGGGGTGGGGAGCGCAGGCCCGGTGAAGATGTCATCGTGTGTGCGGGCACCGCTGTCGAGCACTGAGAGCATTGCGGTGAGGTCTGGTACGCCGGTCATAGCGCCTCCTGATTCTCGGGCCGGTGCCGCGGCGACGCGGCGGTATCTGCACAGTCTATTGGTGGATCGCTGCCCGCTATGGTGGGTGGGTGACCATGCAGCTGCTGCTCGCCGACCATCCCACCCGCGACGACTTGAAGGTGTACCTCGAGCGGCTGCAGAAAGTCGGGCAACCCGAGGTGCGCCTTGTGACGCGTGGCGGTGTCATGGCGGTGTACGGTTGCACGCAGGCTCCGGCGGGGCTGACCGACACGGTGCCCGTGGTGCTGTGCATGCGTGCATTCGCGCTGCGGCACGGGGGGACCGGGCAGGAGGGCACGGCCGCAGATGCCGGCACCGGCGCAGGTCCCGGCGCGGGTGCGGGTGCCTGGGACGTGGATGTGACGGTGAGCGGCCGGGCACTGCTCGACCGCATCGCCCGGATGGGAATCATCGGCCTCACCCTCGACCTGCCCGATGCGACGGTGACCACCGCGTGGGCGGGGGTGCTGCCACCGACGACCGGCTGGGAGCAGACGGGGGTGCTCGATGCGCCTTCTCTCGGCAGGGCGGCGGAGGAGGGCATCGCGCGGGTCGCCGATCTCTTGCCCGAGTCGCCCGGCGAGGCCGTGGTGCGGCAGGTGCGCGCATCGGTGTGGGGCGTCGACATCGCTCCCGGGGTGCCGGCGGCTGCGGCGTTCGCCGCCGAGTCGCTGGGCTTTCTCCGGGAGGAGACTCGGGCGTCCCTGTGGCGCACCCTCACCTGGGTGCGGCTGAGCACCGGCCGCGGGCACGTGCTCGTGCGCAGCTTCCTGGGCTAGC
>JBEBWI010000003.1:0-50004 GCA_040392345.1 Leucobacter soli | reverse complement strand
GCATGTGTATTATGATACCCCTGAGGGTATAGAAAGCGTATGTGAAGGAGCCTATCCATGTGTCAGCGAGTCACCTGCGCCGAATGCGGCAAACCGACCTGGGCCGGGTGCGGGCAGCACATCGAGGACGCGCTCGTCGGGGTGGCGCCCGAGGATCGCTGCCAGTGCGAGGCCGCCTGAGCCGGGTCGCCGGAAGCGGAGCGGCCGAACCAACGGAATGCCGCAGGGCCGCCTGAAACGAATCGATCACGATGATTCGGTGCAGGCGGCCCTGTCGTCCGTTCGGCGGGCCCCAGCCGGGGCCTGTGCGCTACGCGACGATGTCGATGTCCTTCGTCTCGCGACCCATGAGCAGCGATACGAGCGTCAGCAGTGCCGCGGCCGAGAGGTAGAAGCCGACGAAGATCGGGCTGCCGCCCGCGAGATCCCATAGCCACACCGCGATGATGGGTGCGAGGGCCGCGCCCAGGATCGAGGAGACGTTGTAGGAGATGGCCGAACCCGTGTAGCGCACGTTTGTGGGGAACATCTCGGGAAGGAACGCCCCCATCGGGCCGAAGGTGAGACCCATCAGGGTGAAGCCGAGTGCGAGGAAGAACATCACCGAGGCGGTGCCACCGGCGAGCAGCGGCACGAAGGTGAAGCCGAACGCCACGATGCCGAGGGTCACCCAGATCAGTGTGCGGCGGCGCCCGAAGCGGTCGGCCAGCGGGCCCGAGACCATCGTGAAGATGCCGAAGAAGACGACCCCGAACACGAGCATCAGGATGAAGTCGTTGTACGCGTAGCCGAGGCCCGGGATGAAGCTCGCCGGGTCGAAGTCGGCACCCGCCTGCTCGGCTGCGGCTGCGGCGTCCTCGAGCGTGTTCCGGGTGCCGTAGGTGAGGGTGAACGAGGTCATCAGGTAGAAGAGCACGTAAGTCGCGAGCATCGCGAAGGTGCCGTAGATGAGACCCTTCCAGTGGAACTTGAAGGCGATCGCGAGCGGCAGCTTCGTGACCTTGCCGGTCTCCTTCGTGCGCTCGAACGCGTGCGACTCGACGAGTTTCAGCCGCACCCACAGCCCGATCACGACCATGACCGCCGAGAACAGGAACGGGATGCGCCAGCCCCAGCTGAGGAACGCCTCGGAGGCGACGCCCGGGGTCGTCGGATCCGAGAGCAGGACGTTGATCGCGAAGAACAGCATGTTCGCGATGATGAAGCCGATCGGGGCGCCGAGCTGCGGGAACGTGCCGTACCAGGCGCGCTTGCCCTCGGGGGCGTTCTCGGTTGCGACGAGCGCGGCGCCCGACCACTCGCCGCCGAGTGCGAAGCCCTGCGCGAGGCGCATGATGAGCAGCAGCACGGCGGCCCATGCGCCGATGTTCGCGTGGGTGGGCAGCAGGCCGATCAGGAAGGTCGCGATGCCCATCGTGAGCAGCGAGGCGACCAGGGTGGTCTTGCGACCCAGCCGGTCGCCGAGATGCCCGAAGAAGATCGCGCCGACCGGGCGGGCGAGCATCGCCGCGCCGAAGGTCGCGAACGAGGCGAGCAGCGCGGTGGTGTCGTTGCCGGTGGGGAAGAAGAGCACCGGGAATACGAGCACGGCCGCGGTGGCGTAGACGTAGAAGTCGTAGAACTCGATCGTGGTGCCCACGAGGCTCGCGAGAATGACCCGCGACTTCGAATTGCGCGGTGCCGGGGGCGCGGCGGGGGCGTGGGGTGCAGAAGACATGAAGGATATATTACGCCTCTGTCTCGGGTGATCCCGCGCGCTGCTCGGCACCGACGGCATCGACCCGCCGCCTTGCCCGAATCGCGGGGCTCAGCCGAGCCTCGCGACGACGCCCGCGAGCAGCGGCCCGAGCCGTCCGGCCGCCTCGCGTCCGGCTTCGAGCACCTCTGCGTGGTCGAGCGGGGCCTGCTGCAGGCCGGCGGCGGCGTTCGTGATGAGCGAGAGCCCCAGCACCTCCATGCCTGCCTGGCGCGCCGCGATCGCCTCGAGCGCGGTCGACATGCCGACCGCCTGCCCGCCGATGCGTTGCAGGTAGCGCACCTCGGCCGGAGTCTCGTAGTGGGGCCCGGGCAACTGCACGTACACGCCCTCGCGAAGCAGTGGATCGGCCTCGCGAGCGAGGCCCCGCAGCCGCGCCGAGTACAGGTCGGTGAGGTCGACGAACTCGGCGCCCTCGATCGGCGAGGCCGCCGTGAGGTTGATGTGGTCGCTGATGAGAATCGCCTCGCCCGGGCCGAAGGCCGGGTCGAGGCCCCCGGCGCCGTTGGTGAGCACCATGATCCTCGCCCCCGCGGCCGCGGCCGTGCGCACCCCGTGCACGACGGCGCGCACCCCGTGCCCCTCGTAGAAGTGGGTGCGGGCGCCGATGATGAGTGCGTGGCGGCCGTCGGCGAGCCTGATGGAGGTGAGCGTGCCCGGGTGGCCCGCGACCGCGGAGGCGCGGAACCCCGGCACCCGATCGGCGGGCAGATCGGCGACGACCTCGCCGATGAGGGCCGCGGCGTCGCCCCAGCCGCTGCCCAGGGTGAGCGCCAGATCGTGGCGGGCGACGCCCGTCAGCTCTGCGATGGCGCTCGCGGCCGCCCGCGCGAGTGCGGCGGGTGCGCCGGGGCGGGAGTCGGATGCGCTGCCGGCCGGGGAATTGCTCATGCGTTACACACTATGCCCATGCGGCCCGGAAAGCCGAAGCTTCCCGGGCCGCATGGGCGATGCGCGAGGACTATCCGATGCCCTCCATCATCTCGGTGTGGGTGTTGCCCACGTTCTTCAGCACCTCGGGGCGGTTGGCCTTGATCCACCAGAACCGGAGGAAGGCGAGCAGCATGGTCGCCGCGATGATGTAGGGGATGACGTTGATCGGGAACGCCGGAACCGGCCACACGTTCGCGAAGAACACATAGGCCATCGCGACGACGGCGACGACCGCGCACACCCAGACCATGCGGTTCGGGATGCCATGACGGCGCGTGTAGATGACGCCCGCGATGGCGACGAGCGCGTACGCGACCATGTAGCCGTATGTGCCGTATGTGTCGACCCAGACCACGATGTCCATCGGATGGGTGCCGAGCGCGAGCAGGATCACGTCGAGGACGATTGCTGCGGGCCCGGCGACCAGCAGCACCCGGTGCGGGGTGAGGTGGGTCTCGTGGGTGCGGCCGAAACGCTCGGGTGCGATGCCCTCTTTGCCCATGACGTAGATGATGCGGCCGACCACGTTCAGCGGCGCGACTACCACGGCGAAGAACGAGGCGGCGACGCCGAACACGAGCACCGGCGCGAACCAGCCCGGCATGCCGATGCGGTCGTTGATGGCCTGCAGCGGGCTCGCGACCTCGCCGAGTTCGTCGCCGAGCACCGCGATCTGGGTGTAGGCGGCGAAGACGTAGAGCACGCCCACGACCACGGCGCTCCACATGATGGCGCGGGGGATCGCGGTCTTCGGGTTGCGCGCCTCGCGGCCGAGCGCATCGGCGGAGGAGAAGCCGACGAAGCCGAGGATGCCGAGGACCATTCCCGCGGCGACGCCCTGGAACGGCACGCCTTCGAACGAGAACTGGGCCGGATCCCACGCATCGGGGCCGAGCCAGACGAGTGCTGAGACGAGCAGCACCACGATGATGAACACCGAGATGAGCTCGAGCACGAGCGACACGCGGGCGGACATGCGGATGCCGATGATCGTGAAGAAGGTGGCGAGGCCGCCGATCACCACTGTGAGGACGACGAGCCAGACGAGGCCGGTCGCGGGGATGCCGAAGATCTGCAGCAGATCCGACATGTACGAGACCGCACCGCCGAGCGAACCGGCCGCGATGCCCCAGGAGCCGATCAGCAGCGCGACGCCTGCAGCGAACGCACCGGTCGGTCCGAGGCCCTTCGACACGTAGGTGTAGAGCGAACCGGCGGAGGCATGCCGTTTCGCGAACATCGAGACGATGTAGCCCACGCACAGGATCACGATCGTGGCCAGTGCGAACGCGTACATGGTGCCGTTGCCGGCGCCGAGGAAGATCGCCGCGGCGGTGAACGCGATGACCGCGCTCGGGGCGATGCTCGCGATCGCCTGTGCTGCGAGTTCGGGGCCCGACATGACCCCTTCGCGCAGGCCGGCATCGACCTTTCTATTGACTGTCTGAGTCATGCAACTCTCCTTTGAGGAACTCGGTTTCGAGGAACTTGATGTGTGGTGTCGTGCTCGGAGGTCGCGCTCACGGGATCAACAGGGTGCGCAGCACCCCGCCGCTCTCGAGATCGTCGAGGGCCTCGGCGGCCTCCGCGAGCGGGCGCCTCCCCGAGATGAGCGGGTCGAGCTTCAGCTGCCCGTCCATGTAGCGGTCGACGAGCGCGGGGATGTCGATGGAGGGGCGCACCGAGCCGTAGTTCGAGCCGAGGATGCGCTGGTCGGCCTCGGCGAGCACGAGCGGCTCGAACGAGGCCTTCGCCCCGGTCGGGGGCAGGCCGACGATCACCGCGGCACCGCCGAGGCCGAGCATCCGAATGGCCTGCTCGGTGGTCGAGGTGCGGCCGATCGCGTCGAAGGCGTAGTCGACGCCGTCGGGAATCAGCTCGAACAACTGCTCGACCGCGTCGCGCTCCGAGGCGTCGATGCGGTCGGTCGCACCGAACTGCAACGCCATCGCGGTCTTGTCGGCGACCACGTCGATCGCGATGATGCGCTCGGCGCCGGCGAGTTTCGCACCCTGTACGACATTGAGGCCGACCCCGCCGCAGCCGATCACCGCGACCGTGGCGCCCGGCTCGACCGCGGCCGTGTTGAGCACCGCGCCGACGCCTGTCGCGACGGCGCAGCCGACCACGGCGATGACGTCGAGCGGCGCGTCGTCGCGCACTTTGATGGCGCCCGATGCCGGTACCACGACCTCCTCGGCGTACGAGGAGACGCCGAGGTAGTGGTGCAACTGCTCGCCGCCGGTGCTGAGCCGGGAGGTGCCGTCGAACAGCACTCCCTTCGGCGCCACGACCGTGGCGACCTTCTGGCAGCGGGCCTCGTGCCCCTGCAGGCAATAGCGGCACTCGCCGCAGGGCGGCACCCAGCTGAGCACGACGTGGTCGCCCACGGCGAGCGAGGTCACGCCCTCGCCCAGCTCGACGACCGTGCCGGAGCCCTCGTGCCCCATCACCATGGGCGACGCCGCATCCCACTCGCCGCGCTTGACATGCAGGTCGGAATGGCAGACGCCTGCGGCGGCGATCTTCACCCTGACTTCGCCGGCCTTCGGGGCGGCGAGATCCACCTCTGCGACCTCGACCCGAGTATTCGGGTTGCGGAACACGATGGCTTTCATGCGGTACTCCTTCGTCGTGTGTCTTCCGAGATGGTACGAAGCTCTGACGGGTGCTGTCATCGTGCCAAATGATGATTCATTCGATGGAGATCGACACTTGGTACACTCGTGTCATGGCACTCGACCTGGGCGCGATCGCGCGGGCGGTCGGCGGCGAATGCGTCGAACAGCGGCTCTCGGCACGTACCTTCGTCGACGGGCTCACCTGGCTCGACGACTACGTGGTGATCGGCAACCCTCAGTACGCGACGCTGCTGACGGGTGCATCGGACGACCTGCTGAGACGACTCGAAGCGGGGGGCGTCGACGCCGAGGCACTCGTCGGCGCGGTGTACGTGAGCGACGAACGCGGGCGTGCAGTGCGGCAGTCGCTCGAGGAACACGGCATGACCGCGATCCTCGGCGCCGAGCACTCCGGGCAGGCGCTTCACTCGCAACTCGCGGCGCTGCTCGCCACCGATCAGGCGGCCGCGGATCGCCTCGTCACCGCCGGCATGAAAGTGCTCACGCAGGTGGCGCGGCGGGGTGGAGTGACCGCGGTGATCGTGGAGCTCGCGAAGCAGACCGACGGCTGGGCGGTGCTGCTCGATCCGCACGGGCAACTGATCGCGAGCGCAGGGGCGGGGCGGCTGCACATCGGCGACGCCGTCGCGTTCGCGCTCGGACGACCGGTGCGGGTGCGGCACGAGGGCCTGCAGTCGCACCAGGTCGGCTCGGATCGCGACCTGGTCGGATACCTCGTGCTCTCCTCGCGCTCGAGCGTCGTCAGCCGCAGTCGAGACCTCGGTCAGCAGGCGGCGGCGCTCTTCGACCTGCTGCTGCGCACCCACAACCCGTCGCTCACCGCGAGCCTCGGGCGCGAAGCGCTGCTCGAGATCCTCCTGCAGGGCGGAACGGAGGCGGGCGAGCTGCTGCGACGCTGGGGCGTGCACGAGACGAGTCTCACCGGGTTCGCGCTCGGCGCGAAGACCCGCACGATCGATCTCGAGCGGCTGCTCTCGCGTTGGCTCGACGAGCTCGGCGCCGAGCACGTCTACGCCGGTGAGCGAGGCGGCATCGGCGGGTTCGTGCGCGACGACCTCGCAGACGAACTGGCGGCGAGGGTCGGGGAGTTCGCGCCGGTCGGAGGCAGCGTCGTGTACCTGGGGCTCGGCACCCCCGCGCCGGCGGATGCGCTCTCGGGCAGCGCGATGCAGGCGCGACAGGCGCTTCGTTCGGCTCTCGAAGACGGGCTGCCGGTGCTGCGGTACACCGAGCTGCCCACCGTCGATCTCGTGTTCGCCGCGCTGCCGGCCGACTCGCGACGCCAGATCGCGGCGTCGCTCGACCCGTTGCGGGAGGCCGACGGCGAATTCGGCCCGCTGGCCGAGACGCTGCGGGTGTTCCTCACCGAGCACGGCGGGCACCGCGCGAGTGCACGCCGACTCGGAATTCACCGGCAGACGCTGGTCGCGCGCATCGGACGCGTCGAGCAGCTCACCGGGTGGTCGATGTCTCGGGCCGAGGACCGCGCTGTCGCATGGCTCGCGCTGCGTGCGTCGGGACGGTAGCAGCACGGAGGATAGTCTGGACTGCGTGCCGACCGCCCCGCAGCCGCAACCCAGCGCCGTGACCGAGCGCGTGCTCGTGGTCGGCGCCGGCCGCATGGGGTCGGGGATCGCCGCGGCTCTGCGCGCGGCCGGAGCGTCGGTGGACGGGCCCGTCGGGCGCGGCGCCACGGGCGCGGCCCGGACGGGAGACCCGGACGCCGCGATCGCCCCGGGCGTCGCCCCGGGCATCGTGCTGCTCGCGGTGCCCGACGCAGAGATCGCCTCGGCGGCGAGCCTCATCGCCCCCGGCCCGCTCCTCGGGCACCTGTCGGGTGCCACCGGGCTCGACGCGCTCGCGCCGCACGAGGCCTTCAGCCTGCACCCGCTCACCACGGTGGCGGGGTCGGGCCACGATTTCGCCGGCGGGTACGCCGCGATCGACGGCGGCACGGAACGCGCGCTCGATGCGGCTCGGCGCCTCGCACTCGCACTCGGCCTCGAAACCTTCAGGGTGCGCGACGCCGATCGAGCGGCGTACCACGCGGCCGCGTCGATCGCCTCGAACTTCCTCGTGACGCTCGAGGGGCTCGCGGAGCAGCTCGCCCGCACGACGGGCGTCGGCCGCGAAGCGCTCGTGCCGCTCGTACGGGCCGCGGTCGAGAACTGGTCCGAGCGCGGGGCCGCGGAGGCCCTCACCGGGCCGATCGCGCGCGGTGACGAGGCGACCGTCGAACGCCAACGCGCCGCTGTATCCGAACGTCTGCCCGCGTATCTGCCGCTCTTCGACGCGCTCGCCGCAGCGACCCGTGAGCTCGCACGCAGCGGCCAAGCGGCACCGACGGAGACGACCGACGACGCGACACCCGGAGGATCCGCATGAGAGTGGTACGCACCATCGCCGAGCTGCGCGGCGCCATCCGCGAGCTGCGTGCAGAATGTGGGGCGGCCGAGGCAGTCGCGCCGGGCGGCGGCGCATGCGGCCCGGCGGCCGCAGCCCGCGGTGTCGGCATGGTGCCGACCATGGGCGCCCTGCACGAGGGGCACCTGTCGCTCGTGCGCGCGGCGCGCACCGCGCACGCGGTCGTCGTCGTCTCGGTGTTCGTGAACCCCACTCAGTTCAACGAGCCGGCCGATCTCGCCGCATATCCCCGCACCGAGCAGCGCGACGTCGAGCTTGCGGCCTCGGCGGGCGCCGACCTGGTCTTCGCCCCAGACGCGGCTGAGATGTATCCCGACGGCTTCGCCACCACGGTGAGCGTTTCAGGCGCCATCACCGAGACCCTCGAAGGTGCGGCACGGGGCAGCGCGCACTTCGACGGGGTCGCGACGGTGGTGGCGAAGCTGTTGCTCGCGGCTTTGCCCGACGCCGCGTACTTCGGGGCGAAGGACGCGCAGCAGACGGTCGTGGTGCGGCGCATGGTCGCCGATCTCGGCATCCCGACCAGTGTCGTCGTGTGCCCGACCTCGCGCGACGACGACGGCCTGGCGCGGTCGAGCCGCAATGTGCGGCTGAGCCCCGAAGACCGCGGTCGAGCGCTCGCGATCCCGCGCGCGCTCGCGAAGGTGGAGGAGGCGGTGGCCTCGGGCGAGACGGATCCCGAGGCGCTGCGCGCGCTCGCGGCAGGCGTGCTCCGGGGCGAGCGGATCGCCGCCGAGTACCTGGCCTTCGTCGACCCCGGCACCCTCGTGCCGATGGCGGCGGTCGACCGGCCGACGCTGTTCGCGGTCGCGGCCCGCGTGGGCGAGGTGCGCCTGCTCGACAACGTGCTGCTGCTCGGGGCGCAGAGCCCTGCCGGTCGCATCGTGGCATAGCGCCCGGGGTACCCTGGAGGGGACAGCGCCGGGCGAACGCCCGGTGCGCAAGACGACTCTCAAGGATGGCCTGTGGCTAGTGCACCGCTCACGATTCCCCGTCTCGCCGAGATGAAGGCGCGCGGCGAGCAGATAGTGATGGTCACCGCGTACGACTATCCGACGGCGCGCATCGTGGATCGGGCGGGTGTCGACATGGTGCTCGTCGGCGATTCCGGTGCGCAGGTGGTGCTGGGGCACAGCTCCACCGTGTCCGTCACCACCGACGAGATGCTGCTGCTCGCGGGAGCCGTGCGGCGCGGCGTCAGCTCGGCGCTCGTCGTCTGCGACGTACCCTTCGGCTCGACCGAGATCTCCGATGAGCAGGCGGTCGCGACCGCGATCCGCTTCGTCAAGGAGGCGGGCGCCGACGCCGTGAAGATCGAGGGGGCCGGGCCGGAGCGGTTGAGCCGCATCCGCGCGATCACCGCGGCGGGAATCCCGGTCGTCGGGCACATCGGGCTCACCCCGCAGACGGCGACGGCGCTCGGCGGCCTCCGGGCGCAGGGTCGCACGATCGAGACCGCGGAGCGCGCGGTCGTGGAGGCCCTCTCGGTCGAGGAGGCCGGAGCGGTGGCGGTCGTGGTCGAGGCCGTGCCCACCAAGATCACCGAGGTCTTCACCCCGCAGCTGCGCATTCCCGTGATCGGCATCGGCGCCGGCCCGGCCGACGGACAGGTGCTCGTGCTGCACGATCTCGCGGGCATCACCGAGGGGCGGGTCGCCCAGTTCGTGAAGCAGTACGCCGCAGTGGGCGACGAGCTGGTCGCCGCGGTCGAGGCGTACGCCGCGGAAGTGCGGTCGGTGGCATTCCCGGCCGAGCAGCACCAGTATCGCGCCGACGCGGAGGTGGTCGAGGCGGCGCAGGCGGCGCTCGACCGAGAGCTGGAGAAGCGGCGGGAATCATGACACGCCACCGCGCCGAGCTGGTCGACGAGCTGATCGAGGTCGGCGCAGATGCCGTGCGACGGGGTCTGGTGCTCGCGAGCGGCGGCAACCTCTCGGCACGCATCTCGGAGAGCGAATTCCTCATCACCGGTTCTGGGACCTGGCTCGATCGCATGACCCCGGACGACTTCATCGTCATGAACCTGCGCGGAGAGGTAGTCGATGCCGAGTCGGCGGGCGGCGAGCTCGGGAGCGGCGCAGGCGCCCCGTCGAGCGAGTGGCGCCTGCATCAGCGCTCTTACCTCGCGAGGCCCGATGCCGAGTGCGTCATTCACCTGCACCCGCAGCACGCGGTCGTGCTTGCGAGCCTCGGTCACCCGATTCGCCTGCTCACGCTCGACCACGCGTTCTACGTGCGCTCGATCGGGGTCACCCCCTTCTTCCACAACGGTTCGGACGAGCTCGCCGACTCGGCTGCCGAGCAGCTGCGCGAGCACGACTGCGTCGTGATGCAGCATCACGGCTGCTCGGTGGTGGGGGAGTCGGTGCGGGTCGCCTACCGGCGCGCGCTCAATCTCGAGGATGCGGCCAAGGCGACCGCGCTCGCGCTGCAGCTGGGAGACACCGCGACCAGATTCCCACCTGAGGCGTTCGACACGATCTCCCACGCATAGGAGACCGCCAGCCGGACGGGGTCCGCCGTACGGTCTGCTGCAGGCGTCAGTAGCGGGTGATCGGGAATTCCCGTTCGCGGTTCCACGGCTGCGCCCAGCCGACGCCCTCGAAGATGCTCGACATCAGCATGCCGGTGAAGCCCCACACGATGTGGCCGCCGAAGCGCGGGCTCAGCTCGAACGCGGCCCCCGTGAAGGTGCTGCGCTCGTATCGCAGCACCGAGGTGCCCCGGGCAGACGGGCGCAGCAGCTCGGCCACCGGCACCCGGTAGACCTCGACCGATTCCGAGCGGTCGGCCTCGACCGGGCTCGGCAGTCGCCACCAGCCGACCACCGGCGTCACGAGATTGTTGCTCACCGGGATGTGGATCGGGGGCAGAGACCCCAGCACATCGATGCCGCTCGGGTCGAGACCCGTCTCCTCCTCGGCCTCCCGCAGCGCCGTCTCGGCGAGACCGCGGTCGCTCGGCTCGACGCCGCCGCCGGGAAACGCGATCTGGCCCGGGTGGTGCCGCATGCCGTCGGCGCGGCGGGTGAGCAGCACGTCGAGCTCGGCAGGCACGTCGACCGGCTCCTCGCACTCCGCAGGTACGCGGTCGAGGGCGCCGAACAGGATGAGCACGGCCGAGCGGCGCACACTCGGGTCGAAGGCCCGATCGGATTGCGGGATGTAGTCGATGTGAAACCCGCGGCTCACGGCAGCGGCGAGCTCGCGCCGCGCCTCATCCGCTGGCTTCACCATGGCTCCAGCCTACCGACGCGACCTCGGAGTCAGCTCTCGGCGAGCGGGTCTCCGATGAGTTCGGGGGTGTGCTGCGACCGGGCCCACGGCCGGTGCTCACGGCGCTCGACGCGCTTCACGCTCTCGGTCTCCTCGGCGCGCACCCGGGTGAGCACCGAGATCACCGCCGCCTTCTCCTCATCGCTCACCCCGCGGGTCGCGAAGACGAAGTCGTCACCGCGCACCGCGTCGTCGATCTCGCCGATCTCGTCGCGTTTGGCGGCATCGCGCTCGGCCGCGTCGGGCGGGAGCGGATTCAGTGCATTCACGTCGTGCCTCGATCCACCCGCTACAGCGGAATATTGCCGTGCTTCTTGGCTGGCATCTCGGCCCGTTTGCCGCGCAGGCCGCGCAGCGCCTTGATGACCGCGAGGCGAGTGCCGGCGGGCTCGAGCACGTTGTCGAGCTCGCCGCGCTCGGCCGCGAGGAACGGGCTCGTCACGTCTGCGTTGTACTTCGAGGTCAGCTCGGCGCGCAGCGCCTCGACGTCGCGCCCCTCGGCCGCGGCGGCCGCGAGCTCCTTGCGGTAGAGGATGTTGACGGCGCCGGCGCCGCCCATCACGGCGATCTCGGCGGTCGGCCACGCGATGTTGAAATCGGCGCCCATCTGCTTCGAGCCCATCACGATGTACGCGCCGCCGTAGGCCTTGCGCGTGATGATGGTGACGAGCGGCACCGTGGCCTCCGCGTACGCGTAGAGCAGCTTCGCACCGCGGCGGATCACGCCTTGGAATTCCTGATCGGTGCCTGGAAGATAGCCGGGCACATCGACGAGCGTGAGGATCGGGATGGAGAACGCGTCGCAGAAGCGCACGAATCTCGCGGCCTTCTCGCTCGCCTCGATGTTCAGGGTGCCTGCCATCTGCTTCGGTTGATTCGCGATGATGCCGACGGTGCGGCCCTCGACGCGGCCGAAGCCGATGAGCATGTTCGGGGCGAACAGGGGCTGCACCTCGAGGAAGTCGCCCGAGTCGAGGATCGCCTCGATGACGGCGAGCATGTCGTACGGCTGGTTCGGACTGTCGGGAATGACCGTGTTGAGCTTGCGGTCGGCGTCGGTGATCTGCAGCGACGTCTCGGTGTCGTAGATCGGCGCCTCGGCCTGATTGTTGTCGGGCAGGAAGCTGATGAGCGCACGCGCGTAATCGAGCGCGTCGTGCTCGTCGCTCGCGAGGTAGTGCGAGACGCCGCTCGTCTGATTGTGGGTGAGCGCGCCGCCCAGCTCCTCGAAGCCGACTTCCTCGCCGGTGACGGTCTTGATCACGTCGGGGCCGGTGACGAACATGTGGCTCGTCTTGTCGACCATGATGACGAAGTCGGTGAGCGCCGGCGAGTACACGGCACCGCCCGCCGAGGGGCCCATGACGAGGGAGATCTGCGGGATCACGCCGGAGGACATCGTGTTCAGGCGGAAGATCTTCGCGTAGTTCGACAGCGAGACCACGCCCTCCTGAATGCGGGCGCCGCCCGAATCGAGGATGCCGAGGATGGGGGCGCCGGTCTTCAGCGCGTACTCCATCGCCTTCACGATCTTCTCGCCTGCGACCTCGCCGAGCGAGCCGCCGAACGTCGTGAAGTCCTGCGAGTAGACGACGACCTGGCGACCGTGGATGGTGCCGGCGCCGGTGACGACCGAGTCGCCGAAGGGGCGGCTCGCATCCATGCCGAACGCCGTGCTGCGGTGGCGCACGTACTTGTCGAACTCGACGAAGGAACCCGGGTCGAGCAGTGCAGTGATGCGTTCGCGGGCCGTCATCTTGCCGCGGGGATGCTGCTTGGCCGCCGCGGCCGTGTCGCGATCGCCGACGGCCTCCTGGTACTTGCGGCGGTGGTCGGCGATCTTGGCGGCGGTGCTCGGCACGGCCGGAGTCTGTGCGCCTGAAAGCTGTGCGCTCGAAGTCTCTGAAGTCACGGATGCCAGCCTAGCGCGCCGGGCATGCCGTGCGTGGTAGGTAATCGCCAAAGAAGTAGGCTGATTGACCATGGAACTCACCAATACCCGGGGCGCGGTGCCGCTCGCGATCTGGATGGAATCGGTCGGCTCGACGAATGCCGAGTTGCGGGAGCGGGCCGCGCGCGAGGCCTTGCCCCACGGCACGGTGCTCGCGACGGCCGATCAGACGTCGGGACGGGGCCGCCTGTCGCGCGAGTGGATCACCCCGCCCGGCACCGCACTCGCCGTGTCGGTGCTGGTGCGCGATTTCGGGGAGAAGGGCCTCGGCCCCAGCTGGCTGCCGCTTCTCGCCGGCTCGGCGGTCACGGCCGCCCTGCAACCGCTGTTCGGCGAGGGCGTGCGCGTCGGGGTGAAGTGGCCGAACGACGTGCACGTGCGCGACGAGGAGGACGCGGAAGCGGGGCGGACCGGGCCGAAGCTCTGCGGCATTCTCTGCGAGATGCTGCCCGACGGGTCGATCGTGGTGGGGATGGGGATCAACCTGCTGGTTCCCGAATGGGAACTGCCGACCGACCGCGCCACCTCGGTGCTCGCGGCGGGCGGTGCCGTCGGCGGTGCCGAGACGATCGCCGATCCACTCGGCGAAGCGCTCGCCGATCGCGTGATCGCGCAACTCGCGACCGGGCTCATGGCACTCGCGCAGCTCGCCGTCGACAAGCCCGAAGCGGCTCGAGCCCGCGTGCTGCGCAACTCGCTCACGCTTGGAAGCGAGGTGCGCGTGCACCTTCCCGGCGGCGAACTGGTCGACGGCCGCGCCCGCGCGCTCGACGACACCGGTGCGCTCGTGGTGGACCTGCCGACCGGCGGGCAGCTCACCGTGAACGCAGCGGATATCGAGCACCTGAGGTAGGTCCGCCGCCCGGGGGAGTGCGCTGCGGCTACGCGTAGCGGTGGCGGTTCTGCGGGTGCGGAGGCCGCACGTAGCCGAATTCGACGTCGAGCTGCGGCCCGTCCTCCAGGTCTTTGGTGAGCCAGTACTGACCGGCACGGTCGTACGACGCCTCGATCACGATGGCGTGCTGCGACGCCGTCATCATGTCGCGGAAGATGCGCTCCATGCGCAGGCCCTTCACGGTACCGACGGCGCCGATCTCTTTGAAGACCATCTCGACGACTTCCCGCGCCTCGGCCACGACGTGCACGTTGACCTCGTGCATGAGCACGCGCAGTTCGTAGTCGATGTGGGTCTTCTGCTTGGCCTCCTCGTAGGCGCGATCGATGATGTCGCGCATGAAGAGGCGCGCCGAGCGGATCTTCGCGTCGGCCTTGCCGACCGCGATGTAGTTGCTCTGCTCCTTGCCGAGTCGCGCCTGGCGGAACGAGCCGCGGCGCGCGCGCAGCTGCGTGGTCTTCTTGAACTCTTCGAGCGCGGCGACCGCGAGGCCCAGCGCGTGGGCGGCGTGTGCGGCCAGGTTGAAGTTCGCGCGCATGAGCGGCGAGTCGTAGTTGTGGGTCCAGATGCCGGTCTCGTTCACCATCGCCTTCGGCACGAAGACCTCCTCGATGGTGATGTCGCCGCTGCCGGTGCCGCGCAGTCCGAGCCCGTTCCAGTTGTTGTGCACCTGCACGTCCTTCGCGGGCACGTAACCGGAGATGTAGTACGGCAGGCCGTCGCGGGGGCTGGTCATCGGCTCCCCGTCCTCGCCGTGCAGCACGGCGCGACCGTAGAGGTAGGTGGCCTCGGGCGAACCCGAGCAGAAGGGCCACTTGCCTTGAATCATGTAGCCGCCCTCGACCTTGCGGGCGATGCCGCTGGCGCGGCCGACGTTGCCCGCCGTGATCCACCTCTCGGTCTTCAGGATCTCGCGCATCGCCTCGGGTTCGGCCCAGGTCGAGCCGGTGTGCAGCATGCAGAGCCAACCGATCGAGCCGTTGACGCGGGAGACTTCCTCCAAGGCCTCGAGCCACTCGTTCGGGTGCACGTCGAGCCCGCCGAGCTCGCGCGGGAGGAAAGCGCGGTACATGCCGCAGTCGTAGAGCGCCGCGGTGACCTCTTCGGGTACCCGGCGCTCGTCTTCGATGACCTGCTCGGCGTCGAGCATCATCTGCTCGTACTGGCGCACCGCCTCGACGAGACGCGGGCGGTCGGCCTGGGGCTCGGGGAGCGCGGCGGCCTCGTGGGCTGCGCCGGTCCGTGCTTCGGCGGTCTCCGTGGTGAAGCTCATTTCGTTCCTCATTTCGTATCAATAGTGTACGATTTATCGCTTGTGTGAATACTAATAGTTCGGAGTATACGAGCATGGAAGCCTGGAACGCCAGCAGGATGCAAGAATTTAGCTAAATCAATATAGTTATTACTGTCAAGGTGCCGCATGTGCGAGCATCGGAGGCGTCGATCGCACAGGTGCGACGCGTGAGAACGAGCGGGAGTGGGGCAGATGGAGCAGGGCACGGGCGGAGCATTCTGCGGGATCGAGGTCCCCGGCGAGACGGGCGAGAGCGAGCGCACCGCGCAGCTGCGCCACGAAGCGGGCGCACCGTTCGACTACGCGGCGACCGCGGGCACCCTCGTCGTGCGCGAGAACGACGGCTCGCCCATCGCGAGCATGTTCTACACCGCCTACGAGATGCTGCCCGCCGACCACAGTCGTCCGGTCACCTTCTTCTTCAACGGCGGGCCCGGGTCCGCGAGCCTGTGGCTGAACATCGGCGGCTTCGGCCCGCGCCGCGCGCCGACTCGCACCCCGCAGGCCACCCCGCCCGCGCCCTACGCGTGGGGCGACAATCCGCACACTCTGCTCCCCGAGTCCGACCTCGTCTTCATCGACGCGGTCGGTACCGGTTTCTCGCGCTTCGCGCCCGGCGTCGACTCGGCCCGGGGCTGGGGCGTCGACCCCGACATCGACCTCTTCGCCCGCGCCGTCATGCGCTACCTCTCGAAGACGGGGTCGTGGAACCGCCCGCGGTTCCTCTTCGGTGAGTCGTACGGCACCACCCGGGCTGCCGGTCTCGTACATCGCCTCCAGAATCAGGGCATCGATCTCAACGGGGTCGTGCTGCTTTCGACCGTGCTCAACCGCAGCACCGGTTTCGATGCCGGCGATCACTTCTACATCAACCTGCTGCCGAGCTATGCGGCGACCGCCCGCTTCCATGGCCGTGCCGCGCACGCCGAGCTCGACGACGCGGCCTTTCTGCAGGCGGCCCGCGATTTCGCGCTCGGCCCCTACAGCTCTGCGCTGCTCGCGGCCGACCGGTTGCCCGAGACCGAGCTGCGGGCCGTGGCCGAGCAGATGTCGGGCTTCATCGGCATCGCCGCGAGCGAGCTGGTGCGGCAGCGGCTGCGCCCCGAGATGGAGTGGTTCCGAGAGGCGCTGCTCGCCGACACCGAGCGCAAGGTGGGCCGCTTTGATGCGCGCTTCACCGCTGAGAACGGCTACGTCATCGGCACGGGCTCGCACGACCCGGCGACCGACGACGCCGCGACTGCCGCCGTCAACAGTGCGCACCTGGCCGCCTATCGGGAGCACCTCGCCGGTGACATCGGCTTCACGACCGAGTTGCCGTATCTCACGCTCAACAACATGGAGATCAGTTCGGCATGGGACTGGCATCACAAGGCGCCCGGCATCGACGCGCCGCTGCTCGTGCCCGATCTCGGTTACGATCTCGCGGCCTCCATGCGTCGCAACGAAGCCCTGCGCGTGCTCGTCATGGGCGGCATCTACGACCTCGCCACTCCGTTCTTCCACGCCGAGAACGACGTGGCGCGCATGTTCCTCGCGCCCGAGGTGCGGGCGCACCTCTCCTTCGCCTGGTACGAGTCCGGGCACATGACCTTCGTCGACGAACGGGCGATCGAAAAGATGCGGCGCGAGCTCGCGGAGTTCTACCGGACCGCGACCGCGCGGGAGGCGTGATCCGCCGGCGGACAAAAGGTGTACGCCTGCGCCTTGCATTTCGGGTAGCGTGAATCCCACGCCAGGCCCTCGACTGAGAGAGTGACCACATCACCGTGAATTGGAATGGATCCGGGAGCGCAGTACCGGGTACGCGCGCCCTCGCCGACTCGTTGGTCGAGTTCATCGAGCGCGAGATCACGGAGGGCGGTCTGAAGCCCGGCCACTTCGTCGGGACGAAGCGTGAACTGCTCGATCGATTCGGAGTGGCCCCCGCCACCCTCGGCGAGGCGATTCGCGTGCTGCGCAACCGCGGGGTCATCACCGTGAAGCCGGGCCCGGGCGGGGGCATCTTCCTCGCCGAGCAGTCGCCCATCATGCGGCTCGGTCACGGCCTCATCCAGCTGAGCGCAGACGACGCGACCGTCGACGACTGCCTCGGCATCATCGACTCGCTCGACCAGATCGTGGTGCACGATGCGGTGCTGCACTGCACCGACGAGGACGCGGCGCAGCTGCGCGCGCTCTTCGCCGAGCTCGAGGGGGTGTGGGGTGACACCGCGCAGGCGCAGCCGTTGAACTGGGGCCTGCACAAGCGCATCGCCGAGATCACGCCGAACAACATTCTGCGCATGGTCTACACGAACGTCATCGACTTCATTCTGAACAACCTCGACGGGGTGCCGATCGCGCCCGGGTATTCGATGACCTCGGCCGAACGTCTCGACGTGCACCGTCGGCTCGTCGAGGCGATCGCCGAACGTGACGCCGACGCGGCGATGCAGGCTGTGCGCGACCATCAGACGGTGCTGTCGCGGCAATGAGTGGATCGGCGCTGCCGCGTTCGACGACCGTGTCGCGCGCGCTCGACCTGCTGCACCTGCTCGCCGAGCGCCCCGACGGGGCGACGATCACCGAGCTCGCCCGTGAGCTCGGCACCCAGCGTCCCCCGCTCTACCGAATCGTCGGGAGCCTGATCGAGCGCGGGCTTGTGCACCGTGCTGAGAACGGGAGGTACGTGCTGGGTGCGGGACTGCTCGAGCTCACCCGGCCCCTGCAGCGCACGCTCTCGGGGCTTGTGGCGGAGCCGCTGCAGCGCGCCGCCAACGAGGCCGACGCCGGAGCCGTGCTCGTGCTCGAGACCGCCGACGGGCTGCTGGCCGCATACGCCTGCTCGCCGGAGCGCCCGGGCATTCACCTCGTCACTCCCGTCGGGCACCGATTCACCGAAGGGCCGATCGCCCCGCGCCTCGTCATCGAAGCGCAGCGCGCCCGTGCGGAAGAGGACGGCGGCGGGAAGGTTGTCGCCGACGAGGTGCATCGCGCCGAGCTCGACCTGATTCGCGAGCGAGGGTACGCGACGAGCAGCGGCAAGGCGCTCGCGGGCGCATGGTCGGTGGCGTTCCCCGTGCGCTTGCCGCCGCAGTACGGCACCGCGTGCGTCATGCTCGTCTCCATGCGCACCGACGACGGCGAGCGCCTGATCGTCGCTGGCCGGAAGGCTGCGGACGCGATCGGGCGGGTACCCGAGGGGCGTCCGTAACGCCCCGGGAACCCGCCCGATCGCTGTGCCGTCCGCAGTCGCGGTGGCCCTTCCTCCGTCGGCGCTACTGCGCCGCGACGATCTGCGAGACCACCTCGATGAGACGGTCGTTCGCCTCGGTCTCGGCGATCGTGGCGCGCAGCCCCTCGCCCGGGAAGGGGCGTACGAGCAGGCCGTGCTCCTCGAGTGCCTGCGCGGCGTCGGACGTGGCCTGCCCGAGCGGCAGCCACACGAAGTTGGCCTGGCTCTCGGGGAAGACGCAGCCGGCGTTCGCGAGCGCCGTCGCCACGCGTTCGCGCTCGGCGATGAGGGCGTCGACGCGTTCCTGCAGCTCCGATTCCGCCTCGAGCGAGACGACGGCCGCCCGCTGCGCGAGCGTGGTGACGCCGAAGGGCAGCGCCACCTTGCGCATCGCCTGCGCCAGCGGCTCGGGGGCGATCGCGTAGCCGACGCGGATGCCGGCGAGCCCGTAGGCCTTCGAGAAGGTGTGGGCGACTGCGATGTTCGGGCGGGCCTTGAAGATCGCGACGCCGTCGGGAGCGTCCTCCTGGCGGTTGAAGTGCTGGTAGGCCTCGTCGATGACGACCGTGATGTCTTGCGGCACCCGATCGAGGAAGCGCTCGAGCGATTCCCGGCTCACGGTGGTGCCGGTCGGATTGTTCGGGTTGCACACGAGAATCAGGCGCGTGCGGTCGGTGATCGCGCCGAGCATGGCGTCGAGGTCGTGGCGGTGGTCGCCGTCGAGGGGCACGAGCACCGGCTCGGCGCCGGCCGCGCGCACGAGCAGCGGGTACGCCTCGAAGGAACGCCAGGCGAAGAGCACCTCGTCGCCCGCACCCGCCGTGGCGCGGATGAGCTGGGAGACGATCTCGACCGATCCGCTGCCGAGCACCACGTTCGCGGGGTCGACCCCGTGCCGCCCGGCGATCATCTCGACGAGTTCGCCGCCCGAGGAATCGGGGTAGCGGTTGATGCCCGCGGTGAGCTCGGCGATGCAGCGCTGTACCGACGGGAGCGGCGGATAGGGGTTCTCGTTCGAGGAGATCTTGAAGATCTCCTGCTCTTGCGGCTCCGCAGCGGCGGCCTTGCCCTGACGGTAGCTCGGGATGCTCGCGAGATCTTCGCGGAGGCGGAGTGTGCTCATGCGGGAGTTCCTTAGTGTTCGTTGGAGGGAGAGTGTTCGATGGGGAGGCGACCGGGTGCGCGACGGCCGGCCGCGGGCTCGCAGCCGGAAGGAGTCGCGCACCACGGCGACAACGTGTAAATTGATTATAACCAATGATGTGAATTGAGGGGGAAGTGTGGCCAAGTCGCTCGAATGGGAAACGGCGCCCCGGGAGTTCCGCGCCGGAACTGACGCGAACGGCGGTGCCGGGGGCGTCTTCACCGGGCGGCTCGAACGGTTTCGGGTCGAGGCCCCCGACGGGCGGCGCATCGGTTCCGCGCACACCATCAGCTATCTCGCCGGGCCCGCAGCCGGCGTTGAGCGCGCGGCAGACGTGTCTCGTCGCCCGGTCGCGTTCGTCTTCAACGGCGGCCCCGGCGTCTCGTCCGTCTGGCTGCACCTCGGCGGCGTCGGCCCGTTCCGCGTGGCCGTGCCCGAGAACCCCGCCGCAGAGTTCGAGCCGCCCTACGAGCTCGAGGAGAACGCGGGCAGCCTGCTCGCGGCCGCCGATCTCGTCTTCATCGATCCCGTGCGCACCGGCTTCGGCCGGCTCGAAGAGGGGGCGGATCCTTCGTCGGTCACCGGAGTCGAAGGGGACGTCTCCCACATCGCGAACCTCATCGAGGCCTGGCTCGTGCAGCACGAGCGCCTGGGCTCGCAGGTGTTCCTCGTCGGAGAGAGCTACGGCACGATCCGCGCCTCCCTGCTCGCGACCCACCTGCAGCAGCGTGAGAACGCGATCGAGGTGACCGGAGTGGCGCTCATCGGCCAGGCCGTGAACGCCCAGGAGACGACGCAGCGCCCCACCAACGTCGTGGGATTCGTCGCGGCCGTGCCCTACCTCGCCGCGACGGCCCACTATCACGGCCTCGGGGCGCACCTGGGGCTCGGCGTGGCCGAGGTCGCCGATCGCGCGCATCGCTGGGCCATCGAACGGTACGCCCCGGCGCTCATGCGGGGCGACCTGCTGCCCGAGGCCGATGCGCATGAGATCGCGGCGGAGCTGGCCGGATTCTGCGGGCTGAGTGCGGAGTGGCTGCTCGAGAATCAGCTGCGGGTCAACAAGGAGGACTTCCGTCGCACGGTGGTGCCGGGCAAGATCCTGGGGCTCACCGACACCCGGTACACGCTGCCCGTCGCTGCGACCAGCCTGCCCGACCGGGAGTGCGACCCGACCGGGATGGCGCTCGACCCGGCATTCACCGCGCTCATCCACGAGCACCTGGTGCAGGGGCTCGGCGCGCCGGCAGGCGAGGCCTATCGCCTCGCAGACCCCGGCACCCATGAGGGGTGGGACTACCAGGAGCACAGCGCCGTCGGCGCCTTCGGCGGCAGCCCGCTGCCCTCTCCGTTCGCCGTGTTCGACTACGCCGCGCACCTCCGGTCGTGGATGCGATCGCGCCGCAGCGCCCGGCTCTTCATCGGCACCGGGCACTACGATTCGCTCACCACGGTCGGAGCGGCGCACCACCTGCTCGCGCAGAACGCACTGCCGCGAGAGCGCGTCACCTTCCGCGCCTACGCCGGCGGGCACATGATGTACACCGTGCGCGAGGTCGCTGCCCAGCTCGGCGCAGACCTGAGGGCGTTCATCGTCGGCGATTCAGGTACCGAGACCGCCGCGGCGCGAGAGAGCGGAGCTCAGGAGGCATGACCGTGAATCCGACTGAATACGTGATCTTCGGCGGGCGCACGCTCACCGGGCTCGGCGACGAGTTCGCCGCGGGCGCCGTGCACGTGCGGGACGGCCGGGTCGCCTGGGTGGGCGAGGCAGCCGACGCGCCCGCGGGAGTGCCGCGGGTGAGCGCCGAGGGCTGCTGGTTGCTTCCCGGCTTCGTCGACGCGCACAGCCACATCGGGGCGCACGAAGACGGCATCGGTCAGGCCGGCGCCGACGCGGCCGAGCTCAGTCGCCCGAACACGGCCGGCGTGCGCGTGCTCGACGCGATCAACGTCGAAGACGTCGCCTTCCGCGACGCACTCGGCGGCGGAGTCACCACGGTCGTGGTGAAGCCCGGGTCCGGCAACCCCATCGGGGGCCGCACGGTCGCGATCAAGACCGCGGGCTCGCAGCTCGTCGACGAGCGGGTCGTGCGCGCCGACGTCAGCGTGAAGTCGGCCCTCGGCGAGAACCCGAAGCGCACGTACGAGTCGCGGACGCAGTCTCCCATGACCCGTCTCGGCACGGCTCAGGTGATTCGCCAGGCGCTGCTCGACGCCCAGGACTACGCGAGGCGGCGGGAGGCGAGCGAGGCCGCGGGCGAGGCGATGAGAGTCGATCTCGATCTCGAAGCGCTCGCCGCAGCGCTCGCGGGCGAGCTGCACTGGGATCAGCATGCGCACCGTCACGACGACATCGCCACCGCCCTGCGCCTCGCCGAGGAGTTCGGCCTGCGCCTCGTGATCAATCACGGCACGGAGGCGCACAAGCTGGCCGGTGTGCTGGCCGAGCGCGGCGTGCCCGTGATCTTCGGCCCGATTCTCACGACCCGCGGCAAGGTCGAGACCGCCGAGGCGAGCGTCGGCAATCTCGCGACGCTCGCGGAGGCCGGGGTGCGGGTCGCGCTCTCGACCGACCACCCGGTGGTGCCGCAGCAGTATCTGGTGCTGCAGGCCGCGCTCGCCGTGCGCGAGGGGCTGCCCCGGCGGGTCGCCATCGAGTCGATCACGTCGGCGCCGGCCGAGATCGCGAGGCTCGACCACCGCGTCGGCGCGATCGAACCCGGCAGGGATGCCGATCTGGTGGTCTGGTCGGGGGATCCGCTCGAGGTGGGCTCCTCCGTGCGCGCGGTGTTCGTCGACGGCGCGCGGGTCGTCGGCATCGGCTCGGGGCTGCCCGGCGAATGAGGCCGCCCGGCCGATGAGTGCGGCACGGGAATGGAATTGTGCGGTGCGTGCGTGCGTGCGGGCCGCCGCACCGGATCGCCCGGCGCGCGAACGCTGCCCGCGGCCGACCCCGGCGAACGCACCGGGATCCACATTTGCGTTAATTGAATATAATGAATTAGTCTTAATCTGGAATCGCGGTGCCGATGCGCACCGCCCCGGGCGCCCGCACGAACCGGCGAGGCGCTACGCAACGAAGCTGTGAGAGGACACGATGACCGAGATGACGGGTGGCGATCTGCTCGCCGAGTCGCTGATCGCCCAGGGGGTCACCAAGATCTTCGGCATTCCGGGCGTGCAGCTCGATGCTGCGGCGGATGCGCTCTACCACCGCGAAGAGCAGATCGAGTTCGTGTGCGCCCGCAACGAGCAGGCGACGACCTACATGGCCGACGGCTACGCGCGCAGCACCGGCCAGGTCGGCGTGGCGATGGTCGTGCCGGGCCCAGGTGTGCTGAATGCTCTCTCCGGGCTCGCCACCGCATACTCCGCCAACTCGCCCGTGCTGCTCATCGCCGGCCAGATCGACTCGCAGGCCATCGGCAAGGGGCTCGGTGCGCTGCACGAGATTCCCGACCAGACCGGCATGCTCGAGCGCATCACGAAGTGGACCGGCACCGCGCGCAGCGCCGCCGAGATCCCCGGCCTCGTCGCCGAGGCGTTCCGTCAGTTGCGCACCGGCCGCCCGCGGCCCGTCGCGCTCGAGGTGCCGCCGGACGTGCTCGCGGCCCTCGCCGATGCCGAGATCCCTGCGTACGTCGAGCCCGCACCGACCGTGCCCTCCGATGCCGACATCGCCGAGGCCGTGCGCCTGCTCGAGCGTGCGGAGCGCCCGCTCATCGTGGTCGGCGGCGGCGCGATCGCGGCGAACGCCGGTGAGGCGCTGGTGCGACTCGCTGAACGACTCGAGGCGCCGGTGCTCATGACCGAGGGGGGTCGCAGCGCCATCGACGCGCGGCACCGCCTCGCCTTCGACCTGCTCGCGCTGCGCGAACTGCGCGAGCGCGCCGACCTCGTGCTCTCCGTGGGCAGTCGCTTCGTGAGCACATTCGGCACGCAGG
The DNA here is from genome assembly GCA_040392345.1 of Leucobacter soli. Taxonomy (GTDB): domain Bacteria; phylum Actinomycetota; class Actinomycetes; order Actinomycetales; family Microbacteriaceae; genus Leucobacter; species Leucobacter soli_B. The sequence continues at coordinate 26,526 of JBEBWI010000003.1, read as the reverse complement.
TGAACGTGGCCGGCGCCCCGGTGATCCTGTTGAACGCCGAAGCGGCCGACCTGCACGGCCCCCGCGAGGCCGCGGTGAAGATTCACGCCGATGCCCGGCTCGGCGTCGAGGCGCTGCTGCACGGTCTGACCGACCGCGAGCGGCCGAGCCGCGAGACCGAGTTCGCCGGCACGCGCGCCTGGCTCGCCGATCAGTTCTCCGACATCGCTCCGCAGCGCGAGTACCTCGCGGTGATCCGCGAGGCGCTGCCCGACGACGGCGTCTTCGTGAGCGAGTTCACGCAGATCGGCTACGCCGCGAGCGCCTGCTACCCGGCGCACGAACCGCGCACCTACATCGGCCCCGGCTACCAGGGCACCCTCGGCTACGGCTTCGCCACGGCGCTCGGCGTGAAGGCGGCCGACCCCGAACGCGCGGTCGTCTCGGTCAACGGCGACGGCGGCTTCTCCTGGACCATGCAGGAACTCTCCACGGCGAAGCGCTACGGCATCGGACTCGTCACGATCGTGTTCACCGACGGCTTCTACGGCAACGTGCGACGCATTCAGAAGAACCGCTACGGCGCCCGCTTCTTCGCGAGCGACCTCACGAACCCCGACTACCAGCAGCTGGCCGCGGCGTTCGGCATCCGAGCCGCCAAGGCCTACACGCCGGCCCAGCTCGCCGCGGTGCTGGCCGAGGCGATTCCCGCGAACGCGCCGATCCTCATCGAGGTGCCGGTGGGAGAGTTCCCCTCGCCGTGGCACCTGATCCACGAGGGCATCCCGGCACCCGCCCCGCTCGAGCCCGGTGCGCACCTCGTTCCCGAGGGCGGCGACCGGTGATCTCCGAGGCGGTGCACTACATCGACGGCGCGTGGGCAGAGCCCGGCGATCGCGAGTGGATCGCCGTCGTCAATCCCGCGACCGACGCCCCGATCGGCAGGGTGCTGCGCGGCACCGAGGCAGACGTCGACCGTGCCGTCGCTGCGGCCCGGCGCGCACTGCCCGAGTGGTCGGCGGTGCCGATGCCCGAGCGCATCGCGGCCGTCGAGCGGCTGAGCGCCGCCATCGGGGGCGCGCGCGAGCGGCTGGCGCAGGCCATGACGGCCGAGATGGGCGCCCCGCTCGATTTCACGCGCACGGCGCAGGTGGGGGTCGCGATCGCCGACATCGCGGCTCTCGTCGAGGCGGCCCGCGAACACCAGCAGCGGGTCGCCGTCTCGAGGTCGCTCGTGGTCGCCGGCCCGGTCGGCGTCGTCGCCGCCATCACGCCCTGGAACTTCCCGCTGCATCAGATCGTGCTGAAGGTCGTGGCGGCGCTGCTCGCGGGCTGCACCGTTGTGCTCAAGCCCAGCGAGGCGGCTCCGTTCAACGCGGTCATCTTCGCCGAGCTCGTCGACGGGCTCGGACTGCCGCGCGGCGCCGTGAACGTGGTGTTCGGCAACGGGTCGCAGGTCGGCGAGGCGATGTGCGCGCACCCCGATGTCGACATGGTCACGTTCACGGGCTCGCGCGGGGTGGGCGAGCGGATCGCCGTCAGCTCTGCCGGCACCATCAAGAAGGTGGCCCTCGAGCTCGGGGGCAAATCCGCCGCGATCATCCTGCCCGACGCTCCGGTCGAGACCTCGGCCGCCGACGTCGTGCGCTCGTGCTTCGCGAACGCCGGGCAGACCTGCGCCGCGCTCAGCCGGGTGCTCGTGCCGCGCGAGATGGCCGGGGCGTGGGAGCGGGCCGCCGGTGTCGCAGCCGCGCAGTGGGAGCCGGCCGATCCACTCGCTGAGGGAAGCGCGATGGGGCCCGTCGCCTCTGCGCTGCAGCAGGAGCGGGTGCAGGCGCACATCGCCGCGGCCATCGCCGACGGTGCGCGGCTCGTGACCGGCGGCCTGGGCGAGCCGGCAGGGCGCACTCGCGGCGCATGGGTGAAGCCCACGATCTTCGCCGACGTGACCCCGCAGATGCGGCTCTTCCGCGACGAGGTGTTCGGGCCGGTGCTCGCGATCAGCGTCTACGACACGGTCGACGAGGCGATCCGCCTCGCCAACGACAGCGACTACGGGCTCTCGGGAGGGGTGTGGTCTGCCGATCCGCATCGCGCGCTCGAGGTCGCGCTGAAGGTGCGCACCGGCACGATCGGCATCAACGGCGAGGGCCTCGACGTCGGGGCGCCCTTCGGCGGGGTCAAGCAATCGGGCGTCGGCCGCGAGTGCGGCAGCTACGGTTTCGAGGAGTTCCTCGAGGTGAAGGCGGTGATGGGCGCCGCGGCGCTGCTCGAGACCGGATCCACAGCATCCTGAAACGCATTCGTAACCGTAACGAGATGCGCAAATAACTTATATCCATAATAATCAATTAGTGTCATCCCGCATCGACGCGGGACGCCGAAGAGAGGAAGAACGATGAAACGTAACGCCGTCGCAGCTGTCGGCGCTGTCGGTATCGTCGCACTCGCATTGAGCGCGTGCAGTGGTACCGGGAGTGCAGGCGGCGATGAGTCCGGCCCGGTCTCGGGAGTGACCCTCAAGGTCGCGATCAACAACGACCCCGGCACCATCAATCCCATCATGAACGCGACGAGCGCCGGGGTCGAGGTCACCACCTACGGGTACGACACCCTGCTTTCGTTCCCCACCGGCTCGCCCGCGGTCGGCCTCCTCGCCGAGAGTTGGACCGAGACGACCACCGAAGCCGAGTTCGTGCTGAAGGAGGGCATTCTCTGCCAGGACGGCAGCGCGCTGACCGCGAGCGACGTCAAGGCGACGTTCGAGTACGCGAAGGAGAGCGGCTCGCCGTTCACCGGCGTCTACTTCCACCCCGAGGTCGAGGTCGAGGCCGACGACGATGCGCGCACCGTCACGTTCACCTACCCCGACCCCGACAGCTTCCTCGCGCAGAGCGTCGGCGCACTGCCGATCGTGTGCGCTTCGGGCCTCGAAGATCCGAGCGTGCTCGACACCGAGCAGCACGGCACCGGCGCCTACACGCTCGTCGCCTCGGCCCCCGGCCAGTCGTACACGTTCGAACTCCGCGACGACTACGCGTGGGGCCCTGACGGCATGACCGCCGAGACCGAGGGCGTGCCCGCCGGCATCGAGCTCTCGGTCGTCGAGAACGACGCCACCCGCGCGAACATGCTGCAGTCGGGCGAACTCGACCTCGCGACCATCGGGGGCCAGGAGCGCGACCGCCTCTCGGATGACGACTTCGTCGACACGCTCGAGGTGCCGACCCGGCCGGGTCTCGTCTTCTTCAACCAGAACGAGGCGCGCCCGACCAACGATCTCGCCGTGCGCACCGCGATCGCCCAGGCGCTCGACCGCTCCGAGGTCGGTGCCATCGCCTCCTCGGGACGCGGCGAGCAGCTCGTGAGCCTCGTCTCCAGCTTCGGCGCCGCCTGCACCGCGATGGACAGCTCCGCGGCTCTCCACGACTTCGACATCGACGCGGCCAATGCTGCGCTCGACGCCGCAGGCTGGGCAGTCGGCTCCGACGGCATCCGCGAGAAGGGCGGCCAGAAGCTCAGCCTCAAGCTGCTCTACCCGGTGAACGAGAGCCCGGCGGTCACCGCGGCGATCGAGTTCATGCAGAGCGAGCTCATGGAGATCGGCGTCGACGGCGTGCCGTCGCCGTCGCCCTCCTACACCGACGTGATCTTCTCCGGCGGCGACTGGGATCTGGTCTGGGCTCCGATCTTCACGAGCCTTCCGAGCAACTGGGCCGGCATTCTCGGCGGCGAGTTCCCGCCGAACGGCGGCAACTGGACGTACAACGCGAACGCCGAGTACTTCGAGCTCGTCGCCGAGGCGAGCACGCTTGCCGGCGACGCCAGCTGCGATGCCTGGGAGGCCGCGCAGGACTCGTTGTTCTCGAACCTCGAGGTGCTGCCCTTCTACTCCTCGACTGAGACCGTGTACAGTGCGAAGGCCGACTTCGCCTTCTCGAAGGACGCGATCAACCCGTTGTCCTTCCGAGTGGTAAAGGGATAATCGAAGATTCCGTATGACTACGCAGCAGCTCTCTGTGCAGTCGAGCGGGCCGGTCGCGGCTCCGGGTAACGCCCGGAGCCGCACCGGCAACCGCTGGCTGAACTTCCTCGTCCGACGCATCGTGCGCATGGTGGTGGCGCTTTTCGTGATCGTCACGGCCGCGTTCGCGGTGCTTCGTCTCGCCGGGGGTGACCCGGTGCGCTCGGCGCTGGGCCCGACGGTCGACGAATCGGTGGTACAGGCCCGGCGCGAAGCACTGGGGCTCAACGACCCCATCATCGTGCAGTTCTGGAACTACCTGGTCGGGCTGCTGCACGGAGACCTCGGCTCCTCCCTCATCACCGGTCGCTCGGTGACCGAGCTGGTCGAGTACCGGCTCCCCGCAACCCTGCAGCTCGCGGGCCTCGCGTTTCTCGTGGTGCTGCTCATCGCCGTGCCGCTCGGCCTGCTCATCGCGATTCTCACGCAGGGCGGGCGCAGGCGCGGCGCCGAGCTCACCTTCACCGGCGTCACCGGGTTCTTCGCGGCGATCCCCGAGTACCTGCTGGCCGTGGTGCTCGTGCTCGTGTTCTCGGTCACGCTGCGACTCCTGCCGGTCGCCGGCAACTCCGAGCCTCAGTCCTACATCCTCCCCGTGCTGGCGCTCGCCGTCGGCTCCTCGGCCTCGCTGTCGCGCATCGCCCGCGTCGAAGCGCTGAACGTGCTCTCCGAGGATTACATCCGCACCGCCCGCTCGAAGCGGCTGCCGGCGTGGATGGTGAACTTCCGCCACGCGCTGCCCAACATGCTCACCGCGACCCTCACCCTCGGCGGCTCGCTGCTCGCCTCCATGATCGTCGGCAGCGTGCTGGTGGAGCAGGTCTTCAACTGGCCGGGGCTCGGCAGCGCGTTCGTGCAGGCCATCGTGACGAAGGACTACGGCATCGTCCAGGGCCTCGCGATCGTCTACGCGGCCGTGATCCTGCTCGTCAACCTCATCGTCGACATCGTGCTCTCGCTGATCGACCGTCGCACAACACTTCTGGAGACCGCATGACCTCGCGCTCCTCGCTCCTGCACTCGCCCATGGCGGTGATCTCGGGGTCGCTCGTGGCCCTGCTCGCACTGCTCGCGATCTTCGCTCCGATGCTCTGGGGCACCGCCGCCGAGACCCCGAACCCGGCGAACCTGCTGCAGCCGCCGAGTGCCGAGCACCCGCTCGGCACCGACAGTCTCGGCCGCGATCTGCTGCTGCGCACGCTCGTCGCGACGCGCACCTCGCTCGTGATGGCGCTGATCGCGACCGCTCTGGGCGCGGCGGCCGGTCTCACGCTCGGCGCGCTCCCGGCGGTGCTCGGTCATCGCTCCCAGCGCGGCTTCAGCGCGGTCATCAATATCTGGCTCGCCTTCCCGGTGCTGCTGGTCGCCATGCTCACGGTGATCCTGCTCGGCGCGGGATCGACGACCTCGATCATCGCCCTCGCACTCACCATGACCCCGTCGTTCGCGCGACTCGCGCAGACGCTCTCCTCGCGCGTCGGCGGCTCCGAGTACCTGGCCGCGGCCCGCATGCTCGGCGTCTCGAAGGGGCGCCAGTACATCCGCTACGTGCTGCCCAACATCGCCGAGCCGGTCATCGTCAACGTGACGATCTCCATCGGGGGCGGCCTGCTCGCGCTCTCGGCGCTGAGCTTCCTCGGTGTCGGCATCCAGCCCCCCGAGTACGACTGGGGCCGCATGCTGAGCGAGGGCTTCGCGCAGGTCTACAGCCAGCCCGCCGCGGTGCTCGGCCCGGGCGTCATGGTCGTGCTCGCGGGCCTCTCGTTCGGCATGCTCGGCGAAGCCATCGCCGCGCACATGCGCCAGCAGGGTCGGGGCCGCGTGCTCTCGGCCCGCAAGCTCGGGCCCGCTCCGAGCGCGGCGGCCGACGCCGCCACGAGCCCGGATGCCGCCGGGAACGCTCAGGCCTCGGCAGAGGCTCGATCCGCGCCGGACGGCAGCTCGGTGCCGTTGCTCGAGGTCGAGGGGCTCTCCGTGTCGTTCCCGGGCGCCGATGGGTGGATCCGCCCGGTGCGCGATGTCTCCTTCTCGATCGCGCCGGGCGAGATCGTCGGCGTCGTCGGCGAGTCGGGCAGCGGCAAGAGCGTCACGATGATGTCGGTGGCGCAGCTGGCGCCGCTGAATGCCGCGGTGACCGCCACCAAGCTGCGCTTCGCGGGGGAGGAGCTCGCGGGAATGTCGCCGGAGGCCGCGGGTCGAGCCCTCGGCACCCGCGTCGGCGTCATCTTTCAGGATTCGCTCACCGCGCTCAACCCCGCCCTGCGCGTCGGCACCCAGCTCGGCGAGGTGCCGCGGGTGCACGAGAAGGTCACTCGCGCCGTTGCGCACGAGCGCGCGGTCGCCGCCCTCGACGAGGTGCGCATTCCAGACCCCGAGCGCCGTGCGAACCAGTTCCCGCACGAGTTCTCGGGAGGCATGCGGCAGCGCTCGCTCATCGCGATGGCGCAGATCGGTGGGCCTCGGCTCATCATCGCCGACGAGCCCACGACGGCTCTCGACGTCACTGTGCAGCAGCGCGTGCTCGCCCTCCTGCGCGCGAAGTGCGAGGAAACCGGCTCGGCCGCGATCGTCGTGTCTCACGACATCGCGGTGCTCGCCGAGCTCTGCTCCCGCGTGCTCGTGATGTACCAGGGCAGCATCGTCGAGGATGTCGACGTGCGCGATCTGCCGCACCCGGAACGACTGCAGCACCCGTACTCGCGGGCGCTCGTCGAGTGCATGCCCGATCTGACGACCGATCGCTCGCTGCCGCTCGCGACCATTCCCGAGTCCCCGGAGTACCTGGCCGAGAGCGGAGACGAGTCGCCCGCCTGGGAGCGCAAGCCGACGCAACTGCTCAGCGTGGTCGAACCCGCGCCCGGTACGAGTGGCCGCGGCGCCGACCTGCTGGTCGAAGACCTGGTGGTCACATTCGGCCACGGCGCGAAGGCGTTCAACGCGGTCGACGGCGTCTCGTTCGAACTGGCGAGCGGATCGGTGCTCGGTCTCGTGGGGGAGTCGGGCTCGGGCAAGTCCACCGTCGCGCGCACCATCGCGGGTCTCCAGGAGGCGAGCTCCGGCCGAGTGTGGCTCGGCGCCGACGATCTGCTGCGCACACGCGGTGTCGACCGCCTCGCGCGGGCCCGTGACGTGCAGATGATCTTCCAAGACCCCTACTCGTCGCTCAACCCGAGAATGAGCGTGCGCGAGGTGCTCGACGAGGTGCTCATCACCCACGGCATGACGAACGCCCGCGAGCGCCGTTCGCAGATCGCCGAGCTGCTCGATCTGGTGCGACTGCGCGCGAACACCGCATCGCTCTTCCCCGGGCAGATGTCGGGCGGCATGCGCCAGCGAGTGGCGATCGCCCGCTGCCTCGCGGCGCGGCCGAAGCTCATCATCGCCGACGAGATCACCTCGGCCCTCGACGCCTCGGTGCAGGGCGCCGTGCTCAACCTCATTCGCGAGCTGCAGCGCGAGCTCGACATCTCGATGCTCTTCATCACGCACAACCTCGCGGCCGTGCGGTACATCGCCGACCGCACGGCGGTGATGCAGAAGGGGCGCATCGTCGAGATCGCCGACCCGGATCAGCTGGCGAAGAACCCGCAGCACCCCTATACGCAGACGCTCGTCGAGGCGATCCCGCGCATCGACAACGCCGGCACCGACGCGCTGCTTCGGAGCCTGGAGCGGTGAGCGGCATGACGCACGAGGGACCGGAGCAGGGCTTCGGGGCCGACCCGGCGTATGCGTGGTTGCGCGAGCAGTCGGCCGACCTGCTGCCGGAGCTGGTCGAGCTGCGGCGGGCGATTCACCGCGACCCCGAGCTCGGGCTCGCGCTGCCGCGCACCCAGCAGCGCGTCATCGACGCGCTCGACGGGCACGGCATCGAACTCCTGCGCGGTGACGGGCTCGGCTCCGTCATCGGCATCGTACGCGGCGCGCTCCCCGGGCCCACCGTGCTGCTGCGCGGCGACATGGACGCGCTGCCGATGCGCGAGCGCACCGGACTCGACTACGCGGCGGACGGCGAGGCGATGCACGCGTGCGGGCACGACCTGCACGTGGCCGGTCTCGTCGGCGCGGGCCGGCTGCTCGCCCAGAACCGCGAGCGGTTGCGGGGCACCGCAGTGCTCATGTTCCAGCCCGGTGAGGAGATCGGCGACGGGGCCAGGCTGATGCTCGACGAGGGGCTGCTCGGCGCGGCAGGGGAGCGGCCGAGTGCGGCGTACGCGATCCACGTGGTGCCCGGCGACTACGGGTACTTCTCGACCCGGAGCGGGCCGATCATGGCGGGGTCGATCGAGTTCCGCGCGACCGTGCGCGGGCGCGGCGGGCACGCGTCGGCCCCGCACCTCGCGCTCGACCCCGTGCCGGTCGCGGCCGAGCTGGTCGGCGCGCTGCAGGCGTTCGTCACGCGCAGCTTCAGCGTCTTCGATCCGGTGGTGATCTCGGTCACGCAGTTGCACGCAGGCGGCGCCGCCATCAACGTCATTCCCGACGACGCGCAGGTCGGCGGCTCCATCCGGGTGCTCTCGGCCGAGTCGCAGCGCATCGTCGAGGAGCAGCTGCCCAGGGTCGTCGCCGGCCTCTGCGAATCCCGCGGTTTCGAGGTCGATCTCGACGTGCGCGTGCTGTGCCCGACCACGGTGAACGACCCCGTGCGCACGGAGCACGCGCGTGCGGCGCTCGGAGCCGTCTTCGGTGGCGACCGCGTGTGGGAATCGCCGGCGCCGGTGATGGGGTCCGAGGATTTCGCGTACGTGCTCGAGGAGGTGCCGGGTGCGCTGCTGTTCCTGCGCGCCACTCCGCGCGAGCTCGACCCCGGGGCCGTCGCGCCGAACCACTCGCCCGAGGTGGTCTTCGACGACGCGATCCTCGCGGATCAGGCAGCGGCGCTCGCAGCCCTCGCTCTCGTTCCCCCGAAGTAACGAGGGTCGGCCCGTGGGTGCCTCCACTGCTTGTTTCCCTCGCTCAATGCGTCGCAAAAGCCCCGGAAATCGAGTCTTAAGGGGAATTTGCGACACATTGAGCTGGCTCGGGGACCGGGTTTGGAGAGCGTGCGCTGGGTGGCGGCGGCACTCGCGAAGCGCACGTTGCGCAATTCAATACAAACCATTATATTGAATTGCGTAGAAGGCGTCCGCGAGGCGGTCGCCGTGCGCAGACGCAGATTGGAGTGCGCCCATGGTCCCGGCACACCGCACCTCGGGGGAGTTCCGAGAGGACTCGATGCTCTACCACCCGCCGCAGCACCACTTCCGCGGCAGCCTGGGCCGGTTCGCGACGGGTGTCGCCGTGGTGACCTTCGTCGGCCCCGCGGGGGAGCGTCGAGGCATCACCATCAACTCCTTCACGTCGATCTCGATGGATCCGCCGCTCGTGCTCGCCTCGATCGGGCGCACCGCGCGCTCGCACGAGGATCTCAAGGGTCGGAACTTCACGGTGAACATCCTGGGTGCCGAGCAGCAGGCGCTGGCGAGCGAGTTCGCGGGCAGGCCCGGCTCAGCCGACCCGGTGTGGATCGCGGGCGAGCACGCGCCTCGCCTCGGAGGGGTGATCAGCTGGTTCGAGTGCACCCCGTGGGCCGAGTACGACGGCGGCGACCACACGATCTTCCTCGGCGAGGTGCAGAACTTCGACTACAGCAGGGGCGACGCCCTCGGCTTCGTGGGCGGGCAGTTCACCAACATCCCGGAATCGGGCGGCGGTCAGGAAGACCTCTTCTAAGCGAACTCCGGGCGCTTCCCTGCACTTCCCGGCACTCTCAGAACGGAGCACACGTCATGGGCATCCGCACCGGACAGCAGTTTCTCACCGCGCTCGACGCACGGCGGGTCGAGGTCTACATCGACGGCGAACGCGTGAGTGCGGGAATCGCCTCGCACCCGCAGTTCGCCGCCGGTGCGCGCACCTTCGCCCGCCTCTACGATCTGCAGCACGACGCCGAGCATCAGGCCGCGCTCACCTTCGCATCGCCCACTTCGGGCGATCTCGTCAGCACATCGTTCCTGATTCCCCGCACCGAGGCGGATCTCGTGCGCCGACGCGAGGCCATGCTGCTCTGCGCACGCGAGACCCACGGCTTCCTCGGCCGATCGGGCGACTACATGAACAGCGCGCTCGCGGCGCTATCCGCCGCGAAGAGCTTCTTCTCGCAGGCCGATCCGGTGTTCGGCGAGCGGCTCGAACGCTACGCCGAGTACGTGCGCGAGAACGATCTGCTCACCGCCCACGCCCTGATTCCACCGCAGACGAACCGGGCGGCGGCGGTCGACCAGCAGTCGGACCAGATGGAGGACCCGCGCATCGCCGCGCGCATCGTCGAGGAGCGCGAGGACGGCATCGTGATTCGCGGTGCTCGCATGCTCGCGACCAACGCCGCGATCGCCGACGAGCTGCTCGTCTTCCCGTCGACGGTGCTGCGCGGCTCCCCGCAGGACGCGCCGTACTCGTACGCGTTCGCGATTCCGAGCGACACCCCGGGTCTCAAGTTCTACTGCCGCACGGCCCTCTACTCGGGCGGCAGCGCATTCGACGAGCCGCTCGCGAGCCGTTTCGAGGAGATCGACTCCTTCGTAGTGTTCGACGACGTGTTCGTGCCGAACGACCGCGTCTTCATGCTCGGCAACTCGCGCCTGCGCAACGAATGGTACTCGGCGACGGGAGCCGGCGCGCTCATGACGCACCAGGTCGCCTGCCGCACGCTCGCGAAGACGGAGTTCTATCTGGGCCTCGCCGCAGAGATCGCCGAGGCCATCGGCATCGACCAGTTCCAGCACATCCGCGAGGATCTCGGGGAGCTGATCAGCTATGTCGAGATCGAGCGCGCGCTGCTGCGGGCCGCGGAGATCGACGGCGAGCCGAACGACGACGGCGTCTTCCTGCCGCGCTGGGCCACTCTGAACGCGGGTCGCAACTGGTACCCGAAGAGCGTCTCGCAACGCCTCACCGAGATCGTGCGGAAGTTCTCCGCCTCCGGGCTCATGGCGCTGCCCGGCGAGCAGGATCTGCTGAATCCGACGGAGCGCGAGGACCTCGATCGTTATCTGCAGGGCGCGCGCGTCGATTCGACCTCGCGCATCAGACTCTTCAAACTCGCCCTCGACGCCTCGCTGTCGGGTTTCGCGGGCCGCGAGAGCCTGTACGAGTACTTCTCGTTCGGCGACCCCGTGCGCATGAAGTCGGCGCTGCTGAGCAGCTACGATCTCGCGCCGGTGCGCGAGCAGGTGCGCAAGCTGCTGGGCTGAGGGGCGAGCGCGGGCGAGTGGATCGCTGCCGGTCGCCCCCGGTGCGAGTCGCCCGCTACTCGGCGCGCGAGAGCTCTTCGCCTGCCACTCGGGTGCTGCGCACGCGCGCGGCGAGCAGCGCGCGCGGGTCGCAGACCAACGGGTTCTCGTCGAGCACGATGAAATCGGCTCGCTGCCCGACCCGGATGCGACCGCGATCCGCTTCCATCTCGCCGGCGAAGGCGCCGCCTGCGGTGAGCGCGGTCAGGGCCTGCTCGGGGGTGAACGCCCGTTCCGGGTGATACGGATCCCGCTCGGGGGCGAGCGCCGAGCCGCCGGTGAGTGCGATGTAGAGGTTCGGCAGCGGCCCGTGCGGCGCGGTCGGGGCGTCCGTGCCGAGGGTGAGCGCGACGCCTGCCTGCCTGAACTTCTGCCAGGGGAAGCCGGTCTCGGCCCGCTCGTCGCCGAGCATCGCCTTCCAGTTGTCGAGCACAGCGGGATCGCAGTGCACGGGCTGCATGGAGGCCACGACGCCCAGCCGCGCCATCCGCTCGATCGTGTCGTCGGCGACGCTCTCGAGGTGCTCGATGCGGTGGCGCCTGGGGCGCTCCCCGTTCACGCGGATGCAGTGCTCGACGACGTCGAGCGCGATCCCGCTCGTGTCATCGCCGATCGCGTGCATCGCGATCTGCAGGCCCGCCCGGTCGGCCGCCTCGGCGACGGGCCGCAGCCGCTCCGCATTCCAGATCGGCTCCGCGTTGCTCCCGTCGGCGTAGGGCGCGCGCATCGTCGCCGTGCAGGCGTCGATGACCCCGTCCATGATGAACTTCACGCCGGCGATCCGGAACCATGGCGACATGCCGCTCGCGGCGATCTCGTCGCGCAGCGACACGATCCCTGCGACGCCCTCGAGATCGCGCGCGGCATCGCCGCTCGGCTCCAGGATCCAGTGCGCGGTGAGCGGGAAGGGCAAGCGATCGTCCCGCTCGAAGATGGCGCGCAGCGCCGACACCTCGGCCGCGTTCAGCGACATCTCGGTGACCCCGGTGACGCCGACGGCGAGGTAGGCGTCGAACGCCAGGTCGAGCGCGCGCACCACGTCCGCCTCGGTCGTCTGCGCCAGGAGGAAGCCGTGGGCGTAGCGGGTGCCCGCGGTCTCGTAGAGCATGCCCGTCGCCTCGCCGTCGGCGTCGCGCGCGATCTCGCCGCCCACCGGGTCGGGGGAGCCCCGGTCGATCCCCATCTCTCGCAGGGCGGCCGAGTTTGCCCACACCGAGTGGAAGTCGTTCGCGTCGAGGTAGACGGGAACGTCGGGCAGCACCGCGTCGATCATCGCCGCGGTCGGGGGTTCTGCGCCGACTGCGTCGAACAGCCATCCCGACCCGATCAGCCGGCTCGCGGTCGGGTCGGCCGCCCGTGCCTCGACGAGGCGACGCTGAATCTCGCCGAGATCGGCGCAGTCCCGCAGCTGCACCTGGCCGAGCGACTGGCCGAAGCCGACGAGGTGGGTGTGCGAGTCGATGATGCCGGGAGCCACGAAGCCGCCCTCGAGGTCGACCTCGTAGACGGTGCCGGCCGATCCACTGGCTGAAGCATCTGAGTCATTTGGCCCGGTCGCATCGCCCGCGGCCAGGCCCGCCGCAGCGCCTGCCGCAGCCCGCACCCGTTCGAGCGAACCGACCGCGACGAAGCGCCCGCCCGCAACGGCGAAGGCGTCGACGGTGCCGGTCGACGCGCTCGACGGGCCCGTGTCCGGGCCAGCGGTGAACACCGCGTCATCGGCCGTGAACACGGTGGCGTTGCGGTAGACCGTGACGGTCCCAGGGGTCGTCTGGGCGCAGGGCTGTGGGTGCGACATGGTGGATCTCTCTTCCGCGGGTACGTTCGGGTGGGGCTCGGCGGGATGGTCTGGTCGCGCGCTCGGGCGGGTCAGCGCGTGCGATCGAGCGGATACTCCTCGGCGAGCGCGTCGATCGCCTCGGTGGTGGGCACCTGCTCGGAGAAGTTGAGCTTCGGCACCGGGCGGCGGAAGAAGCCCGTCTTCAACGCGAGGATCACCACGCCGATCAGTACCCAGGCGCCGCCGACCACCCAGGTGAACGCCTCGAGCGACGTCCACAGCCACACGGTGAGCACGAAGCCGATGAGCGGGATCGCGCCGAAGCGGATCACCTGCCATGCGGTGAGCGGTTCGCGTCGGCCGCCCTTCGGGAAGAGGTAGGTGCGGATCACGGAGAGATTGACCATCGCGAACGCGGCGAGCGCGCCGAAGCTGATCATGAACGCCGCCTGATCGAGACTGAGGAAGAGGCTCGAGAGTGCGACGACCGAGACGGTCGTGGCCGCGACGATCGGCGTGCCGAAGCGCTTCGAGAGGATGCCGAGGGGCTTGGGCAGGATGCCGTCGCGCCCCATCGAATACAGGATGCGCGAGACCGCGACCTGACCGGCGAGGCCCGAGCCGAAGCAGCCCGCGACCGTGATCACGATGAAGATCGCAGTCAGGATCTCGCCGCCGACGTGGTTGAAGAGCACGACGCCCGCGGCATCGAGCAGCTCCTGCGAGGCCAGGCTCCAATCCGCGAGGTAGTAGGCGCGGGCGCCGACCCAGGCGATGAAGATGAAGATGAGGCCGCCGATGATGGTCGTCAGCATGATGGCGCGGGGGATGTCGCGGCGAGGGTTGCGGGCCTCCTCCGAGAGCGTCGAGACGGCGTCGAAGCCGAGGAAGGAGAGCGCGAGCACCGCGGCTCCGGTGAAGATCGGGCTGTAATCGGCGGAACCGGGGATGAACGGTTCGATGAGGCTCGGCGCGTTCGGATCGCCGATCGCGACCTTGATCGCGAGGATCGCGAACACGAGCACCGCGGCGAGCGAGACCACGACGATCACCGTGTTGATCTTGCCCACGAGGGAGACGCCGAGCACGTTGAATACGAACACCGCGAGGAGCGCCGCGAGCGTGAAGACCCAGGTCGGCACGCTCGGGAACTGGGTGCCTACGTAGAGGCCGAGGATCAGGAAGTTGATCATCGGGATGAACAGGTAGTCGAGCATCAGCACCCAACCGGTGAGGAAGCCGGTGGCCCCGCCGAAGGACTGCTGCGAGTACGTGTAGGCGGAGCCGGCTACCGGGTAGCGGCGCACCATCGCCGCATAGCTCGAGGCGGTGAAGAGCATCACGAAGAGCGCGACCACGTAGGAGTCGACGAGGTGGCCCTCGGTGATCTGGTTGACGATGCCGTAGGTCGTGAAGACGGTGCCGATGGCCATGTACGAGAGCCCGAACAGCGTGAGCGTGATCGGTCCGAGTGTTCGCTTGAGGTGCGCCCCTGTCTGCTGGCTCACGTGATCTCCTTCGATGCTGGCATTGCCGGCCCGATCCGGTCGGAACGAGCCTAAAATGAACAATGTTCTTTTTCGAATGATTAGACTAGTGCATGGACGGCGAATGCGCGAGCCCGGGCAGCCTGGCGCGACGTTCGCGCGGTTGGGCGGGTGGATCGAGGCGACCGGGTCGATCGGGAGCACGAGGCTGATCGCATCGATGGGACCTGTGAGGGCCGTCGAGACGGTCGGCATCGACGAAGCCGGTCGAGTCACAGAAGTCGATGAAGGGGTGCGGCGCACGTATGGGTGAGACGAGTCAGCGCCGGGTGGGGCGGCCGAGCGAACAGGTGCTCTCTCGGGTGCAGATCATCGAGACCGCGCTCGCGCTGCTCGACGAGCACGGCGAGCACGGCTTCGGCATGCGCGACATCGCGCGCGCCCTCGGCGTTCGCCCCTCTGCGCTCTACAATCACGTTGATGGCAAGGAAGACATCCATCGCGGTATGCGTGAGCTCATCGGCGAGCGCATCTCGGCGGGCGCCGACGCCTTCGAGACGGAGTCGTGGGAGACCGCGCTCGCAGGCTGGGCGAGGGCGTACCGCGACGCATTCGCCGCCCACCCGCCGACCATCGCGCTGCTCGCCGTGATGCCGATCGACCCGGCGTCGCACGTCACCGTCGTCTACGACCGGGTCGTCGGGATGCTGCACCGGGCAGGCTGGGAGCGCGGCGAGGCTCTCAATATCCTCGTGTCGCTCGAGTCGTTCATCCTCGGCTCGGCGCTCGACGCCGCCGCGGCCCCCGACATGCTGCACCCGGGCGATCGCGATGATGTTCCCGACTTCTCGGCCGCATATCGGGAGCGGGACGAGCGGGTGCGCGGCAGCCGAGTGGGTCCGGCCGATCAGGCGTTCGAGACCGGGCTGCGCCTGATGCTCGGCGGCCTGCGCGCCGAGGCGGCCGAACGCGACGCGCGCCGTGCGGCGCCGCGGTCGAAGCGCCCCGGCTCGGCGATACCGGTCGAATCGGAAGCGGTGGCGGCGGAAGCCGCGGACGCCTAGCGGAAGATGATCGTGCGGTCGCCGTCGAGCAGCACCCGGTTCTCGGCGAACCAGGTCACCGCTCGGCGCAGGGTGCGCGCCTCCTCGTCCTGCCCCAGCAGCTGCAGCCGCTCGGGAGTGAACGAGTGGTCGACCCGTGCCACGTCCTGCTCGATGATCGGACCCTCGTCGAGGTCGGTCGTGACGAAGTGCGCGGTCGCGCCGATCAGCTTCACCCCGCGGCCGTGCGCCTGGCGGTAGGGGTTCGCGCCCTTGAACCCGGGCAGGAACGAGTGGTGGATGTTGATGGCCTTGCCCGCAAGCGCCTCGCACAGCTCGGGGGAGAGGATCTGCATGTAGCGCGCCAGCACGACGAGTTCGATCTGCTGCTCAGCGACCACCTCGAGCACACGCGCCTCGAACGCGGCCTTCGCCTCGGGCCCGTCGACGACCCGATGCTCGAACGGCACACCGTAGAAGTCGGCGATGTCGCGCACGGTCTCATGATTCGAGAGGATCAGCGGCACGTCGATCGGCATCTGGCCGCTGCGCTGGCGGTAGAGCAGGTCGTTGACGCAGTGGGTCGCGGTGCTCGCGAGCAGCAACGTGCGGGTGGGCCTGCCCACGGTGTCGAGCCGCCAGGTCATGTGGTAGCGCTCGGTCACGGGTGCGAGCGCATCGGTGAACCGCTGCTCGAAGGTTTCGGCCTGGGCCACCGCCTCGACCTGCAGGCGCATGAAGAATCGCCCGGTGTCGTGGCTCGCGAACTGCTGACTCTCGGCGATGTTTCCGCCGGCCGCGACCACCGCTCCGCTGATCGAGTGCACGATGCCGGGGCCATCGATGCAGCTCAGGGTGAGTACCCACTGGGTGTCGGCGTTCGCGAGGGTGTCCATCCCACCAAGATTAGTGGATCTCCCCTGTCCGATCTCTCCATTCCGAAGCGGCGGCCCGCGGCGACGACGACGGGTATATGACCCCGTGCGTCGAAGCGATTACTTGTCGCGACTGCGTCGGGTATGTACTGTTCGTTAGGGCGGCGGGGCCGTCTCGGACCGGAAGGAATCAGCGATGACTCACCTCGAACAACCGAAGATCGCGGCGGACGCGACCGGGCTGGTCGGCCGCACCCCGCTTGTGCGCATCAACCGCCTGGTCGACGGGTCGGGCGCCGCGGTGATCGCGAAGGTCGAGGCCACGAACCCGGGCGGCAGCATCAAGGATCGCACGGCGCTCTCCATCGTGGAGGCGGCGGAGGCCGACGGTCGCCTGCAGCCCGGTGGCACGATCATCGAGGCCACCAGCGGCAACACGGGTGTCGCGCTCGCGTGGATCGGGGCGGTGAAGGGGTACCGGGTCATCATCGTCATGCCCGACGACGTCTCGCAGGAGCGGCGCACGCTGCTGCGCGGGCTCGGTGCCGAACTGGTGCTCACGCCGGGCCCCGAGGCGATGGCCGGAGCGAATCAGGAAGCCGGCCGCATCCTCGAAGCGAACCCTGGCGCCTTCCTCTCGGGCCAGGGCGGCAACCCGGCGAATCCGGCCGTGCACGAGCGCACCACCGGCCCCGAGATCTGGGAGGCGACCGAGGGCAAGGTCGACATCTTCATCGCCTCGGTCGGCACCGGCGGCACGCTCACCGGAGCCGGGAAGTACCTGAAGTCGCGCAATCCCGAGATCCGCGTCATCGCGGTGGAGCCCGCCGAGGCACCCGTGCTGTCGGGCGGCGAGTTCCAGCCGCACAAGATCCAGGGCATCATCGGCGGCAACGGATTCCCGCCAGTACTCGAGCTCGAGCTCGCCGACGAGATCCTCGGCATCCCGCAGGATCGTGCGATCGAGACCGCGCGCGAGGCCCTTGCGAAGGAGGGGCTGCTCGTCGGGATATCGTCGGGCGCCGTGCTCGAGGCGGCGCGTCAGGTCGCCGCGCGGCCCGAGAACGCCGGGAAGACGATCGTCACGGTGCTTCCCGACACGGGTGAGCGCTACCTGTCGACCGAGCTCTTCGACCACGCCCGAGGCTGATTCAGCGGGGCCGGAACTCCGCGCCTCCGAGATGCTCGTCTGCGCCGCGCCTCTGAGCCTGTGATGGAGTCTTCGGGTGAGGCTTGGTAGGATTCAAGCTGTCGTGACTGGCGTACAGATGGGACACCATCGGGGAACGACACCTCTTCAAAGGCCGCTCGCCTGGGCTGCACGGATACCGTGGATCAACCTGTTGTTCCCGATTCGTGAAAGCGGCGCTCATCGCGCCGGAAATTGATAGGAGACGCACGTGTCGAACCAGTCCGCTTTCTTCAACGAGCCCATCGAGATCGTCGACCCCGAGATCGCCGAGGTGCTGCAGCAGGAGCTCGGGCGGCAGCGATCCGCTCTCGAGATGATCGCGAGCGAGAACTTCGTGCCTCGCGCGGTGCTCGAGGCGCAGGGCTCAGTGCTGACCAATAAGTACGCCGAGGGCTACCCGGGGCGCCGCTACTACGGCGGCTGCGAGTTCGTCGACATCGCGGAGGAGCTCGCCCGCGAGCGCGCGAAGAGCCTCTTCGGCGCCGCATACGCCAATGTGCAGCCCCACTCGGGCGCGAGCGCGAACGCCGCCGTGCTGAGCGCGATCGCCGAGCCGGGCGACACGATCCTCGGCCTCGAGCTGGCCCACGGCGGCCACCTCACCCACGGCATGAAGCTGAACTTCTCGGGCAAGCTCTACAACGTCGTCTCGTACGGCGTCGATCCCGACACCTTCCTGGTCGACATGAACGTCGTGCGCGAGAAGGCGCTCGAGCACAAGCCCAAGGTCATCATCGCCGGCTGGTCGGCCTACCCGCGCACACTCGACTTCGCGGCCTTCCGCGCGATCGCGGACGAGGTGGGTGCGACCCTGTGGGTCGACATGGCCCACTTCGCAGGCCTCGTCGCCGCGGGCCTGCACCCGAACCCCGTGCCGCACGCGCACGTCGTCTCCTCGACCGTGCACAAGACCATCGGCGGGCCCCGCTCGGGCTTCATCCTCACGAACGACCTCGAGCTCTACAAGAAGCTCAACTCGAACGTGTTCCCCGGCCAGCAGGGCGGCCCGCTCATGCACGTGATCGCCGCGAAGGCGACCGCGTTCAAGCTCGCGGCGACCGACGAGTTCAAGGATCGCCAGGTGCGCACTCTGTCGGGTGCGAAGCTGTTGGCGGAGGCCCTGACGAGCGACGCCTCGCGGGCCGCGGGCATCGACGTGCTCACCGGCGGCACCGACGTGCACCTGGTGCTCGCAGATCTGCGCAGCAGCAAGCTCGACGGCCAGCAGGCGGAGGACGCCCTGCACGCCGTCGGCATCACGGTGAACCGCAACGCGGTGCCGTTCGACCCGCGCCCGCCGATGGTCACGAGCGGGCTGCGGATCGGCACCCCCGCCCTCGCAACCCGCGGCTTCGGCGATGCCGAGTTCGCGCAGGTCGCCGACATCATCGCTCTGACCCTGCAGGAGGCGGGCGACGCCGAAGAGCTGCGCGCCCGGGTGACGGCTCTCGCCGAGGCCTTCCCGCTGTACCCGGGTCTGGAGCAGTGGTAGGCGAGCGGTAGGCGAGGCTGGAACGCGCATGGTCGCACAGAAGCTCGACGGAACGGCGGCGGCGGCCGCGATCAAACGCGAACTCGCGGATCGGGTTGCGGAGCTCGCCGCCCGCGGTATCGTGCCGGGTCTCGCCACGGTGCTCGTGGGCGAGGATCCCGGTTCGCAGTGGTACGTCGCGGGCAAGCATCGCGACTGCGCCGAGGTCGGCATCGCGTCGATCAGGCGGGAGCTGCCGGAGACGGTGACGCAGGAGGAGCTCGAGGCGGTGCTCGACGAGCTCAACGCCGACCCGGCCTGCACCGGCTACATCGTGCAGCTGCCCCTGCCGAAGCACATCGACACCGACCGCATTCTCGAGTGCATCGACCCGGCGAAGGACGCTGACGGGCTGCACCCGACGAACCTCGGCCGGCTGGTGCTCAATGCGAACTCGCCCATCGACTCCCCCCTGCCGTGCACGCCGCGGGGCGTCATCGAACTGGTGGAGCGCAACGGTCTCTCGTGGGCCGGCAAGCACGTCGTGGTGGTGGGCCGCGGTGTCACCGTGGGCCGCCCCATCGGGCCGCTGCTGACCCGCCGCGAGTACAACGCGACGGTGACGCTCACCCATACCGGCACCGTCGACCTCGGGGCGGAGCTGCGCCGTGCCGACGTGATCGTCGCGGCGGCCGGTGTCGCGGGCATCGTGCGGGCCGAAGACGTGAAACCCGGGGCCATCGTGCTCGATGTGGGCGTCTCTCGCGAGGTCGATCCCGAGACCGGCAAGAGCCGCGTGGTCGGCGACGTCGACCCTGCGGCCGCCGAGGTCGCGGGGTACATTTCGCCGAACCCCGGCGGGGTGGGGCCGATGACCCGGGCGCTGCTGCTGAAGAACGTCGTGGAGATGGCGGAGCGCACTCGATGACCCGCGCAGCCGCGGTGCTTGCGCAGACTGAGTACGAGGGCCTCATCGGCTGGGTGCTCGACCTCATGGAGACCCTCGGCGAAGTCGGGGTGGGCTTGGCGGTGCTCATCGAGACCTTCGTGCCGCCGATTCCGTCTGAGGCGGTGCTGCCGGGCGCCGGGTTCCTCGCCTTCGAGGGCCGGATGAGCTTCTGGTTCGCCTGGCTCGCGGCGACGCTCGGCGCGCTGATCGGCGCGTGGGCCTGGTACTGGATCGGCTTCGTGTTCGGGCGCGCTCGCACCCGCTGGGTCGTGGGCAAGATTCCGCTCATGGAGCATGATGATTTCGATCGGGCGGAGGCGTTCTTCCAGAAGTGGGGTGTCGCCGCGGTGTTCTTCGGGCGCTGCGTACCGCTCGTGCGCTCGTTCATCTCGATTCCTGCGGGCGTCGAGCGGATGCCGTTCCTGAAGTTCTCCTTCTACACCTTCGCGGGCTCCGGCCTCTGGAACGGCATCTGGATCGGGCTCGGCTACGCCTTCGGCCCCGCGATCAAGCCCGTGCTCGAGCAGTGGAGCGGAGTCATCAGCGACGCCGTGCTCGTCGTCATCGCGGCGCTGGTCGTCTGGTTCGTCGTCTCGCGGCTGCTGCGCAACGCCAGGCGCCGACGGGCCGACGCGGCTGCCGACCCGGCCGGCGAGGCCTAGAACACCACGACGAACCGGCTGAGCGCGTCGATCAGCGTGTCGGCGAGCCCCGTCTCGTCCTGCATCTCGGTGCGGGCCTGCAGGGCGAGGTCGGGGTGATCGGTGATGATGCCGTCGATGTTGCGGCGCAGCAGCTCGCGCATGCCCGAGATCTCGTTCACCGTCCACGTCATGAAGCCGAGGCCGGCCCGTTCGGTGGCGTCCTGCAGTTCCTGCGTCGCCGACCATTCCTCGACCACGATGAAGTCGGCGGCGGTGTCGGGCACCCCGGAGCCCGCGAACGCCATGGTGTAGCCGACCGTGAGGTCGGGCCGCAGCTGCTTGAGCCGCGTCACGCTGGCCGCGTCGAGCGAGTGGTAGATGTGGTTCGTCAACGAGCCGAGCCCTTCGAGTTCCTCGACCAGCAGCTCGACATGGTCTTCGGTGTCTGCGCCGCCGAGCTTGATCTCGATGAGCAGTGGCATGCCGATCTCGTCGGCGTACGCGACGTAGTCGGTGAAACTCGGGATCACGTCCTCGTGGCCGCCGATGTCTCGCACGGTGATTCCGACGAGCTCGTCGAAGGTCATTTCCTTCACCGCGGCATCGATGCCTGCGAGGCGCGACAGGTTCGCATCGTGCATGGCGATGAACTTGCCGTCACTCGTCTGCATGACATCCATCTCGACGAGGTCAGCGCCCGCGGCCTTCGCCGCGTCGAGCCCGCCGATCGTGTTCTCCACCCCGCCGTCGCCGAAGCCGCGGTGGCCGAGCACGAGGGTGTCGGGCTGCTCGGCCAGACGGTGCATGGTGTCGATGTTCAGCGTGCCGAGACCGAGAGCCACGGCCACGGAGGCCCCGGCGAGCACACTCACGGTCGTGCGCGTACTGCGCCGCCGGGCACCGGAACGCTCGAGTTCGCGAACGGGGAGAGTCTGCGGCAGGCGTTCGCGGTAGCGCGAGAGGAACGCGACGAGCAGCGCCGCGATGAGCGACGTCACCACGGCGGTGAGAATCGCGCCCACCACCTGCGCCGCACCCAGGCTGAAGGCCGCCACGATCGGGGAGCTGTCGGGCGCGACCTCGTCGGTGATCGCGGTGGGCACGATCGCCGCGATCACGAGCCCGACCGTCGCGATCGCGGCGAGCAGGAGCACGGCGGCGATCGCCGCGAGCAGCGGGACGATCGCCCAGCCTCGGGTCACCCGCCAGCTCGCGCGCATCGCCCGCCCGCCGCTCGCGTCGGTCAGCGTGAAGATCGGAAGGGTGAGGGCGAACCGTATGTTCAGGAAAGCCAGCAGCAGCAGGAACGTGTAGAGCACCGCTGCTGAAGAATAGGTCTTCTGCAACTCGCCGGTGATGAACGCGGGGATGGCGATGCCCTGCGAGAACACGGTCGTGAAGCCGAACCCCGTGAGCGGAAGGATCACGAAGAGGTACACGACGAGCGGGAGCGACGACGGCCGCACGAGCTTTCGCACGACGACGGCGATGTCTCGTCCGATCTCGGCGAGCGTCGGCTTCTCGCCGCGGGCCGATCGGCGCAGCACCAGCACGAGGGTCGCGAACTGCAACGATGCTAGCCAGAATGCCAGCGCGCAGATCAGCACGATCAGGGCGACCGTGATGGTCGTGCCGCCGCCGAGGTGCAGCGCGCTGAAATCGACGGCGACCATGCCGGTGGCGCGCAGCGCTTCGCGGAACAGCCAGCCGATGAGCGGGAAGGCGATCAGGAGCGCCGCGATGTGGAACGCGAGCATGATCGCGAGCAGCCGTGATCCGCCCGTGCGAACCGCACGCCAGCCGTCGCGCAGCAGGCCGGCCCATGTCGCCCAGAAACCGGATCGCTTCACCGCGACATCTTGCATGTTGGCCCCCTCGAATCGTGTGCGGGAGCCGCTCCGGCAGCGGATCACGCCCCTCGCCGGGTCGCGATATCGCGCTCCGAAGGCATCGCAACGGCGTTGGTGCGCACCGGCTCCCCGTCGATATCCTTGCACAGAGTGCAGACATTCGGCCCGAGCGGATGGGCGGGTGCTGCGACCGACCGAGGAGCGACGATGACGACTGCCCCAGACCCGGAGCCCGCGAACGGTGCCGACCGCGTCGACGACCCGGGCGCGCCCGAGGGCGCCGAGCAGGCCGAGCGGGCCGTGCCCTCGCGGCGTGCGCTGCTGCGCGGCAGCGGCCTGCTTGCGGCGGGGCTCGTCGCGGGCGTGGGCGGCGCGGTCGCCTGGAACGCGCGCGAGGGGCGGGTGGATCCCGGTGCTCCCTACATTCCCGAGGAGTTCGCCATTCCGCAGCCGCGGCAGGAGCCCGGCTTCGACCATCTGGTCGTGGTGATGGGGGAGAATCGCTCGTTCGACAACCTGCTCGGCTACCTCTACACGCCCGAAGACCCGCCCCCGGGCGGCACGTTCGAGGGGCTCGCCTTCGGAGACTACTCCAACGCGGCGGCCGACGGCACCGTGATCCACGCCCACCGCTACTCGGGGTCGACCGACCGCATCATGCGACAGCCCGACCCCGACCCCGGTGAGGAGTACCCGCACGTGAACACGCAGTTGTTCGGCGTGCAGAACGGCCACAACGCCGCCAAAGAGGTCGGCGACATGAGTCACCCCTACAACGCGCCCGAGGCCGGGCAGCAGGCTGACATGTCGGGTTTCGTCGTCGACTACGATTCCGACTTCCTGCGGCTGCGCAAGCGCGCGCCCAAGCCGCACGAGAGCAAGCAGATCATGGGTTCCTTCGATCCAGGCATGCTGCCGGTGCTCTCCACCCTCGCCCGCGAGTTCGGAGTCTACGACCACTGGTACTGCGCGGTGCCGAGCCAGACGTTCTGCAACCGCAGCTTCTTCCACGCCTCGACCTCGCACGGCTTCGTGACGAACAAGCACGGCGGCGGGTACGGCAAGTGGCTGGATGCGGCGCCCACTCCGACCGTGTTCAACCGGCTCGAGGAAGCTGGCATCGGCTGGCGCATCTACTTCGACGAGCTGCAGCTGGTCTCGTTCACCGGGGTGCTGCACGCCCCCGTGCTGGAGCAGTTCTGGAAGACGGAGCGCTTCGCCACGATGGAGCAGTTCTACGAAGACGTCGAGGCGGGAACGCTGCCCGCCTACGCGTTCGTCGAGCCGCGCATGATCTTCAACCACAACGACTTCCACCCACCTGTCGGGCACTTGCGCGATGGCGAGATCGACGGGGTGGAGGTGGAGAACGGCGCGGCATCGGATGTGCGCGCGGGCGAAGCGCTGATCCACCAGATCTATTCGGCGATACGCGTCTCGACCTCGCGGAGCGGCTCGAACTATCTGAACACCGCGCTGCTCATCACCTTCGACGAGCACGGCGGCACCTACGATCATGTGCCGCCTCCCGCGACGACCCCGCCCGACGCCTCGGGCGCCGGCGAGATGGGTTTCGAGTTCGACCGGCTCGGCTGCCGGGTGCCCGCGATCTTCGTGTCGGCGCACACCGCGCGCGGCAGCGTGTTCACCGAGGAGATGCACCACGGTTCGCTCGCGGCGACGCTCAGCGAGCGCTTCGGGCTCGAACCACTGACGCGACGCGACGCGGGGGCGCCCACGATGGCTGCCGCTTTCAACCGCACTCAACCGAGGCACATCGCCGACTGGCCGCAGACCTCCCCGGCCTACGTGCCGCCGAACCCTGAGAGCGGGCCGCACCCCGCCGCGGCGAACCCGACCAGGCCCTTGAGCCCGCCCGCGCACGGCCTCGTCGGGCTGCTGCTCGAGCGCTACGGCACGCCCGAGGAGCAGGCGAACCCGCCGCAGACCTTCGGCGAAGCCTACGACCTGCTCGTCGCGCACGGGCAGGGCCTCTTCGGGGTGCAGGCGGGGTGAGCGCCGCCGAGCTCGCGGACTCGGCGGCGCTCCGTGCTGCGAGGGGAGGTTTTCGCCTCTCCCGGGGTTACCGCGCGGCCCGGCGCACCTTGCGGTAGGGGTGCGTCGAGACGCGGCTCGTGATCTCGGTGATGAGCTCGTCGGTCGAGGTCTTCTTCCGGGCGCTCGCGATGAGTGCTCGGGTCGTGCGGGCGGCGCCCCGGAGGTTCATCGGCCGGCCTTCGATGCCGTACAGCAGGCGCGCCCACTCCGGCAGCAGGTACAGCGTCGCATCCTGCACGATCACACCGGCCCAGACCTTGAGCGGATTGCCTGCGAGCGTGGGCTTGCGCAGTTCGCGCGAGATCAGCGCGGCCTCGCGCGTGAGCGCCATCCAGCTCTGCTGCTCATCGATGTAGGCGTCGAGCTCGGCGCGGGTGCGGGCGAGGCGCTCGGCGTCCGGGTCGATGCCGACGATCCTCGCAGCGTGATGCTGCTCCATCACGAACCGAGCTTGTTCGGCGACCGTGAGCATCGGTCCGAACACGTCGGCCGCGCGCAGCACGCCCCAGACGATCGAATTGTGGGTCCACACGAGCCATTCGGGTGTGTCGGCGCGCAGCTCCTCGCCCGTTCTCGGGTCTACCCAGACGCTGTGGGCGTGCAGGCGCTGCACCGCCTCGCCCGCGGCATCGGCGAGTGCTCGGTCGCCGAAGACGGTGGTGTCGATGTAGCGACCCGTGCGCTCGGCGCGGCCCTCCATGTCGGTCGCGTAGCCGCTGGTGCCGGCGAAGACGCGCATCATCATGGGGTTCAGCGCCTGCAGCAGCAGCGCGGCGACCCCGCCGAGCTTCGATGAGGGGTCTGAGAAGAGGCGCCAGCTGATGCTGTCGGGGCCGAAGTAGCCGTCGTCTGCGCCCTCTGTCGCGCGCGGGCCCGTGCTGCCACCGTGGGCGACCGGGCACCCGAACGATGCGGGTGCATCGGCGGGGCGGGGCGCCGTCGCATCCGAAACCTGCTCTTTGACCTGCGTGTTGCTCATGCCGATGCCCCCTGTGTGTTCGAGCCCGCGCGGTGCGGGCGTGTCCATTCGCCCAAAAAATGGACTGTGTCCAAATTATTGCACGAGACTCGTCGTTGAGTGTTGCCACCTGGCCGGCGCTGGGCGGGTTCGCGGGGTATTCACAGCATTCATAGCGAATCGTGACTCGCCACAGACTGACCGGTGCTGCCAAACTGGCCGCATGAAAAACAACAAGTGGATCGCGCTGGGCGCGGCCGTGGCAATGATCACCGTCCTCTCCGCGTGCGGCAGCAGCGCGAGCGACGAGCCGATCGGGGGTGACGTCATCGCCCCGGTCACG
This sequence comes from Leucobacter soli, assembly GCA_040392345.1. Taxonomy (GTDB): domain Bacteria; phylum Actinomycetota; class Actinomycetes; order Actinomycetales; family Microbacteriaceae; genus Leucobacter; species Leucobacter soli_B. The sequence goes on along the minus strand of JBEBWI010000003.1, from coordinate 602 downwards.
ATGGAGGCGAACGATCTGCAGGGTGCCGAGGTGGAGCTGGTGGTGGGCCAGGTGCTCAACATCAATACCGGTTCGCTCGAGGTCGACAGCTACTCGGGCGAGGTTTCGGATGCCTCGGTGGCGGAGTTCAGCGAGGGTCGTAAGGATGGCAGTGCCGAGTTCAACCCCGGTGTCACCGCGGTGGGCGTCGGTACCGCCGAGGTCACGATGGTGAACGATCAGGGCGGCATTCAGCCGCTCGAGTTCACCGTCGTCGTCACCGAGAAGTAGGTACCGCGGGAGCAAGGGGCTGCGGTGCGGGAGGGTCTGCGGTTTCCGCTAGGCTATTCCTGCCCGCCCCTATAGCTCAGCGGTAGAGCTACGGACTTTTAATCCGCAGGTCGTAGGTTCGATCCCTACTGGGGGCACAGAATATGGAGCAAAGCATCGCTTTGCTCATTCTGTGACCCGTGCCGCCTACGGCGGCAGCCCACGGAGCGCAGCGAGGGGCAGGGCACCAATATGGAGCAAAGCATCGCTTTGCTCATTCTGTGACCCGTGCCGCCTACGGCGGCAGCCCACGGAGCGCAGCGAGGGGTAGGGCACGAAGAACGCAACGCGTT
>JBEBWI010000002.1:0-68464 GCA_040392345.1 Leucobacter soli | reverse complement strand
CGCTGGAACACATTCTCCGAGATCTGCGTCGTCTCATCCGTAGCAGGTTGCCCGTCGGGTTGGACGAGGAATTTTCCCAGCTGGCCGGACATCTCCAGCTGAGATCCTCCACACGCCGCCATCCAGTTCAGATCTGTCTCATACACCACGAGACAGATCTGACTCCGTTCCGCGTCTCTGGCCAACCAGAACGACCGGTCGCCTTCTTCTGCCACCAATCGAGATGTTCCATCGTCGATCGTCTCTGCGATGACAGCTTCCGGAAGAGAATCTGCATCGGTTCGTTCCCGATCAAGAACTGAATACTCGGAGCAGCCAACAACCGCGAGACCAAGTAGAAGAATCGGAAGCGTGCGAATACAAGCCTTCATAGTCCCCTCCGATGGTGTCGCTCCACGTTTTCACGGATACCTGTTCCGCACAAGCGATGATCCACTTGGAGGCTCCGCGGATTTTCAGACCGCAGCGACACCACTTGCCACAGGAGGATCTTCTCCAATCGGGGTTCACCCTGCGTTCTCGGCCCAGCAACGCGAGAAATCTTCTCCGTTCTTGCTACCGTTCGAGGAGAACTGCTTGCCCTCGTTGTTCTCGAGGTCCGAGAGGAACTCATCGTATTTCGTGTGATGAGGAATGAGTTCGCGCTTCACCAGACACTCAAATACGGCACGTTCAACCGCATCACCCTCGTATCGGTGCGAGCCACCATTCAAGTAGTCGTAGATCTCGTTGATATAGGCACTGGTCTGCTGGTAGCAATCAACATCGACCTGCCTCCGACGCTCTTGCTCGGCAGGTGTTTCCACACCTTCTACCTCGACTCGCATCTGAGCGTTGCTCCCAACATAAACAACTTCCGCAGCGTAACCTTTCTCAATGAAGCAGTTCTTACGCCGATTATTGGCTTCTTTCCATTCCGATTCGCCGAGCACGCCGCTCTTCTTGAACTTCATGAGCACCTCCTGTTGAAACTCGGAGGGAGCGTTCGCGAGGCCGTCGTCAAGCATCTTCCCCAGCACCCCTGAATCGTCTTCCGTAGACCCTGATGGATGTGCGGGCAGTGTGCTGCAACCAATCAGGAAAAGGCTGCATAGCAACGCAGCGCAAATCGTTGAGCCTCGTACAAGATAATTCGGCATGAGTGGGTGTCCTTCAGCTTGCGCGGTGGGGGCACAATTCATCATCGTGCCCCCACCGCTAGGAGCAGTTGTCTAATAGATCAGGGCTTCTTCGTACCAGCGGTTCCCTAGCGCCGAATACACGTTCACAATTCCGTTTACCTTCGAATCTGTGAAGACGTAACCATTGACCCCAACGGTTCGACCGACCTCGCCGAAAGCGACCCCGCATGAGTTCCGTGCGTAGGCGTTGCCGGGTTCCACGTTCCTATATCCACACGCTCCTGCCTCAGCGGGAGTGGCGCTGGCCACCTGGGAAACGATTATGCCTCCCGTCGCCATTGCCCCAGCAAGCAACACTGCTGCCAGCCTCCGTCCTGCGGTTATCTTCATCATGTGTTTCTTCCTTTCCATTTTGTAACTAACGGACCGTTTACGGCATAGCTCGTTGGATTGAATCAACGACTCTTGAAATAGGCGAATAGGTGTTCTTCGCGTACACGGAGAGAGGCAACCAAAGCCCCGAGCACGACACCCGACACACTCATTGCGGGTATCTTCAATGCGGTGAGAACCACGACCAAGTGATTCTGCACGTTGAGTTCTCGAGAGAGAAGCGCAATGATCGCTACCGCAATCAAGCCGCCAGTCGTCGCCCATGCGAGGGTTTCAAGGAGAAGTATCGACGCCTGATCGCGTCGACGGGCTCCGGCATGCAGGCCAGAAGCTAATTCGAGCCGCCTTGCCCAAGTTGCGATGCTGCCGATGAGCACGCCGAGCAAGAATCCGACCCCTGGGAAGATCACTGTCATTCGGTGTTTGAAGGCGGCAGAAGGAGTTGTCGCTATCCCAAGTGACTGGTTGTGCTGGGCAATGGTCGGCCCCGAATCCGATAGCGACGACTCTGCACTGATTGTGGTGTAAAGCATGTCGATCGTGGCTTGTGTCGCTGGGTATGCGTCAATCCAGCATTGGTCAAAGGTTCGCTCCGCCGGCTCTGGCGCGATAAGCGCGTATCCCATACCTCTGGGGCGTCCATCGTCTGGATAGGAATAGAGACCTCCAACGGCGGTGACTCCATCTGCTGTATGTAGGGAATCGCCGATACTGAGTCCGAGAGTGTCAGCGACCTCGACCGACAGCAGCGCGCCTGCGTGCTGCTGTCCTGTCGAACCGGGAAGCATCGTTGCAAAGCCTGGAGTTGAGGTGAAGAACGATAGCGGATTCTGAGGGATGGTTGAGACGATGAGAGGGGCGTCTCTCTCCGAAAGCGCGCCAGCTGCCCTGACTCCATCCTGTGCCGAAAGCGCATCGCATGCCCGCCCATCAATACTGTCGTGGGCAGTAAGGATCGTGATTGATGCTCCGGCCTGTCGAAACTGTTCTGCATGAGCTAGCACCTGCGACATCACTCCAACGTCAAGGGCGACGAGCGAACTAGTAAAGACGGCCACCAAACCCATGAGGGCCACCCCTCGACTCGTTCCTGTGGAGACGTTCCGTATGGCTTCTCTCCCTACCTCGATAAACCGCATCCTCGATACCGTCACCTTGCGGCTCCGAGGTCGATCACGTCGGTGCATGCATCTCGAGTGCGGGCATCGTGGGTAGCGACGATAATGATGGTGCGATCTGTGGCCATGTTCGCGAGCGACTCGCTCACGGTTGCCGCAGTGCGCTGATCAAGCTGAGCGGTCGGTTCATCGACAAGAAGTAAGTCGGGAGCCGAGGCGATCCCTCGAGCAAGCATGAGCCGCTGCCCCTCCCCTCCTGAGAGCGCCCGGAACTGGTTTCCCCGGGCGTGTGAAAGCCCGAATCGTGCGAGCAATTCCAGCGCTTCTTGCTCCGCCTGGATGCGTGTGGCTCCACGCGCGAGGTAGGGTAATGCGACATGGTCCAAAGCTGTACGGCGTGCCACCCCATGGGGATTCTGAAATACCCACGAAGTTTTCTCGATACCCTCCCGGGTGACCTCTCCCTTGGTCGGAGCGAGCCACCCCGCGATGATGCTTAGGAGCGTCGATTTTCCAGAGCCCGATGGCCCAACGAGCGCATAGATCTTCCCAGGCGTGAGATGAGCGGATATGTTCTCAAACAGCATTGGCTGTTCTTCGAAACGATGGCCGAGACCGCACAGTTTCACGAACATGTGGTTGCCTTGTCAGAGCGTAGTTTGATTGACGTCCCGGCTCTTGGTTCGTTCTCGAATGCGATGTAGCTCCGGCCGAGCTTTGAGGCCACGACTGTTACTGCCTCTGAAGTGCCATTTGTTGTCACCACACATCCCGAGGATCCACCGGTCATTGCGATCGCAGCTGGTGCAACTGGATACACCGTTATGCTCTCAGTGAGCACCAGCTCGGCCTGGAGCGAGGCATCTGATGGATTCTGTGAATATCGCGCAAAGGCATCTGTGGCGGAAAGAGCGGCCAAACCCGCGACGGTGAGTCGCCCGCTCTCGTCTGCTTCCAGGTCCACCCCGTCAAGCACGAACTTGCGTGCGCCGGGAACAAGATCTGCGGGATAGTTCTGTGCTGCCGCAGAGAGTATCGGTGCAGCGAGGTGCACAAGTGCCTCATTCTGAGAAACATTCTGCCCAATTCCTGCAGGGCAAGACTCCATACCAGTCTCGACCGCGGGAAGCCAGAGCATTTCAGCAAGTGCGAGTGAGCCATACTCCGCATCGCCGCCGATAGCCGCAACCTGTGAATCCCACGCGGCCCAAGTTTGCAGATCAAACTGTGCAGTTTCTGCAACGGAATGGCCGAGCCTTGCCAATTCCCTCTGCAAGGCGGCAACGTCTTCGCCCGTCGCTCCCAACCACAGATCTCTCCACAAGGGCGTTGAGGTGTGCAGGTTCAACAGGGGAGTCCCGTCGATTGCGAAGGTGCTGGCTCCTGAGACAAGCGAGTCTCCCGCCACGCACGACATGCTGGTGATCCTCCCCGACCTCGGGGATGCCACAAACGAGGTATCGCCGAGCACGACGGAGAGTTCTACTAAGCGTGTGTCCGTGAGCTCCTCTTCGACCAATCGCATCTCGACCGGGTCTGAAGCCGTCACGAGCGATGGTGGCACTGGTTGGTAGAAAACACTGGCAATGACAGTGGCGGAGATCGCAGCCGATGCGATGCACAGGAGGGCAACCGTCCCGCTGAAACTACTACGTTTCGGAGAACCCTCTGCGGTGTCAGAGTCGGCTGGCGTGTCCGTACCGCGGTTGCCCGTCATTTCTGAGCTCCCATCAATGGAGATTTAGGTGTTCAATAATGGCCGAGAGGATCCACCATTGAGCAGATTTTGGCTCTGGCGCCCAGTAGTGGGCGTTGACAATTTCAAGTGACCGCACGGTCACTGAGTCACATTAGACACGAGACGCTGGCCATATTGACTGGCTGGCTTCTGCTACACCGCTCTCAGTATGAATGCCTCTCGGCTCACCCTCACAACTCCCGCCCTCAGAAGAGAGATGAATGGGCTAGGCGATATCCACACGTTTTCCGAGCGCGGGTCCGCTGAACGATATGTTTCCGCCAGCGCTCACCCAGACAGAGCTGCAGATTGTGCCGGAGCCAGGGTCCCAGCAAGGGCGAGCAGAGGAACCGTACGAATAGAAGGTGCCTCTTTGCGTCCAGGTTCCGTAAGTGGAGCCGGAACCTGAAAACCCATACGGCTGGACAGGCGCATAGTAGCCATACCAACAAACGGGAGTCCCTGAACAGCCGACCTGGGCGGCGGATGGCTGAATCGTCTCTTCCGAGATTTCCTGGTAGCTGAGCACCTCGCCAGTGTCAACGTCAAGATGGATCGACAGAATCGCTCCTTGCTCTTGCAGGGTCGATGCTTCCGCTTCCAGATTGGGTGCGTCTTGACCAACCTCAGCGTGAGCTGCCGTCGGCGCTAACAGCCCAACAAGCAGAGCGACGGCTCCCACCGCCGAGATCCTCTTGAGCCAGTTCATGAGTGACATTTGCTTCCTGTTCTTTCGATTGTTTGAGATGGCCAGAACCCCTCATCGAGGCGCACTCAGTTGCGATACGCAGATTCATCCATGACCGGAGTTCCCTTGAAGAAGAACTCCGGCTGGTCACGATCCGAGCGCTCGAGTCCAATTACCTCGCCATCATGTGCACCCGCGTTAAACGACACCGCCACGCGCTGACCTAGGATCTCGTATCCTCTCGTCGCGAGCGGCTCCGTGGCGACGTCCGATGGAATCAGATGAGATTCAACAGGTTGCTCCATAACACTGTTCGGGAAGATGAACACGACCCCTGTCCCATTCGCTTGGAAGCGTTCCTCGGTAGTGCAAGACGAAGAACTGTACTTCGAGATGGGGTCGCCGACTAGCAAACAGTGATAGCCCGCTGAATCAACCCCTTCCCAGTACTCAAGCCCTCGGTGGTCACCTAGGTGAACGCCCGATCTCAGGCCGGTTTCACCCTTGCTTTCCGGGTGCATGTACTCGGGAATCGACTCAGCACCTTCAAGTTGAATCTCCGATGAAGATGCGGAGGTGAGAGGCAGCCCGAACAACATGAATCCCAACGGGGCGAGCAGCACAAGGGCCGCTGCAAAACCTATCAATCCGTACTTCACAAAGTCACGCTTATTCGCGGTAAACCCATTCACGGCCATCTCTCCAAACCTCTAGTAATACCAAGCGTTGCAAGAAAGAAGCCCGCTCGCAGATGTCCCGCCCAGCGTCCACCAGCATCTACCCCGCGTATTGGACAGGGGTGAACCTGCCCCGGTAGTCGTCACATTGCAGTTGAATGCGCCTGTCGTGGGCCCGGTTATCGACCCCTTTGTGGAGTTCTCGAGTATCTGAATGTATGCGTTACCGCCCCAGCCACACCCGGGCAAGTGCTGGGCATTTGCCTTGGCTTCATAGACGGTCGCCGCCACGCTGTGGTGATAGGTGCCTGTGTTGACCGTAGTGTTCAAGAACGTCTGACTTGCTCCCCATGCAACGCTGCTGGGAATTATCGTCAACGCGGCAGCAAGGAGAACCCCAGTTAGCAGCCCTGTGGACTTCGATTTTTTCATCTAGCTCTCCCATCCTTTTTGCTCTGCTCGCATACTCAACCACCCCAGGTTCATCAAGATCTCGATCACTACTAAGAAGGCTAAATTACTTATGACAATCAAGATAGGCCATTTCTTCGTTGTTGCCCCTACTTTGTTTACAGGGACCAGTATTTTTTGGCACCGGCGTCCCCTCGGCATGGATCCATATCCAAGCGGCTTGCTTTTGCTGTTACGTTGGGCATATGGAGGGGCGAGCTTTTCTCTTGGCGCTGGTCCTAGGAGGATCACTCGTGCTTAGCGGCTGTATCGCGCCTCGTGGAGTTCTCGTAGAGATCGGGGCGGAGTCGTTACCGAGGTGCGAGGTCGACACACTCCAGGTCGAGGAGATTGCCCAGCACGGGGCTCACGGCTGTAATCTCGAGGGCACCGATATTCTGTTGCCACATAACCTGCAAGCACGCGTTTCCAAGGTTGGGAGCGCAGCTTCCACTTCTCGCATCCAGGTGCACCCGGAAGACGGTAACCGGTACGAGCAGTTCCCCGAGTACTACGTCCTGAATTGGGGCAGCATCGGCATCAGTGTCACGCAGGTCGAGGAGGGTGTGGCCACAGACTCTTGGACTTCGAGTCCCGACGCCTTTGCCAAGCAGCTTGAATCCTTGCGGATGAACGAGATCCAGGTTGAATTTGAGAACCCATGGAAGTGAACAGCCCGCCGGCGGGAGATGGCCTGTAAGTTCGTGTCGGCCACGGAGGTCGACTCAGCCCCCTCGCGGAGGACACACGTGCTCTTAGTGGCCAATAGTCACGAGCCGGGGTGCATGCCGTTCCGTCAAGTACGCGTTGACGAAAACACCGGGGCTACGCTACGACTGGCCTTGACCCTTGATCTTGAACATGGTGTTTGTCGTCCTCAATTTGCGACGATCGCGTAGACGCTCGTTCCACCCAGCTTGAGCGGAGCCGTTACAGCGCAGCATCAGGGAGCATAAGGCAGGAAATTAAACTAAGCTTCACTTACTAGGTACGTCTTTCTCGACCGAAAGTGTGACGAGCATGCCCCGAACAGTTGCAGAGCGCGGCAAGCAGCAGCGTGGAATCGAAACGCAGGAAGCATTGCTCGAAGCAGCCGGGCGAGTGTTCGCCAGGAAGCACTACGACACGGCACGATTGAAGGACATCTCCGACGAGGCCGGTATCAGCCTCGGATCGCTCTACTTCCATTTTGGGAATAAGGACGATGTGGCGAGGGCCGTGCTGGAACAGCAGCAGGATCGGATGACCGAGGTTCTGACTGCGACATTGACGCGGCCGGGCACCTCTCTCGATCGCCTCTGCGGGCTGATGGAGGGACTGGGCAATCTTATTGCGAACGACACCCTCGTGCAGGCCGGCATCCGCTTGGTGTCTTCCCTCCCGGAAGGGCTGGCGGAGGTGGGCCGGTCACCATACTCCGAATGGGTGAAGATCGCCGACGCGCTACTTCGCGAAGGGGTTAAGGACGGGTCCATTCGCAGCGACGTTGATCTTGCGGCTGCCGCGACGTTCATCAATGAAGTGTTCGTTGGTGCGCAGGTGCTTTCGGGGATTGAGAGCGCCTGGTCTTCGCTGCCTGGTCGGATCCGCCTCACACAGGCCTTCGTCAGGCAGCTGCTGACGAACTAGTGATCGATCCCGAGTAGTTTGAAATGCAGGTGCCGACTCTGCTCTCACCCGATCTTGCCCACAAAGTGGAAGCGAGGAATCTGTGGCTTCTCAATGCACAGCCAGTCGGCGATGCCCGACTTGCGTTCAACTATCGCATTCCTGACTGGGGTCCTTCGCCACGTCTGACCGACCTCATCGAGGTCCAGCGACAGGCCTGTACTGCGTTCTGTCATATCTCTCTGCACGTGCCGTTGACGGACGTGTCGATGATGTCTCGAGTATCGATCGCCATCGACTCGAAGATGGGACTGACTACTGCCATCCCGCGAATCGGCACCGTCATCGTTGGAGCTGATGAGGTGACTCGGAAAGCGGGCAGAATTTCTGCAGTTAGCCTCAGTGCGCAGTTCCTCGCCGATGAGGAGCAGCCGTTCGGAGTGGGTGTGGTCGCCGGCAGTTTCCTTCCGACGAGTATTTATGAACGAGTTCGCGCGATGCAGCCTCACGGTCTGATGAGGATCACTCGCGAGCAGCGGGAACTATGTGAGGCTGTGAACAATGTTGGCAGGGACCCGGAAGACCCAGTTTTCGCCGACCATGATTCTGATCACATCAGTGGAATGACGGTAGTGGCGACCGTGGAACGCGAAGTGCGCGGGCTACGGAACGACCATGCTGTGCAGGCGATCCAAGTCGACTTCTTCTCTTATCTGAATATCGAGTCCGCCTCCCACCTGGTGCTCAACACGGATCAGCTGCAGTTCGAGGGATTCGTTGAGCAGGGCGGGCTCTGTTGCGCACAGGTACGCGGCGCGCTGGTTCAGCTGCCACCACAAGGAAGCCCGGACAGGTAATGAGCAGAGTGCCACTCGCAGTAGTGACCGGCGCCACCGGCGGCATCGGTCGGGCAACCTGCCAGGTACTCGGGGAGGCCGGCTACGCGATCCTCGCACAGTACCGATCAGACGCACAGGCGGCCCTTGAGTTACAAGCCCAGCTCAGCGAGAACGGTGTAGATTGCCATCTCGTTCCCGCTGATCTCTCCACCGCAGAAGGCGTTGATGCAGTTGCTGTGATGACAACGATGCTTCTGGAAGCCCATCATGAATTGGAGCTTCGCACCTTGGTGAACAATGCGGCGGTGTTACTCGGCCCATCATTCGACGGTGCGACGTTCGACTCCTTCGACCGTTACTTCGCCCTGAACACCCGGGCGCCGTTCTTCTTGTCGCAGAGCCTCGTACCGCAGTTTGCCGATGGTGGCAGTATCGTGAATCTCTCCTCCGCATCCGCTCACTTTTCGAGTCCCGGGGACATCGTCTACGCCATGAGCAAGGCTGCGGTTGAGTCGTTCACGAAGAATCTGGCAGAAGCGGTCGCCCCGCGTGGCATCCGCGTGAACGCGGTAATCCCGGGGTTCACCGACAACGGGCATGACGCGTTCAGGAACCCCGATGTTCTGGAATACATGTCCGGCTTCTCAGTGCTGGGCGGTGTGAGTGACCCTCTGACTGTGGCGCATGCCATCGCGTTCCTGGCTTCCGATCAGGCGTCACGCACCACCGGGGCGGTGCTTGACGTCACCGGCGGGAGTCTCCTCGGGGCACGTGGGAAGCGCCAGCATTCCGTCAAGGATCTCATCCGATAGGACTCCGACGGCTCCGCTGCGGGCGCTGACCAACCGCGCATAGCTACAGGCGAGGGCGAGGCACGCGGGCGCGTCTCTTTCAGTGGTGGAACTTCACCTCACCAACACAAAGGTCAGAACGGTTCGGATTCGGTGTCCCCGGCTTGAAATTCGAGGACCTACCGGCGATCGTCGGCGGCGACCCCGACAACGATCACGTTCGCTTGGGTCACGGCGCGGCGTCCGAAGTATCAGTCGGGCGAGCTCAGCATTTCAGCTGGCCTCGCCCGACTGGGTCACATAAGCAGGACTACAACTGGTCTCGTGGCACTTCGCCCATGACGCTGAATGTAAACGGTTCGCCACTGCGAACCGGGATCTCTATCTGACTCCCGCTCTGGGTGTGCAGCGAATCGTCGATCACAATCACTCCCGCTACGACGACCTGATATCGGGAATCCTCGACTGGCTGGACGCGGTCTGGGACAAGCCTCGCTTCCAGATACTCACCTGTGAGCATATTCTCGACGCCGGCGAGAGCGCCTTGCTTGTTGAATTGCTCCGCTGGAACACATGAGAACCCTATGGTCTCACTCTTGAGCTCAAAGATGAGGCAGACGTTGTCGCTTCGGTCCAGTGCTGCCCAGTAGCTGACTCCGCTACTGGAGCCGAGCAGTCGCACTGATTCAAGATTCACTCCTCCGTCACCGATGGAGTCGGCTGCCGATCTGACGCTTGCATTCAGTACATCATCCTGGCCCTTTTCTCTGTCGAGAGTTGCGAAATCATAAGTCCCAGTACTCGCTGTTTCGGAGCTGGCTTGACTCAGGTTCGATTGCATGAAGGTCTGAATCGAAAGCACCAGCAACGCAGATGCGATGACTGCGGCTGCCGCCGCACCCAAGAGCTTTGCCTTGTTCGATATGCTCATGTCCACTCCTCATCTCAACCCACTTGTCGATTGAGTCTTAGCGAAGCGCAAACGTTCAGTGCCAGCGTACTAAAAACAAGTTAGAAGAAGAACTTATTTTTTATCCTCATTCTTTAAAGTTGTGCATTCCAGGCAAGGAAAGCAGGCCCATACCCCCTGCAGTATGCCCCTGTCTGCTTGAAAAGCCGACTGTAACGACAGCATTCAGTCGGTCGAGAGAGACCTAGAGAGCCACCACCCCGTAGCTGCAATTCCGGAACTGTCAGTGACGGTAGGCCGCGAAGGCTCGGCCCGGCTCACCCCTACTCGCCGCGGGAAACGCGCGTCATCTCGTCGCGCGGCACCACCTTGATGCGAGTGCGGCCCTCCGCCTCACCGAGGCTGAGCTCGTGCTCGTCGAGACGGTGCCAGCCCTCGATGGTCGTGTAGGGCACCTTCCGCTCCTCGAGCAGCGCGGGCACCGACTCGAGCGCCGTGTCCTCCGGCTCCCACCAGCTGCCACGATCCTCCATCAGGCACTCGAGCGTCTCCATGGCGTCGCTCTTCGTGTGGCCGATGAGCCCGACCGGCCCGCGCTTGATCCACCCCGTTGCGTACACGCCGTGCAGCTGCTGGCCGTCGACTCCGATCACGCGGCCCTGCTGGTTCGGAATCACGCCCGCGTGCTCATCGAACGGAATCTCATCGAGCGGCGACCCGTAATAGCCGACCGCGCGGTACAGCGACTGCAGGGGAATCACCTCGAACTCGCCCGTGTCGACGATGCCGCCCTGCCCGTCGGGAGCGGTGCGCTCGATCTTGATGCCGGACACGCGGCCGCCCTCGGTGAGCACCTCGACCGGCTTCGACCAGAAGTGCATGTGCAGCCGGCGCGACGCGTGCTCACCGGTCGCCTCGCGCTCCTTCTGCTCCTCGCGCCACTTGTTCATGACGCGCGTCATCACGAGCACCTGCTTGTTCTTCGCGAGCGTCTCGGTCACATACGGGTCGTCGATGTCGAAATCGCGCTCATCGATCACCATATCGACGTCGCGCACCTCGCCCAGCTCGCGCAGCTCGAGCGGCGTGAACTTCACATATGCCGGCCCGCGGCGCCCGAAGAGGTGCAGATCGGTGATGGGGTTCTGCTTCAGCCCCTCGTACACGTTCTGCGGAATCTCGGTGGGCAGCAGATCATCGGCGTGCTTGATCAGCATGCGCGAGACGTCGAGGGCCACGTTGCCGTTGCCGACCACCCCCACGCTCTGCGCCTCGAGCGGCCAGGTGCGCGGCACATCGGGGTGCCCGTCGAACCAGCTCACGAAATCAGCGGCGCCGTACGAGGCCTCGGCGTCGATACCGGGAATGTCGAGCGAGGCATCGCGGATCGCACCCGTCGAAAAGATCACCGCGTTGTAGTGCCGTTTCAGGTCTGCCAGGGTGATGTCCTCGCCGTAGCGCACATTGCCGAAGTAGCGGATGTCGCCCCGGTCGAGCACCTCGCGCAGCGCGGTGATGATGCCCTTGATGCGCGGGTGATCGGGCGAGACGCCGTAGCGCACAAGACCGTACGGCGCGGGCAGCTGCTCGAACAGGTCGATCTCGACGTCGAAGTCGCGTTCGGCTTTGATCAGCAGGTCGGCCGCGTAGATGCCGGCCGGGCCTGCGCCCACGATCGCAAGTCGCATCTTGGTCATGCTGTGGTCGTTCCTTTCATTGCCCCGGCGCTATGGGCCGCGGGGTAAGACGTGTGGCTGAGGCCTGAGAGAAGGTCAGCCCTCGCGGGAGACGATCGAATCGGCCATGCGTTCGAGACCGCGCTTCACGATCGACTTCGGCAAGACGTCGAGCGCGGCGACCGCGTCGGCCGCCCAGCGCCTGGCCGCCTGCTCGGTCTCGAGCGTGACGGCGTGCCCGCGCAGCGCCTCGACCTCGGGGTCGAGGATCGAAGGATCCTCACCGGCGGCGATGCGGGCCACACCGGCATCGATGCGCTCGAGCAGGTCGGCCGCGGCCGCATCGCTCGCCGCGCGCTCGCGCAGCAGCAGCACCGGCATCGTGACCACCCCGGCTCGCAGGTCGGTGCCGGCGAGCTTGCCCGTGCGCTCGGCCTTGGGCGACAGGTCGATCACATCATCGATGAGCTGGAAAGCGACGCCGATGCGCTCGCCGTACTCCATCACCGCGTCCGCATACGCGTCGGAGACACCCGAGAACATGGCCCCCATACGGGCAGCCGTCGCGATGAGCGCCCCCGTCTTATCGGCGAGCACCTGCAGATAGTGCCGCATCGGGTCGTCGCCCGGCTGCGGGCCGACCGTTTCGTGCAGCTGCCCCAGGCAGAGCCGCTCGAATGTGCGAGCCTGCAGCAGAATCGCCTCTTCGCCCATACCCGAGACGAGCGTCGATGCGCGAGCGAAGAGCAGGTCGCCGGCCAGAATCGCCACCGAGTTCGACCACACCGTCTGCGCGGCCGGCACCCCCCGGCGCAGCTTCGCGTCGTCCATCACGTCGTCGTGGTACAGCGAGGCGAGGTGGGTCAGCTCGACCGACTGCGCCGCCCGACGCACGAGTTCGTTCGGGCCGTCGCCCAGCTCGCTCGTGAGCAGGGTGAGCATCGGCCTGATGCGTTTGCCCCCGGCCTCGGCCAGGTAGCGCGCCGGCGCATCCGCGACCTCGGAGGCGAATCTCAGATGCTCGAGCAGATCCTGTTCGATGAGCGCGAGCTGCTCCTTCATCCGCTTGGTGTGCTTGCGCTCCGCCGGCCCCTGGAAGAGCCGCATCGGCAGCGCCTGCGTCGCCGTGTCCTCGGCGATCGGCCCGCTCACTCGGCACCACCGGTCTCAGGCTTCGGCGCAGCCTTCTTCACGGTCGGTTTCGCCACGGGCTTCTTCGGCGCAGCTGCCTTCGCGGCCGGCTTCTTCGCGGCCGACTTCTTCGCCGCGGGCTTCGCAGCGGGCTCTACAGCCTCGGGCTTCGGAGCCGCCTTCGGCACGAACCCGCGGTGCAGCGCGACGATGCCGAGCGTCAGGTTGCGGTAGGCGACCCGCTCGAGCCCGGCCTCGCGCAGCCACGCGGCGAGCTCGTCCTGCGCCGGCCACTGCTCGATCGACTCGTTGAGGTAGCGATACGCCTGCTCGGCGCTCTTGTTGAGCACCCCGGCGATGCGCGGCAGCACGTGGCGCGAGTACAGCGAGTACGGCGCCCGCACGGGTTCGACCGGCCGCGAGAACTCGCAGATCACGATGCGGCCGCCAGGCCTCACCACGCGGCGCATCTCGGCGATGGCCTTCTTGGGGTCGTTCACGTTGCGCAGCCCGAACGAGATCGTGGCCGCGTCGAAGCTGTCGTCTTCGAACGGCAGCTCGGTGGCGTCGGCCCACACGAACTCGATGAGGTCGTTGCCCGCCTGCCGCTCTCGCCCGACGGCGAGCATGCCCTCCGAGAAGTCGGCGGCGGTCACGTGCGCCCCGTGGTGAGCGATCGCGGCGCTCGAAGTGCCGGTGCCCGCCGCGAGGTCGAGCACGCGCATGCCCTTGCGCGGTTGCAGCGCACGGGTCATCGCAATGCGCCACAGGCGCGAATTGCCGACCGACAGCACGTCGTTGATGAGGTCGTAGCGTGGGGAAACCTCGTCGAACATCGACGAGACATCGGTGGCCAGCTTGGTGGCCGTATCGGGGCGGGTCACCCCACTATGCTAGCCGGTCGCCCGTGCGAGCGGCCTGGGTCGAAGCACGGGGCGGTCGGCGCCCGGGAGTCGCCTGACGGGGCGCCTCAAGCTCGGCCCGGTAGGTTAGTGGGATGAACAGTGGATCGCCGCACCGCCTTCGCGCGGTCACGCGACGGCTCGATCCGCTTCCCGGGCTGCACGAACTGCTGCAGCGCGCCGACCCTCAGCAGCCGCTGCTGTGGACCCGCGGAGATCGCGGCTGCGTGGGCGTCGGCGAGACGCTGCGCCTCACTTTCTCGGGCGCGACCCGCTTCGCCGACGCGGTCTCGGCCTGGCGCGAGATCGCCGCCGCCGCCGAGATCGACGACCCCGTCGGGCTGCCCGGCTCCGGGCTCATCGCCTTCGGCACCTTCGCGTTCGACGATACGAGCCGCGCCGAGAGCGTGCTCGTGGTGCCCCGCGTGCTGGTCGCCCGTCACCGCGGCACCGCCTGGCTGACGGAGATCACCGAAATCACCGACCTCGCGAGCACCGCGGAAGCCGCGGCGACCGACGAGGCCGCGCACCGTGATCCACTGCTGCCGCCCATCAACCCGCCGGGCAGCTGGGCCGGCACCGAACTGCCCGTGCGCGACGCGAACGCCGCATACCTGGCGGGGGTGCGCGAGGCGACCGCCCGCGTCGGTCGCGGCGAGGTCGAGAAGGTGGTGCTCGCGCGCCAGCTCGACGGGTGGATCGCCGCGGACGACGACCTGCGGGTGCCTCTGGAGCGGCTGGCCGAGCGCTACGCCGATTGCTGGACGTTCGCAGTCGACGGCACCGTCGGCGCCAGCCCCGAGACCCTGATTCGGCAGACCGACGGGGCGATCTCGGCGCGCGTGCTCGCCGGCACCCGCGGCCGCAGGCCCGACCCGGCCGCCGACCTGCGCGAGCGGGACGAGCTGCTCACCAGCACGAAGGAGCAGCACGAGCACGCGTTCGCCGTGCAGAGCGTCATCACCGCGCTGGCCCCGCACGTGCGCGAGCTGCACACGAGCGAGGAACCCTTCGCGCTGCAGCTGCCGAACGTGTGGCACCTCGCGACCGACCTGGGCGCGATACCCGGGGCGGGCGGCACCGCCCTCGAACTCACCGCCGCACTGCACCCCACCGCCGCCGTGGCGGGCACCCCGACCGCGGCCGCCGTCGAGGCGATCTCGGCGATCGAGCCGTTCGACCGCGGGCGATACGCCGGCGCGGTGGGGTGGATCGACGCCGACGGCGACGGCGAATGGGTCATCGCGCTGCGCAGCGCCCAGGTGGGCCCCGTCGAGGCCGACGACACTGGGGCCGCGCGGCGCCGAGTCACCGCGACGGCGGGCGGCGGCATCGTCGCCGGCTCAGACCCCGAGCGGGAGTTCGGCGAGACCGTCTCGAAGTTCCGCCCGATCGCCGAGGCGTTCGGGCGCTGAGGGAGCCGCATCCGTGCGGTCGAACCTTCGCGATCGAGCACATCTTGCGCGTCTTGCGGCGCGCCACCGGTGCGGTGCCGTCGACACGGGCGAAGGCCCTCAGCGGGCGAGCGGCACCTCGACGAGCATCGGGCCCGCGACCGGGGTCGTGAAGACGGCGTCGAGCTCGCCCCGGTTCTCGGCGCGCGCGTAGCCCCAGCCGTAGGCGGCCGCCAGCTGCGCGAGGTCAACCCGCTGCGGCGTGTACATGACCCGGTCGAAGGCCGCCGCGTCGGCGGTGCCGCGCGCCTCGAGCGTGTCGAAGATCGTGCCGCCGCCGTCGTTGCCCACGAGCAGCTGCACCCGCGGCCGAGGCTCCCCCTCGGGCAGCAGCAGCGAGCCGGCATCGTGCAGCAGGGCCAGGTCTCCGATCACCACGCGCGTCACCCCGGCCGCGTGTGCCAGGTCGCCGTCGCCCTGGCTGGCCGCCGCGACGCCGAGCGCAGTCGCGACCGTGCCGTCGATGCCGGCGAGCCCGCGGTTCGCGTGCACGCGGATGCGACGCGCCGGCGCCAGCCCATCGAGCACCCGCACCAGCCGCGACGCTGCGAGTACGAGCCGGTCGTGCGGCCAGGTGGCCCGCCACGCCCCCTCGACGAGCATCTCGCGGGTCGCAGGCTCGCGCCGAGCGGCCACCTCGGCGCGCGCGTACTCGCTCTGCCGTTTGTAGTCGGCGTCCCGGTCGAGCTTCGGCTCGGCCGATTCACCGGTGGATCGCTGCTCCCGCAGCCGGCGGTCTGCGACCACCCAGGCCCCCAGCCAGCGGTGCATGCCCGCAGGGTCGTAGCCGGGGTCGATGCCGATCGACTGCACCACCCGCGCACGCCCTGAGGGGTCGTAGTGCTCGGCGCGCTCGCCCACGTGCGGGTCGACCACGATCACCTCGACATCGTCGCGCTGCAGCAGCGCCGGCACCTGCCGGGTGAGCGTCGGGTGCCCGAACACGATCGCGCGCTCGGTCAGCGCACCCACATCGGGGGCGTCGATGAGGCTCGCATACGAGGTGATGGTCTCGCGGCCGAAGCGCGCCCCGCTGACGACCTCGGCCAGCAGCGGCAGGCCCGCTTCTCGTGCGAACGTCTCGGCCGCCTCACCGGTGCTCCCGCAGGCGTCCTCTCCCGCAATGACGACGGTCAGGGCGTCTCCCGAGTGCACGTAGGAGTCGAGACCGGCGGCCGCGCCGTTCGGCCCCGCCGCACTCGCGTCGAACTCGGTGCGGTACCCCGTATCGGTGGCGACGACGCGAGCCGCACCACTCCCATCAGAAGTGGATCCCGATGCGTGCGATTCCCTCACCCCGTGGGAGGCGGACGCCCTCTCCGCAGCGGCTTCCGAGAACAGCTCCGCGAGCGGGCGGGCGAAACCGGTCTCTCCCGAGAGCGGCTCGCGGAACGCGAGGTTCAGCTGCACCGGCCCCGCCGGCTCGCCGAGGTGCGCACCCCGGGCGGCGGCGAATGCCCGACGGGCGAGGGCCTCGGGGGTGGCGACGGGATCCACTGTGGAAGAAGCCTGCGCAGAAGATGCGGGGGCGGAAGACGACGACTCGGAGGAAGCCGATGGAGCCGGCACGTCGAGGGCGAGCCGCGCGAAACCCTCGAACAGGCCCGCCTGCCGAGTGGTCTGATTGCTGCGACGGCCCCGCAGCTCGGCCGGGCGGTCGCAGGTGAGGAGGATGAGGGGAACCCTGCCCTCGTGCGCCTCGAACGCGGCCGGATGCAGGTTCGCGACCGCGGTGCCGCTCGTCACGATCACGGGTGCGGGCACGCCCGTCTCGCGCGCGACACCCAGCGCGAAGAAACCCGCGGACCGCTCATCGGTGCGCACATGCAGACGCACCGCACCGGCGCTCTCGGCCTCCGCTGCGGCGAGCGCGAGCGCCTGAGAGCGGGAACCGGGGCAGACGACCACATCGCGCACACCCAGACGCACGAACTCGAGCAGCAGTTCCGCCGCGAAGGCCGAAGCCGGGGAGGCGGGTGCGGTCACTTCGACTCGGCCGTGTCGTCGTCGGCGCTCTGCTCGCTGCTCGGTTCACCGCTCTGCTTGTCGCCGCGATCGCTGCTGGGCTCGCCGTCCCGGCCGCCGCCCTGCTCGAGGTTCTGCGTGCGGCCCGTCTCATCTGCCGGCGCCGGAGGCTGGGCCGGGGCCTCGTCTTGACCGCGGGCGCTATCGGGTCGGCTGCCCGGCTCGCCCGGGAACGTCTCGGAGTCGAGCTCGCGCAACCGCTCCTCGAGCTCGCGCATGTGCTCGTCGAGCTCGCTCTCGTCCATGCGGGTGCCGGCGAAGCGCGGATCGTTGTCTGGAGCGGCCCGGCGCGCCGCGTCGGGATGGGCGTCGGCGTGGCCCTTGCCGATGGTGAACCACAGGATCGCGCCGATCACCGGCAGCACGACGACGAGCACCACCCATACCGGCTTCGACACGCCGCGGGCGCGCGAGGCCTCCGTCATCGCCGCGTCGACCAGCGCATACAGAGTGAACGCGACCGCGATGACGGCTCCAATAATCACGAACCGCACCATGCCCCCATGGTACCGGGGCGGCCTGGGAGGAACGCGTGCTCGGGAACCGGCGTGGCCGGCCGCACGGGAGCCGCACAGGAGCGCTTCGGTAGACTCGCGGCGTGAAAACCCGCAAGGCCTGGACCGTCTACATCGTGCTTCGGCTCGCGTTCTTCGCGGTGCCCTTCGCGGCCCTCATGCTCATCGGGTGGCCCTGGTGGCTCGCGGCGGTGACAGCGACGCTCGCCGCCGTATCCCTGTCGGTGATCTTCCTGGCGAAGCCCAGGGAGACCGCCGCCGAAAGCATCCACGACTGGCGCGAGCGTTCCCGCACGGCCGACGACATCGCAGAAGACGACGCGATCGAAGCCTCGGGCGCGGCGGCAGCGACCGATCTCGTGCGTGAGAACGCGGCCGGCGATCCGGGCGCATCCGGCGAGGCGATCGCGACCGGGGATCCGATCGCGGCGACCACGGATGCCTACGATCGCATCGTGGTCGGCGGCGGCGCCATGGGTCTCGCCGCCGCCTGGCAGTTGGCCAAGCGCGGGCGGCGGGTGCTGCTGCTCGAGCAGTTTCAGCCCGGGCACACCGAGGGCGCCTCGCACGGGGCCACGCGCAACCTGAACAACGCCTACTCCGAAGCGCACTACCTCGACCTCTTCGAGGAGGCGTTCGGCCTGTACCGCGAGCTCGAGGAGGCGAGCGGCGAGCAGCTGCTCACGCTGTGCGGTCTCGTGACCCACGGCGTGCCCGAGCAGGTGCGCGCGGCGCACGCGTCGCTCGCGGCTCGCGGCGCCGAAGTCGAGCTGATCGACGCCTCCGAGGCGTCTGCCCGCTGGCCGGGCATGCGCTTCGACGGGCCGGTGCTCATCGGCCGCGACGCAGGCCGCGTGCACGCGGCGACCACGCTCTCGGTGCTGGCGAGCGAGGCCGCGAAGCACGGCGCCGAGCTGCGCTGGGGCCACCGGGTGACCGGCATCGAGGTGCTGGGCGACGACCGCGTGGCGGTGGAGGCTCGGACGCCCGAAGGAGAAGCCGTGCGCTTCGAGGCCGCCGGCGCGGTGGTCGCGGCGGGCGCGTGGTCGAACGACCTGTTGCGCACGCTGCCCGGCTTCGACTCGCTGCCCCCGCTGCGCGTCACTGAGGAGCACCCGGCGCACTTCGCCGTGCGGCCATCGGTCGACGCAGCGGCGCTCACCGCATGGCCGTCGTTCAACCACGTGCTGCCGCCCGAGACGCACGGCGAGCACACCGCGAACGTCTACGGCATGCTCACTCCGGGCGAGGGCGTCAAGGTCGGGTACCACCTCGTCGGTCGCGAGGTCGATCCCGATGCGCGGCCGCACCACGTGCCCGGTGAGGCGCAGGCGGCGCTCAAGCAGTACGTGGCCGAGTGGTTTCCCGGGCTCGACCCGGAGTCGGCGGAGTGGGTCAGCTGCACCTATACGACCACCCCGTCGCAGCGCTTCGTGCTCGACCGTGTGGGGCCCATCACGGTGGGCGCCGGGTTCTCGGGCCAGGGTTTCAAGTTCGTGCCGGCCGTCGGTCGCGTGCTCGCGGACGCGTCGACCGGCGGGCCGCTTCCGGCCCCGGAATGGCGCCTCGCCGCGCACCAGTCGTAACCGCGATTCAGCGCCGCGCGATGCGGTTGCGGCTCACCGCATCAGCTGACCGTTGCGGCTTCTGGGCCACGGGATGCGTCGCCCTCACGCGACGTGCTGACCCTCGGCCGCATCCTGCTCGTCGTCGAACGCGACGCCCGACCGGCGCTGCGCCGCAGCAGGCGCGATATCGGGGGGCGTCGGCGCCGCACCCGAGCCTGCAGGCGCCGCTTCGAAGCCGGGCAACGCACCCAGCCCGAACAGCGCCTCGAGGGCCTGCGACGCCTCTGCGGCTCGCCCCTGTCGTGCCAGTTCCCGTAACCGCACCGTCGGCTGGTGCAGCAGACGACCGGTGAAGTGCTTGAGCGCAGCCTCGATGGCGGCAGCGGATCCGTCTTGAGCGCCAGTGCCGGACACGACCCGCGCGAGCTCGCTGCGCAGGGTCTCGTTCACGTGCTCGCGCAGCGCCACGATCAACGGAGCCGCCGCGTTCTCGGCCCCCGCGTCTACGAAGCGCTCGGTCGCCAGCTGCACGATCGCGCGCGCCTCGGCCTCCGCGCCGAGCTCGGGAACCGACGCGTGCTTCACGACCGTCTCGAGGTCGAGCAGCTCGATCCCCGGCACCTCGGCCGCCGCAGGGTCGATGTTCCGCGGAAGACCCATGTCTATGAGAAGTCGGGGCCGCGGGAACCGATTGCGGAAATCTGCGATCGCCGGCACCGAGCAGAACGGTGGTCGGCTCTTGCGCACGGTGCGCTCGAGCTGCTCGCGATCGAGCAGCGGTTCGCGCGCGTGCGAGCAGGCGACGACCAGGTCGGTGTCGGCGAGCACCTCATCGAGCTCCGCCGCCGCGACCGGGGCGATGGCGTGCGAGGCCGCGAACATCTCGGCGCGCCCTGACGGCGAGAACACTCCGACCCGCTGCGCCCCGCGTGCGCGCAGCGCAGCGAGGCTCGCCCCCGAGTACGCGCCGGTGCCGATCAGCAGGATGCGTGCACTGTTCCAGTCGCCGATGCGGGTCTCGGCCATCCGCAATGCCAGCCGAACGAGCGAACGCCCGGCCGACTGAATACCGGTGCCGTGCTTGATCTCCCGCGACGTGCGGGCAGCGGTCTGGAACAGGCGCTCGAGTTCGCTCGACACGGTGCCCGCCTCGCGAGCATCCTCGAGGGCGCGCCGCACCTGGCCGGCGATCTCTCCCTCACCGACCACCGCGGATTCGAGCCCGCCCGAGACCGCGAACAGGTGCTCGGCCACGGCCGGGCCGTGCCGCACGGTCGTGCAGTGCGCGAGCACCTCCTGCGAGAGGCCGGTCCGCTCGGCCACGAGCGCGATCGCGAGCGGCGCGAGCGAGTCGGGTGCGTGCAGATACGCCTCGAAGCGATTGCAGGTGGCGAGCACCACCGCGCCACCGCTCAACCCGGGGTCGGCGAGGGCAGTGCGCAGAGCATCTGCGTGCGGCTGAATGCGTTCGAGCACGGAGAGGTCGGCACTCCGGTGATCGATCGAGAGGCAGAGCAGCATATGGGCGCGGTCCTTGGCAGTGCTGGGTCAGGCGTCGAAACTGTATTCGTACATCAGATGTATAAGCTACCATTCATCTGATGTACGAGCTCACAGAAACTCATCCCCTCAGCGACGGACGCACCGCCGATTCGCCGCTGGTCTCGGCCCTGCACGGGATTCGCGGGCCCCGCACCCCGGTGTGGTTCATGCGTCAGGCCGGGCGCTCGCTGCCCGAGTACCGAGAGCTTCGGGCGGGCATCCCGATGCTCGAAGCCTGCCTGACCCCTGACTTGGCGAGCGAGATCACGCTGCAGCCGGTACGCCGGCACGGGGTTGACGCGGCGATCTTCTTCAGCGACATCGTGGTGCCGCTCGCGCTCGCCGGTGTCGACGTCGAGATCGTGCCCGGCCGGGGCCCCGTGTTCGCCAGCCCCGTGAGCACCGCGGCAGACGTCGACCGATTGCGCGCGGACCACTCGGCCGAACGGCTGCGCGACGCGCTCGGGCCGATCAGCGAGGCGGTCGCCCGCACGGTCGCCGCACTCGGCAGCACGTCGCTCATCGGGTTCGCCGGCGCCCCGTTCACCCTTGCCGCCTACCTGGTCGAAGGCGGGCCTTCCCGCGACCATCTGCGCGCCCGCACACTGATGCACGCAGACCCCGAGACCTGGCGCGCACTGCTCGACTGGGCCGCCGATCTGAGCGGCGCGTTTCTCGAAGCGCAGGTGCGGGCCGGGGCCAGTGCCGTGCAGCTCTTCGACTCCTGGGCGGGCTCGCTGTGCGTCGCCGACTACCGCGAGAGGGTGGCGCCGTCGTCGCGCCGGGCGCTCGCCGAGGTCTCGCGTTTCACCTATGCCCGGCCCGGTACGAACGGGGCAGAGCCGGTGACCGCCTCCGTTCCGATCACGCATTTCGCCGTCGGCTCCGGTCACCTGCTCGAAGAGCTCGCGGGCATCGGTGCGAGCGCCGTGGGCGTCGACTGGCGCACCCCGCTCGACGAGGCCAGCAGGCGCCTCGACCACCGCGTACCGTTGCAGGGCAATCTCGATCCTGCGTATCTGGGCGCCCCGGCCGAGGTGCTCGAAGCCCACATCGACGACGTGCTCACCCGCGGTCGGGATGCCCCGGCGCACGTGCTCAACCTCGGCCACGGGGTGCCGCCCGAGACCGACCCCGGCGTGCTCACCCGCATCGTCGAATTGACCCATGCCCGGTGACGAGCCCCACACTGCGGCATCCCGGGTCTCCGTGATCGGAGGCGGCATCGCGGGGCTCGTCGCGGCGAGGGAACTCGCCAACAGCGGCCTGCGCGTCACCGTGCACGAGGCGGGGGCCGGGCTCGGCGGCCGCATCAGGCAGGAGACCGTGGGCGGCGTCACCGTCGAGGTGGGCGCCGAGAGCTTCGCCACCCGAGGCGGGGCCGTGGCCGAACTCATCGCCGAACTGGGAGCGTCGAGCGCGGTGGTCGCCCCCGACCCGCGCGGTTCGTGGGTCGTCAGCCCGACTCGCGCACTGCCCCTGCCCCCGGCCGGTTCGCTCGGCATTCCGGCAGACCCGCTGAGCCGCCGCACCGTGCGCACCCTCGGCCTGCCCGGTGCCCTTCGCGCCGCGATCGAACCCCTGCTGCCCCGCAACATCGGCGCACGGGCCGAGAATCTGGCAGACCTTGTGCGGCTGCGCCTCGGGGCCCGCACCCTCGACCGGCTGGTGCGCCCGATCGCGCTGGGCGTGTACTCCGCAGACCCGGCCGAGCTGCCCCTCTCGCGATTTCCCGATCTCACCGCGGCATACGCGCGGCACGGCTCCCTGCTGCGCGCGTCGCGCGAGCTGCGCGGCCAGGCCACGGCCGCCGGCGGCGCCGTCGCCGGTATGCGCGGGGGTCTGGGGGCCATCGTCGACACGCTCGCGTCGCAGCTCGCCGACGCCGGTGTCGAGATTCGTCTCGAAGAGCCGGTGGATCGGCTCACTTCTCCCGACGGGGCCTGGCTTCTGGCAGCCCGCACCGGTGTGCCGCTCGGCCGCGCCGACGCCGTGCTGATCGCGGCGCCCGAACGCCAGGCCCGGCAGTTGCTGCAGGCGGACCCGCCGGCCGCAGCCGAGGTGCAGGTGGAGGTCGTGGTGCTCGTCATCGACGACGCTCGGCTCGACACGGCACCGCGGGGCACTGGTGCACTGGTAACGGGCGCGCCCGATGCCGCAGACCCATCGCACGCCACTTGGGTGCGGGCGAAGGCGCTGACCCACGCCACCGCCAAGTGGGAGGATCTGGCCGAACGCGCCCCGGCGGGCACCCACGTCGTTCGACTCTCGTACGGCAGCGCCGGTGCGCCGCCGGCCACAACCGGGCTCGATGATGCGGACGTGCAGCGGCTGGCGCTGCACGACGCCTCCCGCATTCTCGGTATCGGGCTGAGCGCGCAGCAGGTGCGCGGCATGACCCGCGCGCCCTGGCGGTTCGGAGCCCCGGGCGGGGCCCGCTCGGCGAATGATCTGGCGTGGGCGACCGAGAGCGCCGCCCGGCTGGGTGCGACCGCTCCCCTCGCGTTCGCCGGCGACTGGGTCTCGGGCACGGGTCTCGCCTCGGTCGTACCCGGCGCCCGGGCCGCGGCCCGCGATCTCGCGGCCCGCCTCGCCGATCCGCACGCAACGGCTTCGGCCGCAGACACCGGCTCGGGCACTCACGCAGACACGCAACCGAACACGGCGAAGGAGCACGAAGCAGCATGAGCGATCACGAGACGAACGGCGCCTCGGCTCGGGTGTTCCGCGCGCCGGGCCCGCTCGCCGCGCGGCCCGGCCTGATCCGCATCGGCACCCGTGGCAGCGCGCTGGCCGTCACCCAGACCACCGGGGTCGCCGAGGCGATCGCCCTGGCCACAGGGGCCGAGGTCGCCCTGGTGATCGTGCGCACCCACGGCGACGTGAGCACGGCTCCCCTCGCTCAGCTCGGCGGCACCGGCGTCTTCGTCAGCGCCCTGCGCGACGCCCTGCTCGCCGGCGAGTGCGACCTCGCCGTGCACTCGCTCAAAGACCTTCCGACCGGCGCCTGCCCGGGCATCGCGCTCGGCGCCGTTCCTGAGCGCGTCGACGCACGGGACGCGCTCTGCGCGCGAGACGGATTGGCTCTCGCCCAGCTGCCCGTCGGCTCACGCGTGGGCACCGGGTCTCCGCGTCGGGCAGCGCAACTGCTGGCGCAACGCCCCGACCTCGATATCACGGGCATCCGCGGCAATGTCGACACCCGGCTGGGACGCGTCGGCACCGACCTCGACGCCGTCGTACTCGCCGCAGCCGGGCTCGAACGCATTCGACGCAGTTCGGCGATCACCGAACGCTTTCCGTTGCAGACCGTACCCACCGCCCCGGGCCAGGGTGCGCTGGCGGTCGAAGCGCGCGCGCGCGACGCGGGCGACCCGCTGATCCAGGCGGCGCTGCGTTCGCTCGACCATCCGGACTCCCGGGCCTGCGCGCTCGCCGAACGCGCCATGCTGCAGACGCTCGAAGCCGGGTGCGCGGCTCCGATCGGCGCGTGGGCGCGCATCGGCGAGGAGAAGCTCACCCTCACCGCGACCGTCTACCGGCTCGACGGCGCCGACCAGCTGAGCGTCACCCTCGATCGGCCGTGGCCCGCGACCACGCCCGTGCCCGCGGTCGATGCCGCTGTAGATGCCGCTGTAGATGCCGAAGCGAACGCCGAAGATACGAGCACCGACAGCGCGGCCGCCGATCTCGGCGCACGGGTCGCAGCTGCGCTGCTCGACGGCGGTGCCGCGAACCTCGCGCCGCTCGGAGACGAGCGATGATCGCGCGCGCCGACGCGTCGCGCAGCGCCGCGGAGCCCGACGCAGCACCGCTCGCCGGGCTCCGCATTCTGGTGCCGCGCGCAGGTGCCTGGGGCGAGCGGGTCGCCGCCCAGATTCGCAGCCGCGGGGGCGAGCCCACCGTCGCGCCGCTGCTCGAGATCGTGCCCCCGGCCGACTCGCAGGAACTCGAGACGGCGGCGGCCGACTGGAACCGCGGCGCCTTCGACTGGCTCGTGGTGACGAGCGCGAACGCCGTCGCCGCGTTCTCCCGGGCCGGCGCCCTGCCGGTCGCGGGCGCCCGAGTCGCGTCGGTCGGGCCCGCGACCTCGGCGGCGCTCGGCTTGCACGGCTTCCGCGTCGACGCAATGCCGGAGCGCGACTTCTCGGCGACCGGCCTCGGCGCCGAGCTCGCCGGTGCGCTCATGAACGGCAGCGAAATCGCACACGACACCCAGCTCGCCGGCAACGCTGGGCTCACAGACGATACCGAGCCCGCCGGCGATGGCGAGCGCCCACTGCGCATTCTGTTCCCGGTCTCGGGTCTCGCTGATGACACGCTCGAGACCGCCCTGCGTGACCTCGGCCACACCGTGCACCGTGTCACCGCCTACCGCACCGTGCCGGGCCCCGAGCAGCCCGAGCTCGCCGCACGCATCGCCGCGGGCGGCATCGACGTGATCCTGGTGACGAGCGGATCAGCGGCCGACACCATCGCCGACCGCTTCGCCGACGCGCTCGGCGAAACCATGCTCACGGCGATCGGCGGCCCCAGCGCCGCCGCCCTGGCAGCGCGCGGGTTGCGCGCCGATATCGTCGCGCCGACGCACACGATCGACGGGCTGCTCGAGGCCATCGCCGCCGAGCGTGCAGAAGGCGACGCCGATCCACCATCTGCGTCGCTGGAACAATCAACCGCGCAGCCAGCCGCGATCGCACAGCCAGCCGCGATCGCACCCGCACCCGCACCAACGACAGCCACAGACCGAGAACGCCGAGCACGACCGAGCAGGAAAGACTCATGAGCCCGACCCCCACGACCCCCGTGATTCGCCCCCGCCGCCTGCGCCGCACCCCCGCACTGCGCAGGCTGATCGCCGAGACGCGCCTGCACCCGGCCGAACTCGTGCTGCCCATGTTCGTGCGCGAGGGCATCGCCGAGCCCCGCGAGATCAGCTCGATGCCGGGGGTCGTGCAGCACACCCTCGACTCGCTGCGACGCGCGGCCGCGGAGGCGGCCGAAGCCGGGCTCGGCGGCCTCATGCTGTTCGGCGTGCCGGCCGAGCGCGACGCGCGCGGCAGCGGCGCGGACGACCCGAACGGCATTCTGAACGTCGCGACCGCGGCCGTCGCCGCCGAGGTCGGCGACGCGCTCGTGGTGCAGACCGACCTGTGCCTCGACGAGTTCACCGACCACGGCCACTGCGGTGTGCTCGACGCCTCGGGCGAGGTCGACAACGACGCGACGCTCGAACGCTACCGCGCGATGGCGGTCGCGCAGGCCGCCGCGGGGTCTGCCGTGCTGGGCCTCTCGGGCATGATGGACGGCCAGGTCGCGGCCGTACGCTCGGCGCTCGACCAGGCCGGGTACGCCGACACAGCCGTGCTCGCCTATGCGGCCAAGTACGCCTCGGCCTTCTACGGGCCGTTCCGCGAGGCGGTCGACTCGCAGCTCGAGGGCGACCGGCGCAGCTACCAGCAAGACCCCGCGAACCGCCGCGAGGGTCTGCGCGAGGCCACGCTCGACCTGCAGGAGGGCGCCGACGTTCTGATGGTGAAGCCGGCCGCCTCCTACCTCGACGTACTCGCCGACGTCGCGGCGATGAGCCCGGTGCCCGTCTGGGCCTACCAGGTCTCGGGCGAGGTGGCCATGATCGAGGCCGCCGCCCGCAACGGGTGGATCGACCGGCGCCGCACGATCGAGGAATCCGTGATCAGCATCCGCCGCGCCGGCGCCGATGCCGTGCTCACCTACTTCGCACTCGAGCTCGCGGGGTGGTCGCGATGAGCCGGCCGGTCGAACGCAGCGCCGCGGCGGCGGCCCGCGCGGCGCGAGTGATTCCCGGCGGTGTGAGTTCGCCGGTTCGCGCCTACGGCTCAGTCGGAGGCACCCCGCGCTTTCTCGTCTCGGGGCACGGCCCGTACGTGACCGATGTCGACGGCAACGAGTACGTCGACCTCGTCGCCTCGTGGGGGCCGGCCCTGCTGGGGCACGCGCACCCCGTGGTCACCGAGGCCGTGCAGGAGGCGGTCGCGCGCGGGCTCGGATTCGGGGCGTCGGCGCCGCAGGAGGCCGAGCTGGCCGAGGAGATCATCGCCCGGGTGCCCGCCGTCGAGCAGCTGCGCTTCGTGTCGACCGGCACCGAGGCGACGATGACGGCGATACGCCTCGCACGCGGCGCCACGGGCAGGCCGCTGCTCGTCAAGTTCGCCGGGCACTACCACGGGCACTCCGACGGCCTGCTGGCAGCGGCGGGTTCGGGGCTCGCCACGCTCTCGATGCCCGGCTCTGCCGGCGTGACGGCGGAGACCGCCGCCCAGACGCTCGTGCTGCCCTACAACGATGTCGACGCTCTCACCGCCGCGTTCGAGGAGCACGGCGACAGGATCGCGGCGGTCATCACCGAGGCGGCAGCGGCCAACATGGGCGTCGTGCCCCCCGTACCCGGGTTCACCGCGGCGCTCATCGAGATCGCGCACCGCCACGGAGCACTCGTGATCTTCGACGAGGTGCTCACCGGCTTCCGGGCGAGCGCCACGGGCTACTGGGGCATCGCCGAACCCACTCTGCCCGACGCGGTTCGGCCCGACCTCTTCACCTTCGGAAAGGTGGTCGGCGGCGGGCTGCCGCTCGCCGCGGTGGGCGGCAGCGCCGAGATCATGCAGCTGCTCGCGCCCGTCGGCCCCGTCTACCAAGCCGGCACCCTGTCGGGCAACCCCATCGCCGTGGCAGCGGGCCTCACGACCCTGCGGCTGGCCGACGAGGCGCAGTACGCGGCGCTCGAACGCGCGGCCGACGCCGTCGCCTCCGAAGTCGCCTCGGCCCTCGACGCCGCAGGCGTTCAGCACCGCATCCAGCGGGCGGGAACGCTCTTCAGCGTCGCGTTCGGCGAGTTCGACCGGGCGCCGCAGAACTACGAAGAGATGCAGCGGCAGCAGACGACCTGGCACCGAGCCTTCTTCCACGCGATGCTCGACGGCGGGGTCAATCTGCCGCCGAGCGCATTCGAGGCATGGTTCGTCACCTCGGCCCACGACGATGCTGCGCTCGAGCGGATCGCCGCCGCCCTCCCCGCGGCCGCACGCGCGGCGGCCCGAGCCGCCGCCTAGTCGCTAGTCGCTAGTCGCTAGTCGCTACGCCCCGCGTCGATCCCGGCGGTGCCCACCCCTTCCCGCGCAATATGACAGTTGTCGCCCCATATCTTCAATTCTTGGGGCGACAACTGTCATATTGCACCGACCACGGGCTGCCGGCGTTCGGCGCGCCCCCGGCCAGGTGTGCGCGCTCTCAGTGCCGCCCGGTGATGACGTCGGCGGCGTGCGCGATCGGCGAGGTCGTCTTCCGACCCGCGAGCTCCGCGCGATCCGCCATGCCGTAGGCCGTGTAGAGCCCCTTCGTCGCCACCCAGCGCAGCGGCTCGAACTCCCACTTGCGCACCCGATGGTTGACCCAGGGCAGTGTGACGAGGTCTGAGTCGCGTTCGAGAACGAGGTCGGCGATCGTGCGCCCGGCGAGGTTCGTCGAGGTGACGCCGGTGCCGACGTAGCCGCCGCCCCAGGCGAGACCGGTCTCGCGGTCGAGCCCCACCGTCGCCGCCCAATCGCGGGGCACCCCGAGCACGCCCGACCAGACGTGGTCGATGGCGGCCCCCCGCGTCGCGGGGAAGAAGCGGTGGAGGATCTCGCTCAGGGTCTCGACCGTGATCTCGGGCGTCTGCCCGTCGGTGTCGGTGCGGGACCCGAAGCGGTAGGGCACTCCGCGCCCGCCGATCGCGATGCGGTCGTCGGCGGTGCGCTGCGCGTACATGTAGACGTGCGCGAAATCGCCGAGGGTCTCCCCCTCGCTCCAGTGCAGCTCGTCCCACACCTCCGCGCCGAGCGGCTCGGTCGCGATGAGCGATGAATTCATGGGCAGCCACAGCCTGCGCAGCCCCTTGAGCCCCGATGTGAAGCCCTCGGTCGCGCGCACGACGAAGTCGGCGGTCACCGTGCCGTGAGTCGTGCGCACCTTGTGCGGCGCGATCTCGACCGCGCGGGTGCGCTCGTAGATCTCGACGCCGAGCCGCAGGGCCGCATCGGCGAGCCCGCTCGCGAGCTTCGCCGGCTGGATGCGCGCGCAGTGCGGGTGCCAGATCGCCGCCCGAGTACCCGCGACGTTGATCTTCGCCGTCGCCTCGGGCGCCTCGAGCAGCTGCACATCGGTATGCGGCCATCGCTGCTCGGCCTCGGCGGCCGCGCGAATGCGCGCCTCCTGCGCCGGGGTGTAGGCGACGTTGAACTCGCCGCCCTTCTTGATGTCGGCATCGATGCCCTCGACACCCGCGACGCGGATCACCTCATCGACCGTCTCGTTCATCGCGAGCTGGAACCGGGCGGCGGCGTCGCGCCCGTGCGACTTCACGTACTGCTCGCGGCCGCCGGTGATGGCGTTGGTGAGCCAGCCGCCGTTGCGGCCCGACGCGCCGTAGCCGACATGGCGCTGCTCGATCACGACGACCCGCAGCTCGGGCTTCGCCTGCTTCAAGTAGTACGCCGTCCACAGGCCCGTGTATCCGGCGCCCACGATCGCGACATCGGCGGTGAGGTTGCCGGGCAGCTCCGGGCGCGGCTCGGGCGCGCCGATCTGCTGCCACCAGTGGGAGACGTTTCCGTTGATCATCTGCGTACACTACTGCCGCGGCGAGCGCGGGCGCAACGGGTCGCGCGCAGCCGTCGCACATGCTGCGACGGAACACCGGGAATGGCGACTGCGGCCGCAGGATTCGCGACGTGATCCGCTGCGGAACCGAGCGCGGAACGAGGCCGGAATGCGACGGGAACGAGACGGCTCAGAACGCGAATGCGACGCCGAGCAGCACCCCGTACGCGAGCGCCGAGAGGCTCGTCAGGCCGAGCACGATGATGAGCTCACGCGCGGTCTTCGCCCACAGGGTGATGACGATGCAGGGCACGACGGCGACGAGCACCAACCAGACCAGCACCATGCCCGGGTGCACCGCGCCGTAGAGCGCCGGCACCGCGAACGGCAGCAGCACGCAGACGACGTAGAGGATGCGCGAGGCGCGATCGCCGATGCGCACCGAGAGCGTGTTCTTGCCGGCCTGACGGTCTGTCTCGATGTCGCGGGTGTTGTTGACGATCAGCACGGCGACCGCGAAGAGGCCGACGCCCGCGCCGGCCCACCACGCTTCCTGCGTCTGCACGGGGGTCTGCAGCCACACGGTGCCGACCGTGGCGACCATGCCGAAGAACACGAAGACGAACACCTCGCCGAGCCCCGCGTACCCGTAGGGGCGCTTCCCCCCGGTGTAGAACCAGGCGGCGAGTATCGCGAGCAGCCCGAGCGCGATGAACCACCACGCGCCGCTGATGATGACGGCCGCGAGCCCCGCCGCCGCCGCGAGCCCGAAGAAGGCGAGCGCCGTCGCGAGCACCCGCTTCGGGTTGACGAGCCCCGAGCCGGTGAGGCGCGGCGGGCCCACCCTGAACTCATCGGTGCCGCGAATGCCGTCGGAGTAGTCGTTCGCGTAGTTCACGCCGATCTGCAGGCACACGGCGACGGCGAGCGCCAGTAGCGTGAGCACCCATGAGAAGCCCTGCACCATGTGGGCGATGCCGGCGCCGGCCGCGACCGGTGCGATCGCGAGCGGCAGTGTGCGCAGTCTCGCACCGCTCACCCAGTTGCGCCAGGTGATGGTGGGGGGCTCCCCCGCGGCGACCTGGCGCTCGGCCGCGGCGCGAATCGCGGGGTTGCCTGACTTCCTCAGGTCGCGTGCTGCGGCGTTCATGTCGTGCTCCGTTCTTCGCAACGATCCTATGCTGCGCGGCTCCGCGGTCGCGGCGATGCCGCCCGCTTACGGGTGCGACCGCGCGATGGCTTCGACGGCTCTGCGGTCGATCTTGCCGCCCGTGAGCCTCGGCAGCTCGTCGACCTCGAGCAGCCGCTCGGGCACCGCGGCCGGCCCGAGCTGCGCCCGCAGCAGGTCGCGCAGCCCGTCGAACTCCAAGTGGATCGCCTCGTCGCCCGGCTCCCGCACCAGCACGGGCCGCTCGCCCCACTCGGGGTCGGCGACCCCGACCGCCGCCGCGCGTTCCCAGCCCGGCTGCTCGCTCGTGATCCGCTCGATCTCGTCGAGGGAGACGTTGACGCCACCCGAGACGATGACCCGGTCGAGCCTGCCGGTGACCGTGAGCATGCCGCCGAGCAGGTGGCCGGCGTCGCCGGTGCGGTACCAGCGCGTGTCTCGTTCCAAGACGAAGCGTTCGGCCGTGAGCGCCGGATCTCCGACGTAGCCGAGGGCCAGGACTGACCCGGCGAGCTGCACCTCGCCCTCGCGAATGCGCACCCGGGTGTCGCCGATCTCGACCCCGTCGTACACGCAGCCGCCGGCCGTCTCGGTCATGCCGTAGCTGCGCTTGAGCGCGACGCCGAGATCGTGCGCTCGACGGCGCAGCTCGAGACTGACGTGCTGCCCCCCGACCAGCACCGCGTCGAAGCCGCGCAGCGCCTCCGCGGCGCCCGCGTCCGCCTCTGCGAGATCGAGCAGACGTGCGAACTGCACCGGCACGAGGGAGACGTATCGGCGCTCGTGGTCCATGTGCTCGGCGCGATCGAGCAGGGCCGCCGGGTCGAAGCCGCCCGTCGCACGGCCGTCGAAGAACTCGGGGGCGATGCCGCTGACCGCACTGCGCACGAGCATCTGCAGACCCGAGACGAGGTGCCCGGGCAGTGTCACGAGCCACTGGCCGGGCCCGCCGAAGGCCTCGTGCGTCGCCTCGGCGCTCGCGCGCAGGGCGTCGGCGGAGAGCGCGACGGCTTTGGGGATGCCGCTGGAGCCCGAGGTGCGCACCACGACCGCGGTACCGTCGGGCAGCTCGGCATGCGCGAGGGCGGCGAGGGCGGCGCTCGCGTCGGCCGTGGGCTCGACGGGAATCGGGAGGATCGGGGCGGCGCCCTGCAGCGCGTCGCTCAGCGCCGCGTACAGCCAGGCGCGGTCGTCGGTCGGGATCGCGCGCAGCGTCGGTTTCGCAGTCACACTCACAGGGTACCGGGCGTCGCCCGCAGGCTCTCGCCGGGCTCCGGATCGACGCCCGATCTGCCGCGGCTCGTCACCCGACCGCGGCTGACGGGCCCCGGTCGCATCGCGCGCGAAGTGGACGCCGATCCACTTGGGAAACATGCCGGCGCAGGCGCCCGGGCGGTTAAGCTTGAGGGGTGACCACACTCTCTCGTCTTTCGAAGAAAATCGGCGCGATCGCCGAATCCGCAACCCTGAAGGTCGACGCCAAGGCGAAGGCGCTGCAGGCCGAGGGCCGCGCCGTCATCAGCTACGCTGCCGGCGAGCCCGATTTCGCGACTCCCGCGCACATCGTCGACGCCGCCCGCGCCGCGCTCGACGACCCGAAGAACTTCCGCTACACCGCAGCGGCGGGCCTGCCCGAGTTGCGCGAGGCGATCGCGGCGAAGACCGCCCGCGATTCGGGCTGGGAGGTGCCCGCATCGCAGGTGATCGTGACGAACGGCGGCAAGCAGGCCGTCTACCAGGCGTTCCAGGTGCTGCTCGACCCGGGCGACGAGGTCATCGTGCCGGCACCGTACTGGACGACGTACCCCGAGGCGATCCAGCTCGCCGACGGCGTGCCCGTCGAGGTCTTCGCCGGCTCCGACCAGGGTTACAAGGTCACGGTCGAGCAGCTCGAGGCGGCCCGCACCGAGCGCACCAAGGTGCTGCTCTTCGTCTCGCCGTCGAACCCCACCGGTGCCGTCTACTCGCCCGAGGAGACGAAGGCGATCGGCGAGTGGGCCGAGCAGCACGGGCTGTGGATCGTGGCCGACGAGATCTACCAGAACCTCGTCTACGACGGGGTGCGCGCCGTGTCAATCGTGGAGGCTGTACCCGCGCTCACCGATCGCACGATCCTCGTGAACGGCGTCGCGAAGACCTACGCGATGACCGGGTGGCGCCTCGGCTGGATGATCGGGCCAGCCGACATCATCAAGGGTGCGGCGAATCTGCAGTCGCACCTGTGCTCGAACGTGAACAACGTGGCTCAGCGCGCGGCGATCGCGGCGCTCACCGGCCCGCAGGAGCCGATCGAAGAGATGCGCCTGGCCTTCGACCGCCGCCGCAGGCTCATCGTCGAAGAGCTGAACAAGGTGCCGGGTTTCCACTGTCCCACCCCCGAGGGCGCGTTCTACGCCTACGTCGACGTGACCGGCGCGCTGGGCCGCGAGGTCGCCGGCCAGACCCCGCAGTCATCGCTCGAGCTCGCCGATCTGATTCTGAGCGAGGCCGAAGTCGCTGCGGTGCCCGGCGAGGCGTTCGGCCCGAGCGGTTACCTGCGCTTCAGCTACGCGCTCGGCG
The DNA here is from genome assembly GCA_040392345.1 of Leucobacter soli. Taxonomy (GTDB): domain Bacteria; phylum Actinomycetota; class Actinomycetes; order Actinomycetales; family Microbacteriaceae; genus Leucobacter; species Leucobacter soli_B. The sequence goes on along the minus strand of JBEBWI010000002.1, from coordinate 34,972 downwards.
ACGAGGCGCTGCTGGAGGGTGTGCGTCGCCTGCAGCGGCTGTTCAGCGAGTAACGGCTTTCGGGGCGCCGACGCGCAGAGGGAGGCCTCGGAATCATCCGGGGCCTCCCTCTGTGTGTTCGCCGTCTTCGCCCTAAGACAGGCGACGGTTGGCGACCAGCAGCGCGCCGCCCGACGCCAGCAGCACCAGAGCGATGCCGCCCGACAGCAACGGAGCCGACGCCGCACCCGTCGTGCTCAGCGTGCCGGTGCCGGTGCTCGCACCCGAGGTACCGATACCGCCGGTCGTCGAGCTTCCGGCCGTGGTGTCATCACTATCGGTGCCGTCACCATCGGTGCCGTCGCCATCGGTGCCGTCGTCATCGGTGCCGTCGCCACCGCCACCCGGGTTCGGGTCGACGGGAACGGCGACCTCGCGGAACGAGAGAGTGATGGGCAGCGGCGCCTTGGAGGCGTCGGTCGCCACGCCGCTCTTCGTGAAGAACAGGCTGATGCCAGGGTTCAGCAGCGCCACGAACTCGTTGGGGAAAGAGGCGTTGTGCTCCTGCGACCAGGTGCCGGCTCCGCGTGCCTGGCCCTCCCAGTTGAGCGCGATCTCTGCCGTTGCGGCGCCGTGTGCGTCGACCTCGATGGATGCGCCCGTGAAGGTCGCGATCGTGACCCGCACCGGCCCATAGGGCTGCATGCCGCCGATGTCGTAGAATCCGCTGAACACCGCGGTGATGTATCCGTCGCCGGCGGCCGAAATGTGTACGGTCGGGTCCGAGAAGTTCCACTGATGCCCGTTGCCCGAGGTCAGTCGTGCGGTGCCCTCGTAGTCGATGATCCTGTTGCCCTCCGCGTCGGCCTGCCCGCTGCCGGCGCTGAAGGTGAACGGTCGCGTGTAGTACTCCTGCCGTTCGGCGATCGTCGTTCCCAGGCCGAGCTCGGGTAGCGTCACGTTGCCGCTGACGACCTCGCGCTCGAACCCGACGTTGAAGTTCCCGAACCAGATGTTGCCGATCGACCAGGTGAGGCTGCCGTCGACGATGTCGAGCTGGGGGTCACCTGCGAGCGCGATATCCGGCACGATCCGCTCGGTATCCACTATGCGGTAGGTCTGCGCTGCGCTCACCGAAGCTGCGAGACCGCTCCCCGATGCAGGGGTGAATGTCGCCGTCACCGCATATGCGCCACCGGTCGGCCACAGGTCGGTCGTGATCGAGGCGACGGCGCTGTCTGCGGCGGTGCCCGGTTCGAGCGTCGCAGTGCCGAGCAGCAGGCCGTCGGCGTGGAAGTCGACTGTGCCCGCGGGCTGTGCCGAGAGCAACTGCTCGCCCTCGGGCAGAGCCAGCACTGTGGCCGAGACCCGGGTGCTCGATCCGAGCAGATAGATGCTGTGATCGGATTGCACCGGCACAGCCACGGTGGTCCTCGTGGTGATCGCTTCGGCTTCCGCGAGCAGCTGCAGTTCCAATGGCTGAGCCTGGTTCTGAGGCTGTTGCTGAGCCTGGTTCTGTTGCTGCTGCTGCACCTGCTCCGGCTCATCGGCGAATGCCGGTGCGGCAGCGACGGGAGCGAATACGCACGCGCACGCCACTGCCGCGCTCGCCCACACCCACGCGATGCGCTGAGGCCGGCTTCGATCTGTTCTGCTGCAAGCGATCCGCACGCCCATGGTTCTCCCCTGTTCCTACTCTGAAACGGTGACCGGGAACTCGTCCCGCTCACCGCTCTCGCTCTCGAATACGATGAGCGAGTCACCGGCCGAAAGAGCCGTGATGCGCACGAGCGAGGTGCCGTTGCCGGATTCCTCTTCGCTGATCTCGACGACCGACAGGTCGCTGCTCGTCGCCTTCCAGCTCTGATCCGGCAGGTCGACGAGCACCGTGAGATCGTCGCCGACCCGCATGCTGCCATCGACCGCCGACAGCTCGCCCACGGTGCCGTCGATCACTTCCGCGTTCGATTGCGGCACCTCGGTGACTTCGAGCCCCCACTCCGGTTCGGAGACGGAACCGTCGCTGCAGCCGGTGACGACAAGCGCCGACGTGACGCCCAGTACGAGCAGCCCCGCGCGCAGTGCTGATATTCGGCTCATGCCCGGTACTCCGCGAAGCCGGCTTCGAGGTCGCCACCGGCCTCATTGTTCAGGCGGTAGGCGAGCACGACTTCCTCCACGAGGGCGTTCTCTTCTGCTTCGGCGAGTTCGAGACTGTCGAGCAGCGCGCGATACTCGTCTTTGTAGGCTCGCGGGTCTTCGATCTGGTCGAACACGTAGAACCGGGTTCCGGCATCATCCTCGATGCCGTAGCTCTCGCGGAAGGCGCGTGCGATCATGAACCCGCCCGACAGATCGGCGAGATAGCGCGTGTAGTGGTGGGCGACGAAGTGCGGCAGCGAGTCACCGGCCACCTCGGTGATGCGATCGACGTACTTCACGATGCCGGGGGTGGCATAGCGGTCGCGCACCTCGGCCTCCCACTCGTCGCCGATCCAGTGCTGCAGGTCTTCGCGCAGCGCGGGAAGACGGTGCAGTTCGGGCATCCAGAAGGCGAAGCCGTCGCCGCGGCTCTCCCGTTGGCGAGCGGTCGCCGCCTCGAGCGCCTCGTAGATCAGGTAGTGCTGCGCGACCTGGGCGGCGATTCCCTCGCGGTTCAACCCACCGCGCAGGAAGGCGGTGTAGTACTGCGGTTCCTTCGGCGCCTCTTCCGGCGAACCCGTCCAGTCGTCTTTGCTGCCGTGCCCGCCGAACGAGACTTTGCGCAGTCGCTGCGAAAGCGTGAGTTCATCAGTTGCGGCGGTATCAGTCGTTGTCATTGCTCTTCTCGCTGGTCTCCGTGGTATGGCATTCGAAATGTTCTGTTGAATCGGCTTGGGTCCGCGGCGGCCCGAGGGGAGTCAGTCCTCGGGCCACCGCGATCCGGGTGCCGCCGAAGCTTCACCCGTTTCTCGATCTCCGCGCGGGTGGTGAGCAGATGCCCCTGCTTCCCACCCGCGCGATCTCATCACTCTGCGGCGGTTCGGCGGCGGTGGGCGGCCAACAGCACGCCACCCGACACCAGCAGCATCAGAGCGATACCACCGACCAGCAGCGGAGCCGACGATGCACCCGTCGTGCTCAGCGCGCCTGAGCCGGTGTTCGAGGTACCGGTACCACCGGTCGTGGTGTCACCACCACCGGTACCCCCACCTGTGCCCGAGTCTTCGGTGAACGACACCGCGACCCAGCCCAGCAGAGCACCCTCGCTGTCGACGAACGACAGGTGGTGATCGCCCGTGTACTCGGCCGGAACGGTGACTGTGAGGTCACCGTTCGCCGCGGTGAGGAACCAGCCCAGGAACTCCGGATCGGAATGCACCGAGACACCGATCCACTGATTCCCCCGGTCGGCCCCGAGATTCACCGTGACCTCATGACCGTCGATAGAGATCACCTCGAAGCCACCCTGATTCTCGTCGGTGAGCTCCGGCGCAGTCGGCTCACCGGCAGGGCGGACCGACAGCGAGGCGGCATCGGATTCGATCGATCCGAATGCGTTCTCGGCGACGAACCGGTACTGGCTGCCGTGGGCGCCGAGCCCCACCTCGGTGAGTTGGAGCTGCACACCGGTCGCACCTGCGATATCGATCCATTCGGCGTCGACGCTCGCGCGCGTCTGCCACTGGATCGACGGGGCGGGGGTGCCCGACACACCTGCCGTGAACGTCGCGCTCTCTCCTTCTACGACCGTGGCGGCCTGAGGCTGCCCGGTCAGGGTCGGCGCATTGCCGGCGACGTATTCGAGGTTGATCGGATTGCCCGGCTTCGTCAGGTTGCTCCCCGTCGTACCCGACTGGAAGAAGAACGAACGAACACCCGAGTTCACATACTGCAAGAACTCGTTCGCGAACGTCGCACCCGTGTACTCACCAGCCCACGTACCCGCAGCAACCTGACCCTCGAAGATCGGAGCAACCGTGAAGCTGCTCACACCATCCTCAGTACCAGTCGCAGCACCGGTGAAGGTCGACACAGTCACACGAACCGGACCATACAACTCATCGTTGTAGTACCCATCCACAATCGCGGTGATGTACCCGTCACCGGCCGCATTCGCATGCAGCACCGGATCACGGAAGTTCCACTGCGGCGTCGAACCACTGGTCAGACGAACCTCACCGTTGAAGGAGATCACACGGTTGCCCGCCGCATCCTCCACACCCGTGCCGTTCGAGAAGATGAACTCCCGGTTCGCACGATCGGTCGCAGTCGCTTCCGCCGGCAGCTCGGAGAGCACGACATCCCCATCGAGGATCTCCTTGCCCGGGCCCGAACCGAAGCTCACGAAGTTCGCGATCGACCAGCTCAGCTCCGCATCGGTGATGTGCTTCACCGCGGTCCCGGCCTCGATGCCCGACACCGCAGGCGTCAGATCAACGATGCGGAACGTCCGCTCAGCAGACTCCGATGCCTCGTACAGGGCCGCATCGGCAGGCGTGAATACCGCCTTCACCTGATGGGCGCCACCCGTGAACAGATCAGTGACGAGCTCAGCAGCACCCTCGACCACGTCAGCCGAGCCCAGGCTCGACTCACCGGCGAAGAACTCGACCGAACCAGCAGCCCCCGCAGGCGACACCGCGGCCGAAACGGTCACGTCCTCACCAGCGAAATCGACCGGGTACGACACCGATGCCTGCGCATCAACCACCGTCGACGTCTCGGTAGCCGGCACGACCGGCGCCGACTGACCTTCGAAGTAGATCGGCACGTAGGATTCGTTCGCGGCGTTGGTGGCGCCGTGCGCACCGAAGGAGAAGAAACCGCACCCGGTGACGAGGCAGTCGAAGCTCCCGCCGAAGAAGCTGGTGATGTCGGACCCGGGGATCGTCATCGTGTAGCTCCAAGAGCCGTCGGCCGTCATCAGTGCGTCGGCTGCGGGCTGCTCGGCATCGTAGGCGGCGACGAACCGCGGCGCGCCGTAGGTGTAGTCCGCTACTCCGGCGGGGCCGCTCGTACCGCCCGCACTGCGGCGCCACGCCTCAGGCTCTTCGGGGTCGGTCATGAAGCCGAGGCCGACGTAGATGTTGCCGGTGGAATCGTAGCCGTGGCCCTCGACCGTGACAACGGTGTTGCCGTCGGCGTCGAGCTCTTCGCCCGGAGTCACGACCATGTAGGAGGTGTTGCCGGCGTAAGGCACCCCGACGCTCGGCGCACCGGGCTCAGCCGGGCTCTCGACCGTGAGCGTCGCTTCTGTCGAGACGACCGTGTCGGCCTCGTTCGCGACGACCACGCGCACCTGGCGGCCGGAGTCCTCGGCCGTAACCGCGGGGAGAGTGAGGCTCGCGGCCGTCTCGCCTGCGAGCGGCGCCCATTCGCCCTCGGCGTTCGCGCGGCCCTGCCACTGGTAGGTGGGTGCGGGATCGCCGGTTGCGGTCACCGAGAAGGTGGCGTCGGCACCGGGCGAGACAGTGAGGCTCGCCGGCTGCGCGGTGATCGAGGGCGCCGTGGCTTCCCAGTTCTCAGCGGCGAAGGTCACCGGGGTGAACACCTCGACGCCCGAGCTCAACTGCCCGTGGGCACCGAAGGTGATCACACCGCACTGATCTACGAGGCAGTTGATCTGTCTGCCGTACTGACCGGTGAAGGTTGCGCCAGGGATGAGGAACGAGGACGTCCAGTTGCCATTGGCATCCATCGTGCCGAGCCCGGCCTCGGTACCACCGATCGGGTAGTTGACCTGCGACTGATAGACGCCCGCCACCGGGGCGTAATCGTAGTTCACACCGCCGACGCCGCCGGCGCTGGGGGCCCAGCTTCCCGAATCATTCGGGTCCGACGGTGTCACGACGCCGAAGAGCAGATAGGCTCCGCCGAAGTTCGTATTGAAATCGCTGACAGTCGCATAACCCGTGCCGGTCAACTGCAGCAGGCTGTCGCCGGCGGGGTTGAGGCTCTGCCCCGGCGCGACGGTCAACGTCGGGCTCAGGGAGGAATGGTTCGTTCCTGTGCCGGTGGCGGTGCCACCGGGAGCTGCCATTGCGGGCGTGACTGCCAGTCCACCGAACGTCAGCGCAACGGCAGTGCCGAAGGCTGCGCCGGAGACCGCCAGGCGGCGCCCGCCACCAGCTCTCTCTCGTAACAGATTCATCTCTTCCTTTTCCTCTTACTCATCTCTCAGTGGTGACGCTTCAAGAGCGCCGGTATGCGTGCCTCTCGCGATTTCTCCCGCGCTGAGGTACGCGGGTTCAGGGGGCGCTCGGGCGCACCATGCTCTGCTGCACGGCGCTCGACTCCGCCGAGTTGCGCAGACGACGCGAGTACAGCAGCGCCGCACCGAGCAGCCCCGCGCTCAGCACGAGCACCCCGACGCCCATGGCGGTGCGCGCCTCGCTTCCGGCCTGCGCGAGGGCAGCGAGGCCGCCGTTCACGCTGAGGCCGGAGTTGGACTGCATGTTCGCGTTGGCGACGACACCGCCGCTTCCGCTCGCAGGGGGCGTCGTGTTGCCGGTGCCGTCTGCTGTGTCCGTGAAGTACACGGGGGTGAATACCTCGCCGCCGGCGTTGATGCCGCCCATCGCGCCGATCGTGATGATTCCGCACTGCACCTGGTAGCAGTCGACGGCACGCTCCTGAGCACTGGTGAACTGCGAACTCGCGATCGGGAATTCCATGGTCCAGTTGCCGCCCGCGTCCATGGTGATCTGTCCCGGTTCGAAACCGGCACCGGGGAAGTTGACCGCTCGCTGGTAGCTGCCGGCGGGCAGGCCGTCCTTCGCGTAGGTGAAGGTGGAGGCGCTGCTACCGCCCTGGCTCGGCTTCCAGCCTTCGCCGAGACCGGAATCGACCCAGCCGAAGAGCACGTAGAAGCCTCCGTTGGTGTTCCCGTCACGACTGGTCGGGTACCCGGTGCCGGTCAGGGTGACCACCTGCTCGCTGTCTTTCAGCGCGTAGGCCGGGCTCACCGTGAGGCTCGCACCCGAGGCATTCGTGCCGGTGCTCGTACCGGTCGGTTCGCCCTTCGCGGGCGGGATCGTGGTCGTTTCCGACTCGAGCGTGAAACTGTCCCAGCCGATCACTTCGTTCTCGGTGTCGAGCACTGCGAGCTTGTGCTCGACCTCTTCGAGGTCAGCGGGCAGCGGAACGGTGATCTGTCCGTTGCTCTGCACGAGGTACCAGTCGATGAATCGCGGGTCTGAATAGACGGCGGCACCGACGTAGGTGTTCTGGTGTTCGCTCCCGACCGATACGCGGGCGGTGCTGCCGGTGACGGACACGAGCACCGATCCCCGATTCGCGGAGGTGAGCAACGTCTCTGCGGGCGGAGTTCCCGGGGTCTGCGGCCGCTCAGGGGTAGGGATCGGTGTGGGTTCCTCTGTATCGCGATCTGGCCATTCCGATTCGTTCTGCCCTTCGAAGTAGATGGGCACGAACGCCTCGTTCGCGGCCTTCACCGCTCCGTGCGCGCCGAAGGAGAAGACGCCGCACTGCAGTTCAAGGCAATCGATCGTGTCGCCGAAGAAGCTGGCGATCTGGGGCCCGGGAATAGTGAAGGTGACGCTCCACGAGCCGTTCGCGTCCATGGCGCCGTCCGCAATGTCGGCATCGGCCGATCCCTGGTTCACCACGAAGCGGGGAGCTCCGTAGGTGTAGTCGGCCAGACCGACCGGCCCGCTCGATCCGCCCTGGCTGCGGCGCCACTTCTCGGGATTGTCGAATGATGCCATGGTGCCCAGACCCACGTAGATGCCGCCGCTGCCCTCGCCTGGCGCAACCACCGGGCCGGGGTCGAAGCCGAAGCCTTCGACCGTGATCTCGGTCGAACCATCGGCGTTCAGCGAATAGCCGGGGGTGACCCGCATGTACGACGTCGTGCCGCTCAGCGGTACGCCCGCGCTGACCCCGTACGGGCCGGTCTCGGGGTCGCCGCCCCCCGCTTCCCCGCCGCCGGGCTCGCCGGGATCGCCGGGGTCGCCCGCTTCGCCCAGTTCCAAAGTCAGCGTGAAGGGGTCGGTGCGGTCGTTCGGCGCGACGTAGGTGGGGCCGCCGTATGCGGGGAGGTGGTTGAGCCCGATGTTCTCGGGGAAGCGGCCGGCTGCCGTCGCGAGCGTCAGGGTGTCGTCTTCGATCGCCAGGCCGCCCGCGGGCACATCGAATGTGGCGAGGGCGACGTCATCGGTGCGGGTGCGCACGTTGTAGCTCTCGATCATGTCGACGATGACCGTCGCGGTGCCTCCAGCGATCTCGATGCGCACGTCTTCGAAGTGCAGCCACGGGTCCCCGAACCCGAACATTTCGAGCTCACCGTCAACGGCGATGCTCGCGGTCTGGGCATCGATATCGACCGTGCCCGAAGCGACCGGGAAGGATGCGTAGGAATCGCCCAGTTGGTAGGTGGCGCCCTGGTAACCCGCCACGAAACCAGCGGTGTGACCGAAGTTCTCGAGGTAGTTGCGAATCGATTGACGCACCCCCCAGTTGAAGCTGCCGCCGCTGACCGTCTGCACACCCGACGCGGCGGGCTCGGCCGCCGGTTCGTGCTGCACAGCGGTCGCCGCCGCCGACCCACCGCCGACCGCGAGCGCGAGCAGCAGCGCAGCCGTCATGCCCTGCGCGCCTCGTCGTCGCCATCGTCTCGCCTGGATTGCCGCGCTCATCTCGCACTCGCTCCTTCATCGTTCGCTGTGGTGAGTTCTGGTGTTTTCTGCGTTTCAGGGGCTGCTGCCTCGGCTCCTTCGGGAGCCGCCGAAGCCAGCGCCGGCGAAGCGACCGATGCCCGGGTGCGCGATCGCCTGATCAGCACCGTCGCGATCGCGGCGATCAGGGCGATCACGGCGAAGGCCAGCACCCCGAGCACGATCCACGTGGTGTCGAAACCGCTCGCCCGACCCTCAGCGGAAGAGTTCTCCAGAGCGCCCTGCGCGGTCTCCGTGTTCGAGCTCTGCTCGTCCGCGGTCGTGGTGTCATCGGTGTCGGCGCCCTGGGGCACCTCGAGCACCGTCGCCTCGTCGGTGAAGCTCTGCACTCCGGTTCCCGACTGCACGCTGCCGTCTGCGGTGACGAAGCTCACCGGGGTGAACGACTCGTTGTTCGCATTCACGCTGCCATGAGCGCCGATCGTGATGATGCCGCACTGCACGACGAGGCAGTCGATCTGGCTGCCGGTCTGCGCACCGCCGGAGTGCGGGTCGCCGTAGCTGCCGGCGAACCGGGCGCCGGGAATCGTCATCTGCGCCGACCAGTTGCCGTTCGCGTCGATCACAGCGTTCGAGGATTCGGCCGAGGTGCCGCCCGCGAAGCCGACGAGCAGCGTCGATCCCGAGGTGCTCGCGTAGCTGAAGGTGCTGCCCGACCGACCGCCCTGGCTGGGTGCCCAGGCATTCGTCATCGGGTCCGAAACCGTGCCGAAGAAGACGTAGATGCCGCCGGGCGCGTTCGGCAGGTACTGGAAGCCGCTGCCCGAGACAGTGACGACAGTGGATCCATCGGCCGCCGGCGTCGCCGAGATATCCACGCGGGATGCGGCGTGGGCGGGGCTCAGACCGGCGACCAGCGCAAACGCCGCTACCACGACGACGAGCACGGCCATCGCCATGCCGCGAACCGCGCCCCCGATGCTGCGTCCTGCTGCGTGTGCGCGTATCATCGCTGCTCCGTCTCTTCTCGAATGGTTCATCGCTCGCTCTTTCGGGTCTGGAGATCGGCACCGAGACCCGTCGGAAGCGGCGCCCCTTCGTCTGCGAAGCGAACGGGGCTGATGATGAGCGAGCCGTCGGCTTCGTGCGCGACGCGCACCGGGTGGCGGTACACGTCGCTCAACAGTTCCGAGGTCATCACCTCGATCGGGTCTCCGTGCGCCCGCATCCCGCCTTCGGCGATCATGATCACCCGATCGCTGTAGGCTGCGGCCGCGGCGAGGTCGTGCAGCACGATCACGACCGCATTGCCCTGACGGGCATAGCGCCGAGCGATCGCGAGCACCTGCTCCTGATAGTTGATGTCGAGCGCGGCCGTGGGTTCGTCGAGCAGCAGCAGCCCGACCCGCTGCGTCATGGCCCGGGCCAGGGAGACGCGGGCGCGTTCGCCGCCCGACAGCGAGGTGAAGGTCCGCTCCGCGAAACGGAAGGTGTCGCTGCGCAGCAGCTCTTCCGCGATGATCCGGTCGTCGACTTCTACCGGGGTGATCGAACGCCACGGAGCTCGGCCCATCTTCACCACGTCGAGAACGTTGAACGGGAAGCTGATCGCATTGCTCTGACGCAGCACCGCGCGTCGCAGCGCGAGCTCGCGATTGCGCCACTGGCCGACCTCTCGGCCGCCGAGACGGATCGAGCCTTCATAGGGGTGATCGCCTGCGAGTGCGCCGAGCAGCGTCGACTTGCCCGCGCCGTTCGGGCCGATGATCGAGACGATCTCGCCCGCACGCACGGAGAAATCGACCTGCTCGATGATCCGCGTACCGCCGAGGGTGACCGCGACGCCCTCGGCTTCGAGCACGACATCGCCGACCGTGTACAAGGCGGGTGCGAAGGGAGTGCGTGGCCGGAAGAAGCGGCGAAGCAGACTCATGACCAGCCCCCGCCCTTGTTCTGGCTGCTCTTGATCAGGAAGAAGAAGAAGGGGCCGCCGATGAGCGCGGTGATCATGCCGAGCGGCAGCTCGGCATAGGCGACCGCGGTGCGGGCGAAGGTGTCGGCGAGCACCAGCAGCAGCGCGCCGCCGAGCGCGCTCGCCGGCACGAGTACGCGGTGCCCGGGCCCGATCGTCATGCGGATCAGGTGGGGCACCACGAGTCCGACGAAACCGATGACGCCGGCGAAGGCCACAGCCGCAGCGGTGAGCACGGCCACCACGAAGATCGAGCCGATCCGCAACCGTTCGATGTTGAGGCCGAGGTGGCGCGCTGCGTCATCACCAAGGCTCAGCAGGTCGAGTTTGCCCGCGATCAGGAACGCGAAGACGAGCCCGATGACGAGCAGCGGAACGACGGTGGCCACGGAATCCCAGAGGGCGCCTGCGAGACTGCCGAGCTGCCAGAACACGATCTGCTCTCGCTGGTTGGTCGTTGCCGCGAAGGTCATGAGCGCGAGCGCGGCTCCGCAGAAGGCGTTGACCGCGATACCGGTGAGGATCAGCGTGATGACCTGGGTGCGGCCGCGGTTGCGGGAGATCGAATACACGAGGAACGATGTCGCAACGCCCGTGACGAAGGCTCCGACGGGGATGGCGAATGTGGAACTGGCAGCGAACCCCGTGATGATCATGAGACTGGCACCGACCGCCGCGCCTGAGGAGACGCCGATGACCCCGGGGTCTGCGAGCGGATTGCCGAAAACGCCCTGCATGATCGCACCGGCGGTCGAGAGCGCAGCGCCGACGAGAATCGCCAGTGCGACACGAGGGAACCGGACCTCCCAGAGCGCCGCGTCGGCGAGCGCGTGAGTCGGGGCGGCCCCGCATTCGAGGCCGACCTTGCGGCAGAGTGACCCGATCACCTCGACGAGCGGTATCTGCATCTGCCCGAGTGCTGCTGAGAACAGGCTGGCCGCGATGAGGCCGACGCCCAGGAAGAGGAAGAGCATCACGACCTTGCGCCGGTTCGGCTTCGGAAGAGACGCGGGGTCGGCCTCGAAGTCGAGCACGCGTGGCAGGTCGAGCGCGCCCTCACCGCGGTCGATGTCCGGCAGCACGGGCTGCTCGGCGCTCGTGGGCGGGTGTGTCGGGTTCACGGTACCTCGACTTTCGAGAGGTCGACGCGGTAGATCGCTTCGGCGAGCGCCGTCAGCACCTCGGGAGTGCGCGGCCCCCAGGTGAACATCTCGTAGTCGCTCATGTCGACGACGCGCTGGCGTTCCCCGGCCGGGGTCAGCGCCACGCCGGGTATCTCGAGCATGCCTTCGACCCCTCCGACGGATTCGAGGCCGAGTGTGAGCACGAGGTAGAGATCGGGTTCGAGACGCATGAGCCCCTCGGCGGTCAGCGATCCACTCACCCAGTCGAGGTCTCCGGCGACATCGACTCCCCCGAGCGCATCCATGAGCACGCCCGCGATGCCGGGCGAACCGTCGGGGTCGTTGCCGTACATGTAGTACACGCCCGCACGGCCGCGCATGTACAGGAAGACCATGCGCACCTTGTCTGCCTCGGCCTTCGGCGCAACTGCGTCGATGCGGGCGAGCGTGTCGTCGAGTCGCCGTTCGAAATCGGCGACATAGGTCTGCCCCAGTTCGGGTACACCGAGCGCCGTCGCCACGTCGGAGATGAATCTCGGGATGTCCCCCAGGTCCTTCGCGGGATCGAAGAAGATGACCGGTATGCCGGAATTGCGCATCTGCATCTGCACGTCGTAGGGCCCGACGCTGTAGTCGGTGAGGATCAATGTCGGGTTGAGCTCGAGTATCGATTCGGCATTCAGGGTGTGGTTGTTCATCACCAGCGGCAGGTGCTTCGCCGAGTCGAAGCCTGTGGTGAGATCTCGACCGACGACGTTGGGGCCGAATCCGAGCCCGAAGACGACCGAGGCCAGACTGCCGGTGCCGTCGAGCGCCAGGATGCGGCTGGTATCGGTGACTTCGACCGCCACGTCATCGAGTCCGACGAAACTCACCGGGAGCGTCGGCTGCGGATCGGCGGTGATCGGTTCGATGTCGGAAGAGGCGAGCAGCGCGGTGTCGGAGCCTTCGAAGAGTCGTGGGCTCTCAGCCGATGCCGCGCCCATATCGGCGATTTCGGGGTCCACGCCGGTGATAAGCGCACACCCGGCGAGCACGGTGGCGAGCAGCCCAGCAAGAGCTGCGCTGAGCATCCGCCACTGTCTCGCCGAATTCATCCGATGATTATTCGACACGAAGGGTAGCCTAACCTAAGTTTCATCCGACCTTCAACGAAATCGGACATCCTCCGATGAAGGTTAGCCTAAGCTAAGGTGAGTTCGCGACCGATGATCTTCCCGCCGTATCGCTCTGCACCGCAGATATCTCTCGTGCAGTGCCCTCGATTCATGTGAACGTGCGGGTCGATTCCGAGAAGTCGCATGAGAGACCCGAACCCAGAGAGTGAGAGCCGTGTTCCACGCACCGCGCACCAGACAGAGAGCCGTCGCCCGTTTTCTCGGGGCCGCGATCACCGCATCGCTCGCCGTAACTCTCTTCGCCCCTACCGGCAGCGGTTCCCTGACCCTCTCGGGCGGCCCCGCCCACCTCTTGAACGCCGCTTCCGATCCGGCTCAGATCGATCCGGCTCTGCAGCTCGTCGTCGACAGCGCGGCACAGGCCGGGGCGAAGGACAGCCCCTCGGCGAACACGAGTTCCAACAGCGCCGAAGAGGCTGCGAGCACCGTTTCCGGGGTGAGCGAGGACTGGGTGGACCAGACCTCCGGAACCGTTGAGATCATGGTGTTCTTCGATGACCCGGGCGTGGCTCCGTCGGCGCAGGGCGACCCCGAGCTCGCGGCGGCTTCGCTGCAGCACAACGCAGAGACCCACTGGGAGCGAGTGGATCGCGCGCTCGAGGATCTCGAGCGCGCCGGTGCCGTCGAGGTGCTCAACCGCTTCTGGGTGACGAGCGCGGTGCTCGTACAGGCCGAGAACAGCGAAGAAACGCTGCGACGACTCGCCGAGATTCCCGGAGCCACGAGCGTGGTGCCGAACTACACCGTGGAGGGTCTCGCAGAGGAGGAGCCGCTGCCCCTCTCCTCCCCGACCATTGCGACGAACACGGTTTCGGAGAGCCTGACCGACGAGGAGACGCTTCCGGTCGCCTACGGCATCGAGACCATTCGAGCCGACGATGCCTGGCGAGACTTCGGCGCGGAGGGGCAGGGTGTGCGCGTCGCCGTGCTCGACACCGGCGTGGATGCCACGCATCCCGACATCGGCTCGCGACTCGTGGGGCGCGACTCGGGCGACCCGAGCTACCCGGGCGGATGGATCAACTTCGATCGCTCGGGCAATCCGATCGTCAGCAAGCCGACCGATCCAGGCTCGCATGGCACGCACGTCGCAGGCACGGTGCTCGGCGGCGCAGCCTCCGGCACGCGTGTCGGCGTTGCCCCCGCGGCGGAACTCATGGCCGCCAACGTCCTCAGCGGGGGCGGCAGCACGGCGAAGATCCTCGCCGCGCTCGAATGGGTGATCGAGCCCTACGACGGCCAGGGGAATCCGGCCGGTCGCGCCGCAGATGTGATCAACATGTCACTCGGCTCGGGCGCCTATGATGCCTCCCTGATCCAACCGCTGCGCAATCTTCGAGACGCGGGCATCTTCCCCGCCATCGCGATCGGCAACGCACCCTGCGGGGTGAACGGCACCTCGAGCCCGGGCGACATCTACGAGGCCTTCGGCGTCGGCATGACGAACAGCGCCGATGAGGTCAACTCCGGCTCCTGCGGCGCGGTGACCAACTGGCCGACCGCGACCGCCGAGCGCTACGGCTGGCCCGACAACTTCGTGAAGCCCGACGCGTCGGCACCGGGCACCGCGGTGTTCTCCGCGATGCCCGGTGGCCTCTGGGGTGAGGCGACCGGCACCTCGATGGCGACCCCGCACGTGGCGGGTGCCGTGGCGCTCATCCGCTCGGCGCAGGGCGGCCTCTCGATCGATCAGATCGAGCAGGCGCTCGAAAGCACGGCCTGGCATCCGGACCCCGCCTCGGCTCCCGACACGAGGTACGGCCACGGCCGCATCGACGTGCACGCGGCCATCGCATCGGTGCTCGGCGAATCCGGCGTGAGCGGAGTGATCCACGATTCCGTCACCGGCGAGCCGGTCGCCGGAGCTGAAGTCAGCTACGGGGAGCACGGGGAGACGTGGACCACCGACGAGCAGGGTCGCTTCACCGCGCGGCTCGTGCCCGGCACCTATACCTTGCAGGTCACCCGCTTCGGTTTCGAGCCGTTGACCAGCGAGGCGGTGGAAGTGGCGGAAAGCGGGTTCGTCGAACTCGACCTGGCACTCACCGCGATCACGGTCGGCGCGATCGCCGGCATCGTGGTCGATCACCGCACGGCAGCGCCGATCGCCGGCGCCACCGTCACGGTGATGGGGCAGCCGATCAGTACCCTGACGGCGGCCGACGGCAGCTACCATTTCGAGAATATGCCGGTCGGTGCATATCGGGTTCGCGCGGAGGCCCCAGGCATGCGCGAGTCGATCTCCTCCGATGCGGAGGTACGGGCCGCGCTCTCGACCACCGTCAACTTCCAGCTCGCAGCCCTCCAACGCGTGCTCGTGCTGGGCGACAACGGCGGGCGCACCTCTGCACTGATCGCCGAGAACGGCTTCGTCGCTGAAACGCTGAGCGAGCTGCCAGCGGATATGCATGTGCTCACCGATTACGATGCCGTGCTCTGGGATACCCCGAACGCGGCCTCGGCAGCCCAGTTGCAGGCCGCGATCGAAGCAACCGACGCATCGGGTACCGGCATCATCTGGCTCGACCTCGGCGCGAGCGACAACAGCGGCATCGCGAATCTCAGCCGCGAACTCGGCGTTCCCGCCGCGCGCGGCAGCGGGAACGACCGCGAGCTCGTCGCGACTGGCTACCGGGTCGTCGCGGAGCACGACATCTTCGCCGGCGGCATCCTCAGCGCCGAAGGGCTGCACCCGGGGTCTCTGCTGCTGCAGAACTCCGCCTCCAGCGGGCCGAAGTTCTTCGCCTGGTTCTCGGAACTCACCGGTACCTCGCCCGTCGTGCTCGCCGAGACGATCGTGCGCCGCACGGGCGAAAGCGGTGACTCCACCGTGACCGATGCGCTCGGCCACGGCATCGCAGTGGATCAACGAGCGAACAACCGCCATGTCTACCTCGCTCTGCACGGCAGCTCAACAGCGGTCGACGCGCGGAGTTGGTCGCTGGCCTCCGTGCAGCTGCTGCTCAACACCGTGAGCTGGGCCTCACCGGAGACGACGCAGGCTCCCGAGCCCGTCATCATCGTTCCCGAAACACCGGTGGTGCCACCCGGCGATGGCGGTAACGGCGGCGTCACCCCGAAACCCGGCGGCGGCACCGACATCACCCAGACGACCTCGAGCGGGGCACTCGCCTCCGCGCAGACGCAGCGAACCCAGACCACGCAGCCGGCGGCAAAACCGGAAGGCAACCCGGCCGCCCCGGTCTCCGCATTCAACCAGCTGACCAGCGGCAATGCAGGCGGCGTGACGCTGCGCGAGGAGGGCGGCATCGCGCACGTCACGATTCCCGGGTCGAATCCGGGCGACTGGTTCTTCCTCCACGTCTATCCGGGCGCGCTCGCGGTCGACTGGATTCGTGTGAACGATGACGGGGAACTCCGCATCGATGTCGCCCGGCTGCCGTCAGGCGACTACCGCTTCGCCTTCACGACCGTTACGGGAGAACTCGTCGGATGGGTGTCGTTCACCGTTTCCGGGGCCGACACGGCCGCCGCACCCGGGATCGCGGAACACGCCGCCGCCGGGGTGGCTCCCGCAGTCGTCGGCGAGGGCGGAAGCGGCTTCTCTCTCTCGCTCGCCGAGCAGATCATGCTGATGGGCGCCGCGCTGATACTACTCGCGGCCGCCGGGGTGGTGCTCGTCGGGATGCGCCGCAGCGGAGCGGCTTCGGCTGCAGCCGCGGTCTCGGGCCGGGGAGCAGAGGCCGCACCGGGCAGCCCGAACGCGGGTGCCGACGCGTGAACGACGACGAAACTGTGACCGGCCCGCAGGCGCCGAGCCGCCGCAGGCTTGCCCGGCGCGCCGCCACCGCCGCCGTCTGCATCATCATCGCCACGGGTATCGTGCTCATCGGAGCAGGCATCTGGTCGCTCGCGAGCGGTGATGGCGACACAGCGGCCGATGGTACGACCGAGCGCCGTACCGTTGATCTGCTGGGTGGGCAGCTGCTCGCCCCCGCCGCAGCCGAGCCGCTGGAGGTGCGCATTCCCGCGATCGACTTCTCGGCCACGATCGATCCGCTGACCGTCGAATCCGAGACGGTGCTCGATCCCCCGACCGCCGAGACCGCCTACTGGCTCTCCGATTACGGTCTCGTCGGCGAGGGTGCAGGCAATACGACGTATCTGATCGGTCATACCTCGGCCGACGGGCGGGCCGTATTCGATCCGTTGGTGGACCGGGCGGCCGGCGAGTCGACGGTGATGCCGGGCGATGAATTGCTCGTCGATACCGCGAACGGCACCGCCGTGTACGAGGTGGTCGCGGTGGAACGGCACGACAAGACCGCGCTCGCCGATCTGGAGGATGTGTGGACCAGCTCGCCTGGGCGTCTCGTGCTCATCACCTGCTTCTTCACTGCCGCTGGAGAAGCTCCCGACAACATGGTGGTGTTCGCACGGTTGAACGGCGGTGTCTGACCGGAATGCCAAATAGATCGTGTACGATTCGGGCGGGCGCACTCCCGGTGCGACCGATCAACGAGGAAGTCAGGGTGACCGATGTCTGAGTCTGTGTCTCAAGCTGCGGCTGATGTCTTTGCGCGCGAGCGCACGATGCTCGAGCTGCGCATGCGGCGGGTGCGGGTGCTGCGCACCGCGGAGGTCACGCCGAGCATCAAGCGCATCACCCTCGGCGGCAGCGACCTCGAGGGCTTCGCCGCGAACGGTCCCGCCGATCATGTGAAGGTGTTCCTCCCCGATCCAGAGACCGGTGTGCTCACCGTTCCCGAGCCGGGCAAGATGCGCCAGCCCCGCGACCCGGGCGCGCCCGCGATCATCGTGCGCGACTACACCCCGTACGCGTTTCGCGCTGACGCCGCGGGCGGCCCCGAGCTCGACATCGACTTCGTGATCCACGGCGATCATGGTGTCGCAGCGCCGTGGGCGGCCCGTGCCGCGGAGGGTGACGAACTCGGCATCGGCGGCCCGCGCGGATCGGTCGCGGCCCCCACCGGCGCGGATTCGGCGATCATCATCGCCGACGAGACGGCGTTCCCCGCGGCCTCGCGCTGGCTCGACGCGTTCGGCCCCGAGGTGCCGGTGACCGGCCTCTTCTTCGTGGCCGACGAGTCGTCGACCGCATATTTCTCGAGCCGGGACGGCGCGCACCGCGAACTTCGCTGGTTCACGGGGGCGGAGCGCGCGGAACGGCTCGAGGAGGCGCTGCGCGCCGCCGCGATCGGTGAGCGCACGTTCGTGTTCCTCGCGGGCGAGGCGAACACGCTGATCCCGCTGCGCCGCTACCTGCGCCGCGAGCTCGGCCTCTCGAAGGCGCAGGCCGACGTGCACGGCTACTGGAAGCTCGGCGAGGTCGCCCTCGACCACCACGCGCCGCTCGATCCGAGCGACCCGGAGGACTGAGCCCGGCGCCGTAACTCGCACAGGTTGACGGTAGACGCCCCAGGAATTCGATTCTTGGGGCGTCTACCGTCAACCTGCGGAGATTTCGAGAGGTCAGGCAGGTCGAGGCACGCCCTACGCCTCGGGCATCAGCCCCGCGCGCTCCAGCTCCCTGATGCGCGCCGTGGTGCGGGCGAGCTCCTCGCCCAGGCCGTCGTCGGGCACGATGTCGCGGTCGACGTGCAGCGCCATCGCGTGCGCCGCCGCACCGATGTCCTGCCGCTCGATCGCGTCGAGAATCTGACCGTGATCGAGCTGGCGGATCGGATGCGAGGCCCCGTAGACGACCTCACCCGAGACCATGGCCGAGCGGATCGCGCCCATCACCCCCGCGAACATCGCGGCCAGCAACGGGTTGCCCGACGCTTCGAAGATCAGATGGTGGAAGCTACCGGGGATCTGCCCGCGCGAGGGCGTCACCGGCGCGCACGCATCGGCTTCCCGGTCGTGGTCGTGCGAGGCGCGCAGCAGTTCGAGCTGCTCCTCCGTGCGGTTCAGAGCGGCCTGCTGCGCCGCCTCGATCTCGAGCGCCCGGCGATAGCCGAGAATCTGCTCGAAGGAGTAGCCGCTGACGAACTGGCTGAGCATCGAGCTGACCGGGGTGCGCGAACGCACGAACGTGCCGACGCCTTTGATGGGCTCGAGCATGCCGATCGAAGAGAGGGAGCGCACCGCCTCGCGCACGGTCGACTTGCCGACCCCGAACAGCTCCATCAACTCGGCCTCCTTGGGAATGCGCGAGTTGATCGGCCAGGTGCCGTCGAGGATGCGCTGTCGCAGCGCCTCCATCGTCGCGCGCGCCTTCGTGGGCCCGCCCATCGACTCAAACACGGTCTCCCCCTCCGCGATGATGAACCCCATGACGGTGCCTGGGCGGGCCGAGCAGCGCGCGCAGGCCGTCGGCGATGCCGCCCCGCCAGCAGGCGTAGTCGTGCCCGCCGTTGTACTCGACGTAGTGCACGTCGGCCCCCGCCGCGACGAATGCCGAGGCGAGATCTCGATTCGGCTCGCGCAGCACCCACTCCTGCTCGCCGACCTCGATGTAGGCGTGCACCCGGTGCACGAGCTCGGGGGCACGGGCGCGCAGCTCGCGCTGCCACAGCGACGCCGACTGGCTGAGCACCGCGCCCACTGCCTCAGGGTGCTCGAGGGCGCAGCGCAGCGCCGTGTAGGCGCCGAGGCTCTGCCCCGCCACAATGATGTCGTCGGGCTGCATGCTCGCCGGCGCGAAGCTGCGCACCCAGGGCAGCAGCTCATTCACGACCCAGTCGGAGGTGTCGCCGTCGGCGTCGAGCGCCTTCCAGCGGCTGCCGCGATCCCCCGACTCGGGCATCACGACGAGGCAGGGGCGGATGAGGCCGTCGGCGATGAGGTTGTCGACCGTGTCGGCGATGCGCTGGGTGCTCGTCCATACCTCGCCGTCGAAAAGGACGACGACGGGCAGCGGCCCCGGCAGCGGGGCCGGAGGGCGGGCGAGCACCGGATGCTCCGTGGGGTCGACGCCCGAGACGGGGAGGTGGGTGCGCGGCGGGTCGTACACCCACACCGGTCGGCCGCCGGGGCCCGAGAGCCGAGTCACCGTGCCGCGGGCTGCGAGCCCTTCGCGCCGCACCAGCCACGGCTGCGGCGGAGCCTCGGGCAGCTCGACCACCGACATCGTGGTGCCCGGCCGGTTGCGACAGGTCGCCGGGTTGCGCGGGTCGAAGCGCCCCCTGTCGAGAGCGTGGCGGATCGACACCTGGTCGCCGTCGTCCCACGGCCACGCCTCACCCTGCGCCCGCGTCACGAAACCGTACGATGCGCGCCAGTCGTGCCGCATCAGGTAGGAGAGGTGCCAGAGGTCGGCGCCTTCGAAGCGCCGCATGAGACTCGCACCGAGGTTGCGCTCGTCGGTGATGCGGTTCACGAAGAGCAGCACCTCGGCGGTATCAGAGGTGCCGTCGGCGGTGGCGTCGGCACCGCTCGCGCTCTCGCGCCACAGGAACGTGACGATGCGCTCGCCCGGGCGATCCACCGGCTCGATCAGCGGGGTGCGGGGGTGCAGCTGCCAGAACGAGTCGACTATGGCGGACCGCGCTGCGTCGTCAGGCGCCGAGTCGAGCCGCCGCTGCAGCGCCTCCATCGCAGGGCTCGAGACGATGGGGGCGGGCTCGGGGCGCGGGATCTTCGGCGGTGTGCGGGAATCCGTCACGTCGCTCACCCCTGTCTGCCCGAGTTCACCGGTTCGGCGTCGCACCGATGGGCGCCGACCGTGCCATTGTATTCCGCCACGGCTATGCGGCGATCGCTCACGCATCGCGCCGATCACCGCCCTCTTCAGTGCCGGACCCATCAGAGTCAGGCCCATCGGCCGCGAGGTCGTCGGCATCGATCGGCACGACGAGCGGGCGGCCCGAACGCGGGTCGGCGATCAGCTGACACGGCAGCCCGTACACCTCTTCGATGAGCGAGGCGGTGACGACGTCGGTCACGCGCCCCTGGGCGACGATGGCTCCGGCCCGCATCACGACGAGGTTCGTCGCATAACGGAACGCCAGGTTCAGCTCGTGCAGCACGACCACGACCGTGTATCCCTCTCGCTGCAGGCCGCGGGCCAGGTTCAGCACTTCGACCTGATGGGCGATGTCGAGGTAGGTGGTGGGCTCGTCGAGCAGCAGTATCGGGGTCTCTTGCGCGAGGGCCATTGCGATCCACACCCGTTGCCGTTGGCCGCCCGAGAGTTCGTCGACCATGCGATCGGCGAGCGGGGAGACCTGAGCGCGGCTCATGGCGCTCCGCACGGCGCGCTCGTCGGCGTCGCTCCACTGCCGCAGCACGCCCTGGTGCGGGTACCTGCCGCGGCCGACGAGGTCTTCGACGACGATGCCGTCGGGGGCCACCGGGCTCTGCGGCAGCAGCCCGAGTCTGCGCGCCACCTCTTTCGGCGGCAGCGAGTGGATCGCCTTCGCGTCGAGCTCGACCACGCCCCCGGCCACCGGCAGCATGCGGGCGAGGGCGCGCAGCAGCGTCGACTTGCCGCACGCGTTCGGGCCGACGATGACGGTGAGCTCGCCCTGCGGAATGTCGATGTCGAGGCCGTCGATGATGGTGCGCCGGCCGTAGCCGACGGTGATGCCGCGCGCGCGGAGCGGTGCCGAGCCGGCCTGGTGCGGGTGTGTTGCGTTCATGCCTTCTGCCTTCTCCACTCGCTGCCGAGCAGCCAGATGAGGTAGATGCCGCCGAGAGAACCGGTGACGACGCCGACGGGGAGCTGGGTGGGTGCGAAGAGCCGCTGCGCGACGAGGTCGCTCGCGCACACGAGCGCGGCCCCCATCAGGGCGGCTGTGCCGAGACCGATGCCGGCACTGCGCGTCAGGCGCTTCGCGATCTGCGGGGCGGCGAGCGCGACGAAGGCGATGGGCCCCGTGATGGCTGTCGCGACCGAGACGAGGGCGATGCCGATCGCGACGATGAGCAGCCGGGTGCGCTCGACGCGCACCCCGAGCCCGGTCGCGAGGTCGTCTCCCATCGTCATCGCGCCGAGCGGGCGGCTGAGCACGAGTGCGGCCGGCAGCAGCGCGCCGACCGTGCATGCCACGAGCAGCACCTGCCCCCAGCCGATGGCGTTGAGCGAGCCCGCGAGCCACTGCGCGGCGGTCTGCGCCGCGGTGAGCGACGCGCGCACCACGAGCAGCGAGTTCACCGCGGCGAGCACCGCCGAGACTCCGATGCCGACGAGCACGAGGCGATAGCCCGCGAGCCCGCCGCGCCAGGCGAGCAGGTAGACGGCGAACGCCGTGCCGAACCCGCCGAGCAGCGCGCCGACCGCGACCGCCTCGGGGCCCGCCTCGAACAGGATGATCTGCAGCAGCGCGCCAGTGGCCGCGCCGGTCGTGAAGCCGATGATGTCGGGACTGCCGAGCGCATTTCCCGAGATGTTCTGGAAGATGCCGCCGCTGACGCCGAGCGCCGCGCCCACGAGCAGTGCGGCGAGCACGCGGGGCAGTCGGATGTCGCGCACGAAGTACTGGCCCAGGGGGTCGCCGTGCACTCCCGCGACAGAGGCGAGCACGTCGCGAACGCCGAGCGGGTAGTCGCCGATCAGCATGCCCGAGACGCCGATGACGAGAATCACGGCGAGCAGCGCGGCGGCGACCGCGAAGGCTCGGCGCTCGAGTCGCAGCACGGCGCCACCGGCGCGGAGTACGACGTGCCGGTGGCTGGCGGTGCGAACGCGCAT
The DNA here is from genome assembly GCA_040392345.1 of Leucobacter soli. GTDB lineage: Bacteria > Actinomycetota > Actinomycetes > Actinomycetales > Microbacteriaceae > Leucobacter > Leucobacter soli_B. Next base: position 12,482 of record JBEBWI010000002.1, on the reverse strand, counting down.
CACAGGGCCTCGATTCTGCGGCGGCGCGCGAGGGCGATGAAGACCGGGCCGCCGAGGATGGCGGCGATGATGCCGACCTGCACCTCTTGCGGGGCGATGACGACTCGGCCGAGCACATCGGCGGCGAGCAGCAGCGTGGGCGCCATGACCGCCGAGTAGGGCAGCACCCAGCGCTGGTCGGGGCCGCAGACGGCGCGCGCGAGATAGGGCACGCCGAGACCGACGAAGCCGATGGGACCGACGGCGGCGGTCGCGGCGCCGGCGAGCAGCGTCACCGCGATCATGACGAGCACCCGAGTGCGGGCGACGCGCACGCCGAGCGCACGGCCAGTCTCGTCTCCGAGCGCGAGCGCGTTGAGCGAGGGGGCGAGGGAGAGGGCGACGACGAGCCCGAGCACCACGAATCCGAGCACGGCCCAGAGCACCGGGTAGCCGCGGCCCTCGGCAGAACCCGCAGCCCAGAACCTGAACTCGTTGAACGCGTGCTGGTTCGAAAGGATCACGGTCTGCACGAGCGCTGAGATCGCCATGCTGATGGCGACACCGGCGAGGGCGAGGCGCACCGGGGTGGCCACCCGCCCGCCCGCCGCGCCGCGTCCGACCCCCGCGCCGAGCACGTAGACGAGCACGGAGGCGAGGGCGGCGCCCGCGAAGGCGAACCAGAGATAGAACCAGATGCTGGCCACGCCGAACACCGCCACCGCGAGCACGACCGCCAATGAGGCGCCCGCATTCACGCCGAGGATGCCCGGATCCGCGAGCGGGTTGCGGGTGAGCGACTGCATCAGCGCGCCGGCCACACCCAGCGCGGCCCCCACGACCACGATCAGCAGGGTGCGCGGCACCCGCTGCTCATTCACGACGGCCGACTCGAAGCTGCCGCTCGGGTGCGTGAGCAGCTGCCACACGTCGCCGAGCGGAATGGGGTTGCTGCCGACCGCCAGGCTCACGAGCAGCGCCACCGCCGCGAGCGCCGCGAAACCGGCGAGTACGGTGAGGCGCACACCGAGGGACGTGCGCCTCACCGCTCGTCTGGCCCGTGCGCGGGTTCGGCGGCCGCCGCCCCCGCCGCCGGCGTACCGGAGGCGATCTTCGGCCTCCGCAGCACGAGCCAAAGGATCGCACCCGCGGCGACGGCCGCGAACGCGACGGCTCCGATGCCGAGCCAGGGGATGCCGCCCCCGGCCGACTCGGATGCTTCGGATGCGCCGGGCGCGACACCGGTCGCGAGCTCCTGCGCCTGCGCGACGAGGTCGGCGTCGATCGTCGCGCCGACCCAACCCATCAGCTCGCCGTCCTCGTCGAGCACGGCGAATCGATGGTCGCCCGCCTCGAGATCAAGGATGGAGAGGCGCAGGGTGCCGTCGTTCGCGACCTGCTGCCAGCCGAGGCCGACCGAACCGACGGCGCCGTACGCGTACACGTAGGTCCACTCGTTCGCGAATTCGGTGCTCACCGCGAGCGTCAGGTTGCCGTCGTCGACGGCGGCCTCGACGCCGCCCTTCTCGCTCGCCGGCAGCTTCTCGCCGCTCGCGACGGGCGCCGCGGGCACCTCCTGCGGCTCGGTCGTCGCGACGTCGCCGACGACGGCCTTCGCAGTCGCGCCGGCGCCCGTGGTGGCGTCGGCGCTGCCCGCCACGCCGCTGGTCTGGCCGGGGGCGGCTGCTCCCGATGGCGCACCGGCCGATCCACTCGCCGCGCCCTGCCCGCCGGTGCCGCCCGCGACGACGGTGAAGTTCGAGTTGCCGTAGCCGCCGCCCTGGCCGTGCAGCGAATAGCCGAGCACCCCGCCTCCGCCACCGGGCGCCGGGGCCGATGCGAGGAAGCGCAGCCAGTGGGTGCCCGCCGGCAGGTCGGAGGGGATCACGATCGAGCCCACGGTCACGCCCGACGAGGGCACCACCTGGGTGTGGATCACGCAAGCACCGTGCACCGCCGAGGAGCCGCAGACGCTGGCGTCGCCATCGTCGTATTTCAGGTGGATGATCTCGCCCGCCGGGAAGCCCGATACCCGGAAGTTCAGCACGTCGCCGGCCTGCACCGTGGTCGGCCACACTTCGACGTACGTGCCCGGCGTATTGGGGCTCGGGCCGTCGGGCGGCAGGGCGAGAGCGGACTGCGGTGCGACGAAGAACACCGCGACGAGCGCCGCCGCGATGGTGGCCAGGGCGCCGAGCGCTGCGAGCTTCGCGCGTGCGGAGGCGGTCGCCACCGCCCCTCGGTTCGGCATCGCTCTCGGCGTCATCGTGCGCATCACTCGTCTCCCGCGTTCTCTGCGTTCCCTGGACTCCCGGCGCTTCCGGCGTCACTGCTGCTCGGCATCCTGCGCGAACGCACGACGATCGCGGTCGCGGCCGCCCCCACGAGCAGCACGGCCGCACCGCCGAGAAGGAGCAGGTTGCCGGTCCATTCCTGCCCGGGGCCGGCTCCGTCGCGCGGGCCCGCGGCCGCCTCGCTCGCGGATCCGGTGTCTTCCGGCTCGGCATGATCCGCGGTTTCCAGCGTCGCGGCCGTCAGCCGTTGCCGGGTGGCCATCGCCCACCCGATCAGCTCGCCGCTCGCCGAGACCAGCGCCACCTTGTGGTTGCCCGCGGGCAATTCGCCGATGTCGACTCGCACCCGCTTTTCGGAGTCGAGCTGCAACCATCCCACGGGGCGCGTCTCGGCACCCGTGAAGACGTACGCGTACACCCACTGGTCCGCCTCCTGCTCGGGCAGGGTGAGGGTGACCACGCCTCCCGAGACGTAGCCGGTGACGGCTCCGATGTTCGCCGCGGTCAGCTGGCTGCCGCGCTTCACCGGGGCCGCGGGAATCACCACGGGGGCAGTGGTCTGAACGGCCGAGACAGCCGTCGTGATGCGGGCGATCGGTGCGGCCGGCTGCGACGCGGCCGGGGTGTCATCGACAGGCTTCGTGTCGCCCGTCGGCGCGGCGACGGTCACGGACGCCCAGCCGAGCAGTTCGCCGAGGCGGCCCTTGTTGCCCGACTGCACTGTGACGCGCTGTTCGCCCGTCGGCAGGGTCACGCCCGAGAGGCTGAGTCGCACCTGCCCGTTCGCGTCGAGCCGGTGCCACTGCGCGAAGGGGGTGCGGGCCGAGGCGCCGACGTAGCTGTTCACGAACACCCAGTCGCCTGCCTCGCCGCCCGGCACCGTGAGCAGCCAGGATCCGGGTGCCGGTGCGTCGCGCTGGGCGACGACGACCCCGCCCCGGGTGTCGGCGTTCAACGCGCCGCCGTCGATGTCGAGCGGTTCGGGCAGCGCACCCGGCGCGTACTCGCCGACGACGAACGCATCGGTCTTCACGCTGCGGCTCACGTCGCCTTCCTTGAGCGAGCCCGTGAGCAGGCGCAGAGTGTGCGAGCCTTCGATGAAGGCAGGGATGCTCGTGCTGTCGGTGCCGTCGGGCAGATCCATGTCGATCTGCCAGTCGCCCGTCGCGTGGTCTGCGTCGACGATGACCCAGATGGTGCGGTTGGAATGGATGTCGGCGTTCAGACGACTGTAGGAGCCCTCGTCGATCTTTATGGCGATGCGCGATCCACCGCCGCCCTCGCCCGGGATGCACCAGCCGGTGCCCGACACGCGCACGGTGCCGCCGATGGAGGCGGTGTCTGCGACCTCGACCGTGGGTTGCGCGCTCGAGGGTACGCAGGTGGGCAGCGTCTCTTCCCCCTCGTCGACATAGGGCACCCCGCCGACGACGAGCGGCGCCGTGGTGAGCGTGCGCTGGGTGTCGCCCGCGGCGAAGAGCCCCGACTGGAACCGCACGGTGAACTGCTGCCCGGCGACGAGCCCCTCGGGCAGGTCGATCGTGATGTCGAAGTCGCCGGTTCCGCTCACGGTGTGCACCGCCGGGTGGCCCGTCGGGTTCTCGGGGGCGAGCAGAGCCCAGATGGTAGCCTCGCCGCCCGCGGAGGGGTGCGAGATGATGCTGTCGCCACTGCGGGAGTACTGGGAGACGGGGCCCGAGCTGAGCTTGATGGCGACGGTCGACCCGGCGCCGGCGCCCTGCGTGACCCAGCCGGTGCCGCGAATGCGCAGCGCGCCCCCGGCCGCCGTGGACACGCTCTGCTCGACCCACGCAGTCGCGCCGCCGCCCGCCACGGTCTCGTGCGCCCAGTCGGGGGCGCCGAACGGGGTGCCGTCGGAGACGGCGGCTGCGCCGGTCGCAGAGTCGGTTTCGACGAGGCCGTCGAGCACCTGGGCGTGCGCCTGCGCCGGGGCCGCATCGGCCAGACCGACCACGCCGAGTGCGAGCACGAGTGCGAGCGCCCCGAGGGCCCTCAGTCGGGTGTCGCCCGCGATCCACGTCTGCCGGCTGCTCATGATGTTCTCCTTCGCGCTGTGTCGCGCTGGTTGTTGCGTGCGCGCACCTGCCGAAGCGACAGGTAGCGCGCGTGGGAGCGCCCCGGCAAGGCCCCGAAGGGCCCCGCCGGAGCGCTCATGTCACCGCGGAATCAAGACTCCGCGCCGACCCGCCTGCGATATGCGGCGGCCCCGAATGCGCCGGCGCCGAGCAGGAGCAGTGCCCCGGCTCCCAGCATCAGCGGCATCGTGGAATCCGAACCGGTGGTGGTGAGCACCTGAGTACCGGTCGGGGTGTCGATCACGGCGCCCGAGCCATCGGGATTGATGACGAACGAGACGTACCCCAGCAGGGTGTTGCTCGTGTCGTACACCGCAAGATGGTGAATGCCCTCACCGAATGCGGCGACGTTCACCGTGATCTGACCATTGTTCGCGACCAGGAACGAGCCCAGGTACTGCGGCTGCGAGTAACCGAAGACCTCGACCCAGTCGCCGTCGGCGACCGGCAGGTTCGAGATCGTCACCGTGGTGCCGGTCTGCTGCCCGACGAGACCGCCCGCGGGCTGCTCGAGCAGTTCCTCGGTGGTGCCCGGCACGAACCCGCGCCAGACCGACTCGTCGAGCGGGGCGGGCTTGACCGCGTTCACCGCGAGTGCGGCGGACTGGGTCGCCGCATCGCCGAGTTCGTTCGAGAAGACCGCACGGTAGAGGGTGCCGCGCTGCTCGACGGTCACGTTCGACACCTCGAGGGTCTCGCTCGTGGCTCCGAGAAGCGTGCTCCACTCGGTCTCACCGGGTGCCTGCTTCTGCCAGACGACAGTGGCGGCCGGCTTGCCCTGCGCCGACGCGGTGAAGGTGGCTGTCTCACCGGCCTGAACGGCCTGGGTGAGCGGCGACGAGGTGACGACCGGTGCGTAGTTCACCGAGAGCGCGACCTCTGCAGAGGTCTGCTCGCCGTGCTCGTTCACCGCGACGACGCGGTACTGCGCACCGTCGAGCTCACGGGTGGCCGGCACCTCGAGGGTGCCGCCGGTCGCGCCCGCGATGTCGCTCCACGAGGCACCGAGGCCGATGCGCGACTGCCACTGCAGCGCCGGCGCCGGGCTGCCCGCGACGACGACCTGGAAGGTCGCGGTCTCACCCGCGGCGACCTCCTGAGCGGCCGGCTGGGTCGTGAAGACCGGGGCCGACTTCTCGTCGACGCTGATCACGTCGACGGTGCCGGTGGAGCCCCACATCGAGACCCACATCTCACCCGTCGCCTCGTTCAGACCGAAGTTCACCGCACGACCACTCGTCGGAATATCCGAGTAGCTCGCACCCTCCGCATCCGTGAACTCGACCTGCTCGTACCCGTTCTCGATGTCATACACCGTGACACCCGCATCGAGATTCGCCGAGTACAGCAGACCCCGCGCAGCATCGACCTCGACCGCGTTCGTGCCGGTATTGGCCGCAGCAGAACCGGTGGTCACCTCGATGACCTTCTCCGCCTCGCCATAGGTATCGGAAGCCGGATCGGCATCCACCACGGTGATCGTCGAGAGATCGTACGCCGAGACGTACACCTTCTGCGTCTCAGCGTTGAAGGTCGGACGGGCGTTACCGCCCACGACCGCGTCCAGCGCGCTGATCGCGCCGTTGTTCAACGCGAAGTTGTCGGGATCGCTCGTGTCGATCGCGTTGCCGTCGATCACGTACAGCGTCTCGACATCAGCCGCACCCGAGGTACCCTGATCGGCGTACCCGCCGACGTAGACGAGGTTGTTCACCTCGTCGACCGCGACGCCCACCGAGCCGGCAGCGTTCGGAACCGTGACCTGAGCGACCACCGAAGCGATGCCGCGCTTGGTCAGATCCAGCACCGTGATGTAACCCTCACGATCCGACGCACCACGCGACGTGCCGAGGTTCGTGACGTAGGCGAGGTTGCGCTCGGTATCGACCGCGACACGACGCGGGCCCGAGAACACGGGCGAACCGTCAGCGTACTCGTACACGCGATCCGCGTCGGTCGGAGCACCCTGCGACGCGCTGTAGACCACGACTCCGCCGCCGAAGTTGTAGGTGCCGCCCGAGGCCGCAGCAGCGGTCTGACGCGCCGTAGTGGTGACCACGACCGCCTCACCGTTCACATCGGGATCCACCGCGATGCCATACGGCGAGAACGTCGTACGCATCGAAGTCTTGGAGTTCGCGGTGTCAGCGGAGCTCCAGGTGAAGGGCTCGCCCTCTGCGCCGCTGCCGTCGTTGCGGCTGAGGCCGAGGAACGAGTGCACCGCGGTCTGCGCCTTGGTGCCCTGATCGAAGACCACGACCTTGCCGCTGGGCTCGGTGGTGGTGGTGCCGGTGGCCTGCACAAGACCGTCGTTGCGGCGCAGCCCGGTGTAGTCGTGGTTCGCGACGACCTGCTTCGACGCGGCGTCGAGCAGCACGACCTTGCCGGTGCCGACCGCGGTGTTCGTGGTCCACTGCGCGTCGGGCACGTACACGGTGCCGCCCTCGAGCGTCAGCTGGTAGCCGTTCTTCACGCCGGTCTCGCGCGACTCGACGTCGGCGCGCCAGACGCCCTCCGCCTCGTCATCCGACTGCGCGACGATCGACACGTTGCCGGTCGCACCGCGCGCGCCCGACTCGTGCGGGGTGTCGAGCCCCAGGCTGCCGCTGAGGAACGAGATCGCGTGAGTCGTTCCCGCCTCCCACAGCGCCGGTGCGCTCGCGCCCTGCACACGGTACGAGTTCTCCTCGGTCGGGAACGGGTCGATCTCGATCGAGAAGGTGCCGTCGCTGTTCGCGTCGAAGACCTGCCAGACACCGTCCGGGTGATCCTCCGGCTCGGTGCCGTAGACCTTCGGGAAGGTGTTGCCCCGATCGAGCTTCAGTGCGACGCGCGCGCCGTCGTTGCTCTTGCTGGTCCAGTTCTCACCGGTCACGACGAGGGGCTCGCCCTCGACCCATTCGGTCGGGTAGGTGATGGTGGCCTGCGGCGAGTTCGCGTCGTTCGCGGCCGTAACCGTCACGGTCTCCGTGCCGGTCTGCGGGCTCTCGTAGCCGAGGTTCAGAATGTCGACGGTGCCGGTGGAGCCCCACATCGAGACCCACATCTCACCCGTCGCCTCGTTCAGACCGAAGTTCACCGCACGACCACTCGTCGGAATATCCGAGTAGCTCGCACCCTCCGCATCCGTGAACTCGACCTGCTCGTACCCGTTCTCGATGTCATACACCGTGACACCCGCATCGAGATTCGCCGAGTACAGCAGACCCCGCGCAGCATCGACCTCGACCGCGTTCGTGCCGGTATTGGCCGCAGCAGAACCGGTGGTCACCTCGATGACCTTCTCCGCCTCGCCATAGGTATCGGAAGCCGGATCGGCATCCACCACGGTGATCGTCGAGAGATCGTACGCCGAGACGTACACCTTCTGCGTCTCAGCGTTGAAGGTCGGACGGGCGTTACCGCCCACGACCGCGTCCAGCGCGCTGATCGCGCCGTTGTTCAACGCGAAGTTGTCGGGATCGCTCGTGTCGATCGCGTTGCCGTCGATCACGTACAGCGTCTCGACATCAGCCGCACCCGAGGTACCCTGATCGGCGTACCCGCCGACGTAGACGAGGTTGTTCACCTCGTCGACCGCGACGCCCACCGAGCCGGCAGCGTTCGGAACCGTGACCTGAGCGACCACCGAAGCGATGCCGCGCTTGGTCAGATCCAGCACCGTGATGTAACCCTCACGATCCGACGCACCACGCGACGTGCCGAGGTTCGTGACGTAGGCGAGGTTGCGCTCGGTATCGACCGCGACACGACGCGGGCCCGAGAACACGGGCGAACCGTCAGCGTACTCGTACACGCGATCCGCGTCGGTCGGAGCACCCTGCGACGCGCTGTAGACCACGACTCCGCCGCCGAAGTTGTAGGTGCCGCCCGAGGCCGCAGCAGCGGTCTGACGCGCCGTAGTGGTGACCACGACCGCCTCACCGTTCACATCGGGATCCACCGCGATGCCATACGGCGAGAACGTCGTACGCATCGAAGTGCCGGATTCGAGCGGGGTGCTCTCGGGGGTGCCGATGACCTTGCCGTCGACGCGCCACTGCGCGTCGGCCACGTAGATGCTGCCGTTCGCGGCGACGAGCTGGTAGCCGCTCTTCACCCCGGTCTCGAGGGTCGCGACCGACGCCTCCCAGGTGGTGCCGGGAGCTTCGGTGACGGCATGGGCGACCGTCGGCGTGATCACCAGGCCGAGGCCGGTGACCGCCGCCAGGGCGCCCTTTCCGCACCGTCTCCACGGTGACTGCTGCTGACTCATGCGTTTCCTTTCATTGGGTTCGAGATCTGGCGCGGGTGCGCGCTTCGTCGGGGAAGACTTCGGGTGCTCGAGTGGATCGGGCCGGGCCGCCGCGAGCTCGCCGGGCCGCGCTCATCCGAGCGCCTCCAGCACGTCGTCGATGAGCCGGTTCATGAGCAGCGGCCCACCCGTCGAGGTCCATGCCGAGCCGTCGACGAGGATGATGCGGTCATTTCGGTATGCCCCGAGTTCGCTGAAGCCGGGCACGTCGAGCGCCTCTGCCAGCGCATCGGCCGCACCGTCGATGCCGATGTCGCCGCCCGCGTTCGGATTGCCGACGCTCGAGCCGCCGAGCGTGCCGAAGAACATGTAGTCGGCGTCGATGTCCTGCAGGTTCTCGAGCGAGACCGGGTCTGAGTGCCCTCGGCCCTCGCGGTCCTGATTCGCCGGGCGCCGCAGGCCCAGATCTTCGAGGGCCCGGCCGGGAAGCAGCTCCTTCAGTATCAGCGCCGCCGAACTGCCCTGCCAGCGCACGATCGAGAACGTGTCGTCGGCGTACTGCGCGAGACGGGGCTTCGCCTCCTCGACGCGCTGCTCGTAGTCCGCGATCACCCGTTCACCCTCATCGACCAGGTTGAGGGCCTCGGCCACGTACCGGAAGTTGGACTTCCAGTCGCCGCCCGCGTAGCCGGTGAAGACGACCGGCGCGATCTGCCGCAGCGCGGCGATCACCGGCGGGTTGTTGTTGACGCTCGTGCCGTCGACGAGGATGAGGTCGGGCTTCGCCGCACCGATTGCCTCGAAGTTGGGTTGCGCGATGCCGCCGAGGAGGGGCAGGTCTCCCGCGCGATCCGCCAGGTAGTTCGGCACGGTCTGCTGACCGCGGCCGGACACCGTGCCGAGGGGCTCGACGCCGAGTGCGAGCACGCCGTCGAGCGCCGGTTCCGAGAGCGCGACGACGCGCTGCGGCCGTTCGGGCACGAGCACCTCGGTGCCTTCGACATCGACCACGGTGCGCGTCGGGCCCTCAGACGCCGCACCCGTATCACCGGCGCCCGCAGCGCACGCGGAGAGCATGAGCACCGAGGCGATCGCCACTGCTATCGCTCGTAGGCGCACGGCAAGTCTCATGGTTCTCGGGGCTCCGGAATCGGTTGTAGATCTTCGATCGGTCGAGTGCTGCAATGCAGTCCCGAATCGCAGCACCGAGCCCCGGGCGCACCGAACGGCACGATCGCGGTCGACGCTGCCCATTCAGGTCTGACCTAAGTTAGGTTAACCATACCTTCGTCAGATGACAAGTCGTATGCCGAATAAACCTGTTCTGATTTAGGTTAACCTTATTTACATCAGGTCTGAAATCGCGACGCGACATTCTGGCGAACCTCGCAATGCGGCCGCGGAAGGCGCGCCCGGGGCTACGGGGCCTGACGGGCCGGCACGAGCGTCGCGAAGCGCGGCAGCACGACGAGCGAGGCGAGGAAGAAGCAGATCGCACCGACGAAAGTGCCCCAGTTCGCTACGGCCAGGCTCGCGTCACTACCGCTGCGCAGCACGAACGCGCCGGCCGCGGATACCCCGAATGCGACGCAGCCGAGCAAGTTGATCTGAGCCGACCACCACTCGATCCGCTCGGGGCGCCAGACACGCCTCCCCCTCGGAAACGCCAGGAACACGAGGGCGGCGCTCACGAGGAACAGGATCGACCCGCCCGCGTCGGGCGACCAGACGAACTCCCGCACGGGGCGAAGCGCGGTCGCCGCAAGCGCCGCGGTCGTGCTCACGTTGAACAGCACCGTGCCGACGCTCTGGAACACTGCCGCCAGCCATTCGGCACGCAGGGCGCCCGATACGTCGCGCACCGGGCGGCTCAGGCGCAGCTGGATGAGCCCGGCCGAGGTGAAGAACCAGGCTCCGATGAAGCACAGGATGTTCGCCGCGTGCGCGGCACCCTGAGCGATGTCGCCGAGCAGCGCCCCGACCGCGGTGCCCACGGCGAAGAGCGCCGAACCCGTCATGAAGAGCAGGCTCTGCGCGGTGAGCGTCGGTCCGAGCCTCAGCATCGCCCCGCGGATCAGTGCGCGAAGCTCTGGCCCGCGGCCGCCTCGCGCGGCAACGGCGCCTGCAAGGCTTCGAGGAACGCCACTTCTTCCTTGATCGCGTCGAGCAGGTAACCGGCCAGGTCCCGGCTCAGCCCGACGCGCACGACGATGCGCTGCACCACCAGGTCGGCCATGCTGTCGGGCATCGGGTACGCCGGCACCAGCCAGCCGCGCATGCGCAACCGGTCGGCGAGATCGTAGAGGTTCCAGTTCGCCGGCTCGGCGCCGCGCTTCAGGCGCCAGGCGAACACCGGAATCGTGTCGCCCCGGCTCACCAGCTCGAACGGCCCGATCTTCGCGATCTCGGAGGAGAGGAACTGCGCAACGTCGAGCGAATCCTGCTGCACGAGCCGATAGCCCTCATGGCCCAGGCGCAGGAACTGGTAGTACTGCAGCAGCACCTGCGCGCCCGGGCGCGAGAAGTTGAGTGCGAGGGTGGGCATGTCGCCGCCCAGGTAGCTGACGTGGAAGATGAGGCTCTCGGGGCAGGCTGCCTTGTCCCGCCACACGACCCAGCCGACGCCCGGATAGACGAGGCCGTACTTGTGTCCGGAGGTGCTGATGGAGTTCACACGGGCGACCCGGAAATCCCACTCGAGTTCGGGCTGGCAGAAGGGTGCGACCATCGCACCCGACGCGCCGTCGACGTGAATCCTGACGTCGAGCCCCGTCTCCCGCTCGATCTCGTCGAGCTTCTCGGCGATCTGCCGCACCGGCTCGTACAGCCCCGTGTAGGTCTGGCCGAGAATCGCAACGACACCGATCGTGTTCTCGTCGACGTACTTCTCGAGCTCGAACCCGTCGAGCACCAGGTGCTCCTCCGTGACCGGCACGTAGCGGGCCTCGACATCCCAGTAGTTGCAGAATTTCTCCCACACCACCTGCACCCCGGCCGACAGCACGAGGTTGGGGCTCCCGGTCGGCTTCCCCTCGGCCCTGCGCCTCTCCTGCCAGAGCCGCTTGAGCGCCAGGCCACCCAGCATGCACGCCTCAGACGACCCGATGGTGGACGTGCCGATGACGTCGTCGGTGTCGGGTGCATTCCAGAGATCCGCGAGGATCCGCCAGCAGCGATCCTCGATCGCCGCTGTCGACGGGTACTCGTCCTTGTCGATCATGTTCTTGTCGGCGGCCTCGGCGTAGAGCTTCTTCGCATTGTCGTCCATCCAGGTCGACACGAAGGTGGCGAGGTTGAGCCGCGAGTTGCCGTCGAGCATGGCGGCGTCGTGCACGATCTGATACGCCGTATCGGGATCCATCATGCCGTCGGGCAGCTCGAACGCCGGCAGCCGGGTGGCCTCACCCGGGCGCGTGAACACGGGGCTGAAGGAGAGCGTCGCGTCGGAATCCATCTCGGCGGCACTGCGGAACAGGTGGGACACGTGGCTCCTCGTTGTCGAAGTCGGCAGGTGCGCTGCCGGCCGAGTCGCCGAAGTGGGGCCCGGCCTTGCGCTCCAAGCCCCACTCTAGCGATTCGACGCCGAGAGCCTCGCTACCTGCCGGACTCGCCGGTGTAGTACCCGTCTGCCACGTCGAGCACCGCGTCGATGATGTCGAGGCCCTTCACCAGGTCCTCCTCGCTGATGATCAGCGGCGGTGCGATCTGCAGCCGGTTGCCCGCGGCGAACGGCCACAGGCCGGCCTCCTTGCATGCCGCCAGCACCGCGTTGAACGGCGCCGCCGCCTCACCGGCCGCGTTGAACGGCACGAGCGGTTCGCGGGTCTCGCGGTCGAGCACGAGCTCGAGCGCCCAGAAGAGGCCCTTGCCGCGGTACTC
>JBEBWI010000001.1:0-103718 GCA_040392345.1 Leucobacter soli | reverse complement strand
GAAGACGGGTGAAACGGTCAAGACGAGTACTGGTACGAACGTCACGACGAATCCCGGGGCGGCGGCGACGTCGATGTCGTCTCCTGCTGCTGATCCTGCGGCGAATCGGCAGTGTTGGCCGACCGGGTGGGGTATCTTCAATCCCTTCGAGTGGGTCTATCTGCCGGTGAAGTGCGCGCTCGAATGGGCATTCGTACCGAAGACCTCGAAGCTCACCGAGGTGCAGACCGCACTTCAACTGAAGGCCACAAATTCGGGTATCGCTCAGGCGGGCCGTGTTGCTGAAACTTGGACGGCGGTTGTACAGGCTGTGAACCCTTCCGGGTGCGCAGGGCCGACGATCAACCTCAATCTCATGGGTATCGAGTACTCGGGCAATCCGCTGTCGGCCTGCGCGGAGCCGACGTCAACGCTCGCGTTCTGGTCACGCATCATCATCGGTATCGCGGTTACTCTCGCGGCTGTGTTCGCAGTGACCCGTTATGTCGGTCGAGTGATCGGGTATGACGGTTTCGGGCGGTCATCCGGTGGTGACACGTGATCGTTGAATGGTTGCTCGATCTCGTCGTGATCGTCGTGGACTGGTTCCTCGGCCTCTTTGACGGAATCGAGCTACCTGATGCGGTTACGTCTCCGACGGGCAGCATCACGACGTTGGCGGCGAATATTCAAGCGATGGGGGTATGGGTGCCATGGGGCGTCATAGCGATAGCGGTAGCGGCCTCGTTGGGGGTCTACGGGGTGATGTTCGTGATAAAGCTTGTGAAGCAAGTTCTGGCTCACGTCCCGGGCTGCGGGGGCGCGGGGTGCGCGGGGGGGAGCGCGCGGCGGCGCGCGGCCCCGGCGCACCCGCGTTCCGTGACCGTGACGCTGGCCGGGAACGGCGGCGGGCAGTTCCGATCCATGCGTATATCGGTGAGAACGGCGGCGGGAAGAGTCTCGCGATGGTGCATGACACGTTGCCGAGTCTCGCGGCCGGTCGCCGCGTGCTCTCCACTGTCCGGCTGCTCGATCCGGTCACCGGTGCACCGCATTCGAGTTATGAGCGGTTGACGGACTGGGGGCAGATCCTCGAGGCCGAGCACTGCGACGTGCTCTTTGACGAGGTCGTTGGCATTGCTTCCGCGCGTGAGTCTCAGGGGTTGCCGGTGCAGGTCGCGAATCTGTTGGTGCAGCTGCGGCGGCGCGATGTGGTGCTGAGGTGGTCGGCGCCTGCGTGGGCGCGCGCGGACAAGATCATTCGTGAAACAACGCAGGCCGTGACGCTCTGTAAGGGCCACATGGGGAAGCGCGATCCGGGCTCGCCTCGGATGTGGGCGCAGAAGCGATTGTTCAAGTGGCGTACGTTCGATGCGTTCGCATTCGATCAGATGACGACCGGGCAGATTGACAAGCAGCCTTCATCTTCCACGGCGTGGTTCTGGGGGCCGTCGTCGCTTGCGTTCGGATCGTATGACACGCTCGACGCGGTGGAGCGCGTGGGTGATGTGCTGGACTCGGGCCGGTGCGTGCATTGTGGTGGGCGTAAGACGATCCCGCGGTGCAGCTGCTAGTTACTCGGCTTCGGGTTGGGCTTGTGGGTAGCCTGGCTGAGTGCGTTTGATTATTGCGTGGATCATTCTCGTTGTCGCTGGCCTGGCCTCACACTTCCTATTGCCGTTAGCGATAGATGCGTGGGCAACAGGCACTGCCGCGAAGGATGATGGTTCGAGTATCGGTGTGGGCTCGGTTTTTGCAGACTCATTCACGCCGGTTTTCATGTTCGTTGCAAAGTGGGCTCTGCCGCTGATGCTCCTTATTCTTGGGCTGAAGTCCACGGTTGATTTTCTGGTTCGCCAGAAGCGATAAAGGCCGGCTACTCGGTGGTGAGTAGCCGGCCCTTGTGCGTCTGTTTTAGCCGGCCTTTCGTTCGGCCATCTCGAGATCGAATCGGCGCATTTGTTCTTCGGCGTAGGCGTCGAATTTGTTTACTGCGTCTTGGAACAGCGCCTCGCGGTTTGGCTCGTTGGCGTGCCTTTTCATGGTCAAGATTGCGATGTTGTGCATGGCCCAGTCGTGGAGCTGCTTGAGTTGTTCGTCGTTGATGAGTTCGGGGTCGCGGGCGAAGAGTGTGGCGAGGTTGGTGATTTTCATGATGGTTTCTCTCTCTGACTTCTTTTGCCTTTTGGACAGCTTCGCTGTCTAGCGGCGGAGCGGAGTGGTGAGGGGCGGGCGCTTGCGTCCGTCATTTCCCTGTAGGGGAAATGATGCGTAGCACCCTGAATTGCGGAGTGGAGTTGCTAGCCTCTTGAGGCCAAATGGCAAAGGTGTGTGACGTGCGTAGCACGGAGCTTGGGGTGCGCCCGTAGGGTGCTCGAATGGGTCATGGCGTGAGGCGCAGGGTTGCGAGTGCTTCGACTTTCGCTGACCATTCGGTATCGGTGTAGAGCTGCGTGGTCGATACGTCTGCGTGTCGCATCAGGTCTTGCACGATGCGGAGGTTTGCGCCGTTCGCGAGTAGCTCGGTGCCGTACGAGTGCCGCAGCTGGTGGGGCTTTGCTTCGGGGTAGCCTGCTCGTCTCATGGCACCTTTGATCGCTGCGTAGACGGCTCGCCGTTCGACTGGGCCTGGCACGGTGTATGCGGGGAACCAGTGCCCGCTCTTTGGCATCTGGGTTGCGAGCTCACGGATTTCTTGGTGCAGGGGTACGAGCTCGATCACGCCGCCTTTGCCGTTGATGTGGATTGTTCCGCGGTCGTGGTCGATGTCTTCGCTTCTGATCTTCGCGACTTCGTGGATGCGCATGCCTGCGAGCACGGCGAGCTTGATGTAAGCGCGAGTGCGGTCGCGGTTTGCGGCGTTGTAGATTGCTCGAATGGTATCGAGGCTGAGCGGGCGCGGTTTCGTACGTGCGCGTTTGGGCGTTGGGGTGTCCTCGGTGGGATTGTCGGGTCGTACTTTGACTTTGACCATCCATTTGCAGAATGCCCGGATGGTGGCGTGGTAGCTCGCGCGCGAGGCTGTGGAGAGTTCGGGTCTGCCACAGTAGACGATGATGTCGAAGGGTTCCATGGTGCGTGGGGTTCGTCCGGTGAGTCGGAAGAAGTGCGTCATGGTGAAGTGTCGGTCGTGGATGGTGCGGGGTCTGAGGCCTTGGGCGGTTTGCCAAACCTTCCACATTTCGAGCAACTGGCCTGTGTCATCCCATAGTGTGTTTTGTGTCATTGCTATGACGCTAGGGCGTATTCGTTAGGGTTGAGTTCTTCGGTGTCGGGCTCGGCATTTTCGGTATTTATCTTGTAAAGAACAGGTCGTCGGTTCAAATCCGACAGGCGGCTCCATCGGCCGGCTCGATGTCTCAGCCGGCTCTCATCCGAAGCCCCCGCCCCACTCGCGGGAGCTTCGTCGCATCCACGGCAGGGATGGGCGGCGCTTCATGCGCTGCCGGCCCACCCGCGAGTTGGCAGAAACCGCCCCAAAAATCGGGGGAATGGGGCGACTACTGCCCATTTGTGGTCTGGCCACCCGCAGCAGGCAGCGCGGACGTCGATTGCTCGGAGGCTCACGCGGAGGCTCACGCTGAGGTTCACGCCGGGGCTCACGCGGAGGCTCACGCGGAGGCTCACGCTGAGGTTCACGCCGGGGCTCACGCGAAGGTTCACGCCGGGGTGGCGCGAGTCACCCCGTTCGTGTGGGCCCAGACCACCGCCTGCACCCGGTCCCGGGCGCCGAGCTTCTGCAGCAGGTTCGAGACGTGCGTCTTCACCGTCGCCTCGCCGAGGAACAGCTCCGCCGCGATCTCGCCGTTCGATCTGCCCGCGGCGACGAGGCGCAGCACCTCGCGCTCGCGCTCCGTCAGCCCGACGGCGTCGAGGGCCGCGTCGCTCGCCGCGTCGCGTCTCGTGCTCGCCGAGGCCCCGGTTCCACGTGTCGCGTCGGCACCGCCGGGTTGCGAGTGGATCGCGGCCGCGCCCGCCGCCCGCTCCATCACGGCGCGCGTGATGTCCGGCCCCAGGAGCGCCTGACCGGCGGCCAGCGTCCGTACCGCGTCGATCAGCTGTTCGGCCTTCGACGTCTTGAGCAGGAACCCGCTCACGCCCGCGGCCAGCGCGTCGAAGAGGTAGGCGTCGTGGCCGAACGTGGTGAGGATCAGGATTGCAGGACCAGCGTGATCCGGGCCCACCTGATCCGCGCCCACCTGATCCGCGCGCACCGGCTCCCTGCTAGACCGACCCCCATCTGTCCGATTCGCGCCCGACTGATTTGCGTCCGTTCGATGCGCAGGCTCCTGCAGAATGCGCCGGGAGGCCTCGATGCCGTTCATCTCGGGCATCTCGACATCCATGCAGATCACATCGGGCCGGAGCTCGGCCGCCAGGCGTACGGCCGCCGAGCCGTCGGCGGCTTCGCCGACGACCTCGATGTCGGGCTCCGACTCGAGGATGATGCGGAACCCCGAGCGCACGAGCGCCTGATCATCGACCAGTAGTACGCGAATCATGCGGGCTCCTTCGTGCTCGGTGCGCCTGGCGCGGTGGGCGCGATGGAGGCTTCGTGCTGACGGTGCGCGGCGGCAGCGGCAGCGCCGCCGGGTGCGGCTTCGGGCGCGCCCGGCGCTTCGCCGAGCCCGGCCGAGGGAACGATGCCCGCCGCGGTCGGTACCGAGGCCCGCACCATGAAGCCGCCGCGCTCGCGCTTCACCGTCTCGAGGGTGCCGCCCACCGCACCGATGCGCTCGCGCATGCCGCGCAGGCCGAGGCCCGACCCCCTGAGGCCGGCGGGTGCCACGCCCAAGCGCTGCTGCACCCCGTCGTCGGCGACTTCGAGTTCGGTGCGATCCACGAGGAAGCGCAGACGCACCTCCGCAGCGGCGCCGCGCCCGGCGTGCTTGCGCACGTTCGTGAGGGCCTCTTGAGCGACGCGGTACAGAGCCAGGTCGACGAGGAGCGGAAGCGGGCGCGCATCGCCCGCAACGATCAGTGTGGTGGGCGTGCCCGACCGCTGGGATTCGGCGATGAGCGTCGGCAGCTGCGCTACGCCCACGGTCGAGGCGGGGTCGTCTGCCTCGGGGGTGCGCAGCGTGTGCACGATCGCGCGCAGCTCGGTGACCGCGGCATGCGCGCTCTGTTCGACCACCTCGAGGGCCGCAGCCGCCCGCTCCGGGGCGCGTTCGAGGGAGCGCCGAGCCGCGGCCGCCTGAATGCCCATCACCGATACGTGGTGCGCGACCACGTCGTGCAGCTCGCGCGCGATCCCCAGCCGGTCGAGCGCGACGGCTTGCGCCGCACTCGTCTGCCGTTCGAGTTCGAGCTCGCGACCCTGGGACTCGAGCACGGCGCGCATACGGGCCGCCCGCCACGACGAGCGCCCGAAGAAGAACGCCCCGGCGAAGTAGAGCAGGTTCGTGATGATCTGCAGCACGGCGTAGGTCGCGAATGCCGAGAACAGGCCGACGCGGGAGACGTTCGGCATGGTGTCGGGGTCGGAGGAGGCGATGATGAGCGAGACGACGAGCCACATCACCATCGCGACGGCGATGATCAGCTGGCTCCATACTGCGAGCGTGCGGTTCGGTTCCCACGCCCCGACCGTGTACAGGGCGATGAAGAGCGCGATGCTGACGACGAGCGCTTCGGGCACCCCGAACTGACCGCAGACGAAGAAGCCGACCGAGACCAGCACGGCGACCGGTACGGGGTAGCGGCGGCGCAGCGCCAACGGCAGCGTGCACAGCCCGAGACCCAGCACCCAGACCCACACGGGTGCGGTCTCGGTGAACATGCCGGTGCGGGAATACAGCAGCGAGGTGGTCGTCGCGAGCAGGGCAAGCCCGAGTGCCAGCAGCGCGTCCGCGCGTCGACCGGCCGCATCGGGAGCCGGCCGCACCCACGTCGTGCCCATCTGATCCATCATGCCCTCGAGCCTAGTGTTGCGGCGGTGGCGGTAGATCCTCCCTGCGGGTGAGCGTGTTCACCCGTTAGGGGGAGGCGGGGCCCGCCGCATCCGCCGTAGCGTTGCTTTCAGGATCGAGTGGGCCGTCATTCCGGCGGCACGGGGATCACGTGAATCGAAACACAGGAGAACGGAAGGGCGACATGCTTGAGCTTCAGAGCATCACCCGCAGCTTCGGCGACCGCCGGGTGCTGCACGACGTCAGCTTTCAGGTGGCCGGCGGCCGGATGACGGGCTTCGTCGGCGGCAACGGCGCGGGCAAGACGACGACGATGCGCATCATTCTCGGAGTGCTGGCGGCGGATTCGGGCGAGGTGCGGCTCGACGGCGCGCCTCTCACCCCTATCGACCGCGCGCAGTTCGGCTACATGCCCGAGGAACGCGGCCTGTACCCGAAGATGAAGGTCTCCGAGCAGCTCGTCTACCTCGGCCGGCTGCACGGGCTCGGCGCCACCGCCGCGAAGCAGGAGAGCGACGCGCTGATCGAGCGCCTCGGCCTCGCGGAGCGCGCGAACGACCCGCTCGAGAGCCTCTCGCTCGGCAACCAGCAGCGCGCCCAGATCGCCGCGGCGCTCGTGCACCGCCCCATCGCCCTCGTGCTCGACGAGCCGTTCTCCGGCCTCGACCCGATGGCGGTCGAAGTGGTGCTCGGCGTGCTGCGCGACTACGCGACGAAGGGCGCTCCGGTGCTGTTCTCCTCGCATCAGCTCGACATCGTCGAGCGGCTCTGCGACGACGTCGTCGTAATCGGTGACGGCAGCATTCTGGCGGCGGGTTCGCGGGAGTCGCTGCGCGCACGGCACTCGGGCCACACCTACGAACTCGAACTCGCGGGCCCGGGTGCAGACGCCGGCTGGGTGCGCGAATCCGCGGGCCTCACCGTCACCCACCTCGATGGCGGGTTCGTGCGCTTCGACGCCGAGAACGACGCGGCCGCGCAGGCCGTGCTCGCGCAGGCGGTGCGCGGTGCGGAGGCCGCGCCCGCAGGCGCAACCGGATCCACCATCGTTCGCAGATTCGGCGCGGTCACCCCGTCACTCGCCCAGATTTTCAAGGAGGTCGTGCGATGAGCACCCAGAGCGCGCAGCAGAACCAGCAGAACGGCGGCCCGCGCGCCGCCGGTACCCGGTCGATGAGCGGCCCCGCCGGTGCGTGGCTCGTCGCCGAGCGCGAGATTACTACGCGCCTGCGCAGCAAGGCGTTCCTCATCTCGACCGGCCTCATCCTGTTCCTCGTGCTCGCGGGCGTGCTGTTCAGCGGGTTCATGGCGAACTCGGGCGGGTTCGGCGACGCGACGAAGGTCGCGGTGGTGGGCACCAGCGGGCAGGCGCTCGCCGACGCGGGCTTCGACGTGACCGAGACGGCGGATCGCGCCAGCGCCGAGCAGCTCGTACGCGAGGGCGCCGTCGAAGCCGCGGTGGTGCCGGGCGGCGACACCCCCGTCGGCCTCACGGTGCTCGCGAACGACAGCGCGCCGCTCGACGTGATTCAGGCGCTCTCGGCGGCCCCCGCGGTCGAACTGCTCGACCCTGGCGCCGCGAACCCCTTCCTCGCCTACATCATCGCGATCGGCTTCGGCATCGTCTTCATGATGAGCGCCATCACCTTCGGTACGACGATCGCGCAGAGTGTCGTAGAGGAGAAGCAGACCCGCATCGTCGAGATACTGCTCGCGACCGTTTCGGCGCGCACGATGCTCGCCGGCAAGATTCTCGGCAACAGTATTCTCGCACTCGCGCAGGTCGTTGCCATCGTGGCGCTGGCCTCGGTCGGCATGCTCGCGACCGGGCAGGATCTGCTGCTCGGCGAGCTCGGCACCGCGCTCATCTGGTTCGGCATCCTGTTCGCGTTCGGCTTCGTACTGCTCGCCTCGCTCTACGCCGCGCTCGCGGCGCTCGTGTCGCGGCAGGAGGACATCGGGTCGGTGACGAGCCCCGTGATGTTCCTCGTGATGCTGCCCTACGTCGGCGTGATCATGTTCAACGACAACCCGCAGATGCTCGCGATCATGAGCTATATTCCGTTCTCGGCACCCGTCGGCATGCCGATGCGGCTATACCTCGGCACGGCGGAGTGGTGGGAGCCTCTGCTCTCGCTCGGCATCCTCGCGGTCACCATCGCGGTGGTGCTGTGGATCGGCGCGCGCATCTACAGCAACTCCATCCTGCGCACGGGCAGCCGTGTGGCGCTGAAGGATGCGCTGGCCAAGGTGGAGTAGGCAGAGCCGCAGGTTGGCAGCAACCGCCCCGGAAACTGAAAATTCGGGGCGGTTACTGCCCAATTGTCGAGGGGCGAGCCGCCGGGTCGGGATGCTGCCGGCTCAGAACACCATCGGGCGATCGTCGTCATCCTCGAAGCTCTCGAAGAGCAGCGACGGGTCGATGTCGACCACGACAGGAACGTGGTCGCTCGGCCCGTCGCCCTTGCGCTCGTCGCGTTCGATCGATGCCCCGGTGACGGCGCCGGCGAAGGCCGGGGAGCCGAGGATGAAGTCGATGCGCATGCCCTCGTTCTTCGGGAACCGCCCAGCCTTGTAATCCCAGAAGGTGAAGCCGTCGGGCACGATCGGCCGCACGACATCCTCGACGGTCGGCGAGAACGACGCGAACATCGAGCGCTCGTCGGGTGAGACGTGAGTGGATCGGCCCTCCACGAACGACGGGTCGCCCATGTCGGCGGCGAGCGGGGCGATGTTCCAGTCGCCCATCAGGGCGAGGGGCAGGTCGGGGTTCTCGGCGATCCACTGCTCTGCGTTGGTGCGCAGCGCCATGAGCCAGTCGAGCTTGTAGGCGTAGTGCGGGTCATCGAGGCTGCGGCCGTTCGGCACGTACAGGCTCCAGAGGCGCAGGTCGCCGACCGTCACGCCGAGCGCGCGGGCCTCGTGCGGCAGCCCGTTCGTGCCGGTGCCCTGCAACGCCTCCTGCCCGCCGATGGGCTTGCCGAAGCCGGGCATGCCGTCGAAGTCGCGCACCACGTCGGTCATCTCGTGGCGGCTCGCGAAGGCGACCCCGTTCCACTGGTTCAGGCCGTGGATCTCGAGCTGGTAGCCGGCGCGCTCGAACTCGGCGATCGGGAACTGGTCGGGCCGGCACTTGATCTCCTGCATGGCGAGCACGTCGACGTCGGCTCTGACGAGCCAGTCGACGACGCGGCCGACGCGAGTGCGGATCGAATTGACGTTCCAGGTGGCGATGCGCATGCATCCAAGCGTAGTCGGGCCGCGGGCGCTCGCCCGCCTGCGTGCCCGCGTCCGCAGGCCTCCGCGATCCGCATGAACCGCGAAGGGCCAGAACCGCTGCACCCGAGTGGATCACGTGCAGAGGTTCTGACCCTTCGACGCGCTTCCTGCGGCGAGAGCCGCGAGAGCCGGGAGAACAGCGCGAATGGTGCGTTGCCGCGCTACCTACCGCAGCTCGGCGAACGTCTCGGCGACCCAGTCGGCGATGATGCCCGCGACATACGGCATGTTGTCGATCGAGATGTGCTCGGTGCCGCCCTCGGGGTCGTCGAACAGGCGCAGCTCGCGCTTGGCGCTGTTGACCGCCTGCTCGTAGCTCTGGTGCGCGTACTTCACGTTGATCTGGCGGTCGCCCACGCCGTGCGTGATGAGGAAGGGCGCGGTGATGTGCTCGACGACGCCGTTGAGCGTCATGCCGCGGGTCTTCTCGATGAACTCGGCATCGTCTTTCGCGCCGAACACCCAGTAGACGTGATCCCAGTAGTGGGGCACGGGGTTCTCGCCCTCGCGCTGACGGCGGCCCTCCTGCACCTCGAACCAGTTGTGGTTCGCGCCCCAGGCGATGCCGAGCTTCAGACGCTTCTCGAAGGCGAGCGCGCGCGGTGCGTAGTGCCCGCCGAGCGACCACCCCACGATGCCGATCTGCTCGGGGTCGATGCCGAGATCTGCGGCGTTCCCCTCGAGCCAGTCGATGATGGCGGCAGCCCACACCTCGGTGTCATGGCGTGCAGTGAGGCCGCGCAGTCGCAGCGCTTCGCCGGATCCCGGTGTGTCGACCATCAGGGTCGAGATGCCGCGTGCGGCGAGCATCTGCGGGAACCCCGAGTAGTACATCATCTCCTTGGTGGAGTCGAGGCCGTTCCACTGGATCATGACCGGGTGCGGCCCCTCGCCGGGCGCCCGGTAGTAGTAGCCGGGCAGTGCCGACTCCACGCCGTTCTCGGTGTAGGGGATGTCGACCGCGGTGAGCGGCACGTCCAACAGCTCGACGTGCTTGAGCAGCAGGTCGATCGACTTCTGGTAGGCGGCGTTGCGCCCCTCCCACTTCGGCGACTGCAAACGCTCGGCCTGCGAGGTGTAGAGCGAGGCCCGGTAGTAGGTCTCGCCGGCGCCGATGCGGCGACCGCGCGCCTCGTCGTCCTGCGCCTTCGCGATCAGGCGGTCGGCGACGGCCGACCATGAGGCGTACAGCTCCTCGGTGCCGGCGTCGTCACCGTTCTGCGAGGCTTCTAGAACGGGGCGAGAGGCGCGATCCACCTCGTCGATATAGCCGCCGTTGTTGAGCGTCGCGACCACGGAGAGGCTCCACACGTAGTTGGTCGGGAAATACATGAACATGGGGGCCTCCTGGCTTGTGCGGTCTCTGGGATTGTCGGTGTGCGGGTCGCTGCGCGGTGCGGCGGCTCAGTGCGGGATGCCGAGCTCGGTGACGGTGCCGTCGCGGCGAATGCTGGTGAACGAGTTGTAGGCGACGAGGATGTCGGCGAACTTGCCCTCGTCGTTCAGGCGGTACGAGATGACGCCGCGGAAGGTGTACCGGTCACCCGCCTCGACCGGGCCGAACACCGAGTCGGCGTCATCGCGCTCCGCGGTGAAGTGCGTGACCATGCGGATCGCCACATTCGTCTCCGAACCCACGAAGTCGGTGGGCTCGAGGCGCTCCTCGAAGGTCGACCAGATCTTCGCGTAGTGGTCTTTCATGCCCTGCACGCCCGTGTACTCGAGGGTGCCGTTCTGCATGTGCATGTCGTCGGCGAGGTATTCCTCGAATGCGGTCTCGTCGCGCCGGTTGAAGCGTGCGATGTAGTCGTCGAATCTCTGCGTATCCATAGTGGATCCTCACATCTTTGCGGGTGTGCTGTTACTCAGTGGGGGACTGCTGGGCGGCTGCCTGCTGGGCCGGGCGCACTGCGTCCGACAGGAATGTCGCGACGCCCGAGAGGAACTGCCCGCCGTCGACGCCGATCTCGGCGCCGGTCACGTACGACGCGGCGTCTGAGAGGAGGAACGCCACGACGTTCGCGACCTCTTGCGGCTGGCCGCCGCGGTGCAGCGGGGAGACCTGCAGGTTGGCGTCGAGGAAGGCTGCGGGGGCGCTCGCCGTCATCTCGGTGTGGATGTACCCGGGATGCACGAGGTTCACGCGAATACCGCGCGGGCCGAGTTCGGTCGCCGCGGAGTGGCTGAGCCCGCGGATCGCCCATTTGCTCGTGGTGTACGCGGCCGTGTAGTGGCCGGTGACGCCGGCGGCCGAGCCGATGTTGACGATGGAGGACCCCTCGCCCATCAGCGGGAGCAGGGCCTGGATGCCGAGCATCGCGCCGGTCACGTTGATGGCGAGCACGCGATCCCAATCGGCGCGTTCGACCGAGCCGATGCGCACCCGGCTCGTGACTCCCGCGTTGTTCACGAGACCCTTGACCCGGGCGCCCGACAATGACGAGGCGAGCTCTGCCCAGCCCGCCTCGTCGGTCACGTCGAGGCGTCGGTATTCGACCCGGCCGGGTAAGCCCTCGGCGCGCCGCAGCAGCTCGGGTGCCGAGTCCTGGATGTCGGCCGCGATGACCCGGGCGCCTCCGCTCGCGAGCAGCAGGGCCTCTTCGGCCCCCTGACCGCCCGCGGCGCCGGTGATCACGAAGACCTCTCCCGCGATGCCGGGGAGTGCGATGCCGGGGAGTCTGCTCTCGCTCATGAGGCGCTCCCCGGGGTGCCGGGAGGGCCCGGCCGGTCGAGCATCTCGATGAAGTTGCCCTCGGGGTCGGCGACGAACGCCATGCGTACCCCGGAAACCGGGGATTCACCGGGCGGCATGATCGACGATGCACCCGCCGAGACGAGTCGGTCGTACAGTTCGTCCACATCGTCGACTCGCAGGCAGATGTGCCCGTATCCCTGCGTCAGCACGTGTTCGGGCGCGCTCGTCGCGAGCGGCGGATGCTGCGAGCCGGGCCGGTGCAGCAGCTCGATCGCCCAGCCGTCGTCGGGGTCGACGAGGAACACGACGCGTAGGCCGACAGCGGGAATGCCGCCGGGCTCAAGGGGCTTCAGCCCCAGCGCACCCGCGTACCATTCGGCTTGGGCATCGAGGTCGGAGACCGACAGCCCCACGTGGTCGAGCGCGGTCATGAGGCGTGCTCCTTCGCCGCGTCGCCGTCGCGGGGGCCGTGCAGCATGAGACCTTCGCGCACGTTCTCGGGCAGAACCTTGAGCACGTCTTCCTCGTACTCGCCGTCGATCAGCACGAAGGCGACGCGCGCCATGCGGTCGCCGCGGTTGGCCCAGGCATGGTCGGTGCCGCGTTGGACGACGATGTCCCCCGCGTAGGCGGTGACCTCGCTGTCGTCGAGCAGCAGGGTGATCTCGCCCTCGAGCACGATGCCGTAGTCGATCGACTCGGTGCGGTGCACGGGTGACTGCAGGCCTCGCTCGTCGAGGTGACCGGGCAGGAACTCGTTGATGCGGATCCGCGTGCCCCGCGACGGCGGCGGAACCGTGACCTCGCCGATGGTCGGGTCCTCCGCGCCCGCCCGAATCGGCGCGGGCGCGGGCGTCGTCTCCCATACTTCGTGGAAGGTGACGCCGTCCTCGGGCAGTTCCTTCGTGACGGGTACCGGGCCGTCGCTCACGATCACGGAGACGCCGGAGGCGTCGTGGCCGGTGACGATGCGGCGGGGCACCCTGAACGTGCCGCTCACGGTGCCGGCACCAGTGCGACGAGCGCCTCCGCCATGACCCTGCCGGGGTCGGCGTCGGGCGAACCGGGGTTCTGCTCCCAGTGCGCGAGCTGCAGCGAGGCGTCTACGACGCCCTTGATGCGAGGGATGCGGCGGGCGTAGAACGCGGCGAGCTGCTCTTCGAGATCGCCTTCCTCGGTGATGTAGTCGGCGAGCACCAACGAATCCTCGACGCACTGCGCAGCGCCCTGAGCGATCAGCGGAGGCACCGCGTGCACGGCCTCGCCGAGGGCGAGCACACGCCCCTGATGCCAGGGCCCTTCCACGAAGATCCACTCGATCTCCTGGAAATTCAAGAAGGTGTCCGCGTTCAGCGACTCGCGCAAGAAGTCGAACTCGCCGTGGAAGTTCTCCATCAATCGCTGCACCTCTTGCCAGCCCTCGAGACCGTTGTCGGGGCGCACCGGCTCGCAGAGCACGAAGATGTAGCACTGGGTGTCGCTCACCGGGGTGTAGCCGACCTTGAACGCGCCGCCGGGGCCCGAGGGGAAGGCGATGGCGCCCGTCATCTCGGGCAGGCGGTCGGTGACCGCCCGCCAGATACCGAGGCCGCTGGGGGCCCGATCCTCGGTGATGCCGAGCTTCGGGCGGGTCGGCGACTTGATGCCCTCGGCGACGATGATCAGATCCCACGACTCCACCGAGCCGTCCGAGAGCGTCGACTCGGCTCGCCCGTCGAAGTTCTCGAACGAATCGAGACGCAGGCCGAGGCGAATCTCGACGCCGAGCGACTCGGCCTTCGCGACCATCACCTCGTGAAGGTCGGGGCGCAGTGCGCCGATGGTGGCGGGCAGATCCTCGCCGCCCGTGCGCGGGGTCTCGAGCTCGGTGATGAGGTGCCCCTCCGCGGTCGTGAGCGCCACGCTGTCCTCGGGGTAGCCCTTCTTCAGAATCTCGTCGAGAATCCCGAGTTCTTTGAACACCCGAAGCGCGTTGCCCTGAATGGTCAGGCCATGACCGACCCGGGCCCAGGCGGGCGCCTGATCGACCAGCGTCACCGAGACGCCCCTGCGCGCGAGCGCGATCGCCGCCGTCAAACCGGTGAACCCTCCACCGACGACGAGAACCTTTTCGACTGACATCTTTGCCACACTCCTCACGGATGCGTCGTTACATCCACCGGACGACACGTTCGTCCTACATCCTGCGGAAGACGCTAAGCGCGGGAGAAGGGTGGCCGCCACCCATCTGCGACGATGCCAAGTATCGCCGGTCTAGTTGTGCAGCGTGTCGGCCCGAATGACCTGCTCCACGGTTTCGCGGAACCAGGTGTGCGCCGGGTTGTGCGTGTGCGCGGGGTGCCACCACAGCCGTTCGATCAGTTCGACCGTCGGAAACGGGGTCGGTACCGCAACCGTGGCCGTCGGGTCGCCGGCGCGCTCGATCAGGCGGCTCGGCACCACCCCGAGCAGGTCGGTGCCGGCGATGATCAGCGGGATCGACAGCAGCGTCGATGTCGTCACTCGAACGTTCAGGCGCAAGTCGAGTTCGCGCATGCGCCGCTCCGCGGGCGTCATGTGCGCCCGGCCGAAGTCGCACCGGATGTGCGGGCTCGCAAGGAAATCCTCGAGCGAGATGCTCCCGTCCTGCACCACCGGATTGTCGCGGGCCGCGATGACGACGTACTCGTCGCGGAACATCTCGATGCTCGGCACCTCGATGCCGATGCCCGGTACGGCGACGATGAAGTCGTGCGCAAGCAGATCGCGATCCGCTTCGGTCGGCTCGGAGGGCAAACGCTGCAGGTCGAACGCGATGCCGTCGCCTGCGGCTGCGGCGATGCCGAACACCGGGCGCAGCTCGATCGCCGCATAGTCGGTGAGCTGAATGGTGAATCGCCGGTTCGCGCTCGAGGGGTGGAACGGCTGCTCCTGACCGAGCGCCTGCGCCACCAGGGGAAGCGTGAGTTGCACCTGCGGAAGAATCTGCCGCGCGAGCGGCGTCAGCTCGTAGTCTCGGCCGATCCGCACGAGCAATTCGTCTTGGAACACGGTGCGCAGACGCGAGAGCGCCGAGGACATGGTCGACTGGCCCATGCCGATGCGTTCGCCGGCGCGAGTCACGTTCGCCTCCTCGAGGAGCGCGCGCAACGCGATGAGCAGGTTCAGGTCGGGGTCAGTGGTAGCCACACGATGCATGGTATTCGCTTCAGCGGATGGTTGAGTGCGGCGCTTCAGTCGTAACCTCGTCGTTATCGTGCCAGGTGCGCGTCCGGTTTTCATCAGGAAGGGTCGAAGATGACTGAACGACTTATCTCTCATTTGCGTTATACCGCGCTCGCGGTCCCGAACTTCGAGGCGGAGCGGGACTTCTTCATCCGCCACTGGGGCCTCAGCGAGGTCAAGAGCGAAGACGGGCTGGTCTACCTCGCAGCCGAGGGCTCACCCGAGCCGTTCATTCTGCGTCTGCGCCGAGATGAGAAGCGGATCGACCTCGTCGGCTTCGGGGTGAAGAATCGCGACGATCTGCACAAGCTCGCCGAGAAGCTGCGCGCCGAGGGGGTGCAGTTCGTGCACGAGCCGCAGGAACTCACCCAGCCCGGCGGCGGGTACGGCTTCCGCGTGTTCGACGGCGACGGGCGCGTGCTCGAGTTCTCGACCGATTTCGAGTTGCGCGAGTCGCGCAAGATCCGCGAGCGCGAGCCGATCCCGGTGAAGCTGTCGCACACGGTCTTCAACTCGAAGAACTTGAACGAGACCGTGCAGTGGTACATCGATCATCTCGACTTCGCCATCTCGGATTCCCTCGTGCGCCCCGACGGCGGTGACATGATGCATTTCCTGCGATGCAACGCGAACCATCACTCGATCGCCGTCGCGATGGGGCCGCACCACTCGTTGCATCACCTCTCGTTCGAGATGCGCGGCATCGAGGAGTGGATGCGCGGCGCCGGCAAGATCCTGCGTTCGGGCACCCGCATGATCTGGGGGCCGGGCCGTCACAACGCGGGCGACAACACCTTCGCCTACTTCCTGTCGCCGGCGGGCAACACCATCGAGTACACGACCGAACTCGCGGTGATCGATGAGGATACCTATCACCCCTCGCGCCACGACATCAGCCACCTGTCGACGCAGGATCAGTGGGGAACCGCAGCGGAGATGAGCGAACTGGTCGCGCGCGAATCCTTCAACGACATCGACAAGGGCCTGTTCGTCGCACCTCCGGTGTGAGCTTGCGGGCTTCCCCGGGCTGACGGCGCCGTTCCCTATCCGGGTGGCGTCGTCAGCAGCATCATGCGCGCTACCGAGACGAGTCGATCGTTGAGATCATCGGGTCCGAGCGCGCCGGCGGCTCGGAACTCCGACCCGAAGGTGACATCCCAGGAGATCGCCTCGAAGATCATGGCGAATACCGAACGGACCGTTGCCTCGGGGTCGTCGTGCACGAAGTCGTTCGCACGATCGAGCGTGCGCGAAGTGAACGCGTCGGCCATTGCGCGCACTGACGAGGCGCCGACCTCGCGCAGGCTCTCGTCGACCGCAGCGCGCAGCACCACAGCGCGAATGATGCGATCGTGGGTGCGGAAGTGCTCGACGAGCAGGCGTACCGCGCGCTCGGTGAACTCCAACGTCGGAAGCCGGTCCCACTCGGCCGAAGGCGCGTAGAGTTCGGCGATCTCCGCTGAGAGCTGCGCCATGACATGATCGTGGATCGCTCGTATCAGGGCGTCTTTACCCTCGAAACGCGTGTAGAGCGTTCCGGCAGAGACGCCTGCGCGGCGACAGACTTCCGCCACGGTGAGGCCCTCGTAACTGCGCTCGGCGAAAACCTCGGCTCCTGCGGAAAGGACGCGTTCGAGCGTGCGCTGCGAGCGTGCCTGCTGCGGTGCGCGCATGCCGGGAGTGCGTTCGGGCTGCGTCATGCATCCAGTGTTGCAGGTTCGTCGGCTGCCAACGCTTTCAGCCGGCTGACCGGTATTCGGTACCCGATCGCTGCGGCGCCACCCGGCCACCGCAGGAGCGCACGCGCCTCGTCGAGCGTCCCGTCGACCACGGTGGGGCGGACATCGACCGGAGGCGTTCCCGCAACCTTCACTTCGAGGCCGAACGACTCGGTCCACGCGTACGGCATCGGCGAATAGGGCGATGCGTCGTCGTCCAGCAGCGCCCTCGCGGCCGCGGCGCCCTGCAGCAGGGCGTTCGTCCAGGTGGCATCCCGTCTGAGCAGGCCGTTCGGGAGGCGTGTCACGGTTGCGTCTCCGGCTGCGACGACGCCGTCGCGCATTCGACAGCGGTTGTCCACGAGCAACCCGTGCGAAGCGTCGCTAGGAGCGATTCCCCGCTCGAATTCCGAACCGATCGCGGCGAGTACGAGATCGGCTTCGAGACGGATGCCCTCGGCGGTGGTCGCGCCCCCATTCCGGAACTCGCAGTTCGTCGAACGCACGAGATGCACGCCCGCGCTCTCAGCCTGCATCGTGAGGATCGCTTCGAGCACGCCGTAGCGGGCCGACAGCGCGCCGGGTTTGATGACGAGCGTCGTTTCCGCACCTGCCGTACGCGCCGCGGAGGCCAATTCGTACGCGAGAAAGCCCGAGCCGACTACCAGCACCGACCTGGAGGTCCGGAGCGCGTTCGCGACGCGCGTTGCGTCGGACATCGTGGCGAGCACTTCGACGCCTGTCGCAGCCGGCCGTCTGACGCGCATGCCCATGGCGAGCACCAGGCCGTCGTAGGGTACGAGGCTCTTGTCGTCGAGCTCGACGCTGCGCGAGTCGAAGTGCACCCGACTCACGCGCGTCCCGAGGCGTAGCTCGGCATCCGCGGTCCCCAACGAGAGGTCGGCGGATCGTACTCCGCCGGTCAGGAATGCTTTGGAGAGCGGCGGCTTCGAGTACGGCGCGAGACCCTCGTCGCTGATGACGATGAGTTCCCCGTCATGCCCGATCTCGCGAAGCGCGACTGCGCTCGCAGCTGCCGCGGGCCCGCCTCCGACGATGACGATGCGACCATGGGTGGGGACCGCCATCAGGCCTCCCGCACGAGCAGCGCAGCCACCGGGCATGCGCGGGCGCCGGCAGCTGCCGCAGCCTGAGCGGACGGGGGCACCTCGCCGCCATCATGTGCGAACACCACGTAGCCTTCATCGTCGAGCGAATACGCGTCGGGAGCCAGCTCGGCGCAGATACCGTGTCCCTCGCAGCGTTCCATGATCACTTCGATTCTCATCGAGCGCTCCCTTCGGCGACGAGGCGAACAGGAATGCGCGCCCAGGTGTTCAGCATCGAATTCTCGGCGATCGTCGGCGCCGCGGTCAGCTCGATGCGTTCGACGGATTCCAGCAGCGCGTGGAAGAGCGCGTGAAGCTCGATGCGGGCCACGCCCTGCCCGGCGCAGCCGTGGGTGCCGTAGCCGAATGCGAGATGATCGAGCGGGTTTCGCCGCACGTCGAACTCGTCGGGACGCTCCCATTTGCGCTCATCGCGATTGGCTGAGGCGAGCAGCGTCCACACCCTGGCGCCGGCGGGGAGAGCCACGCCGCACAGCTCGGTTTCGCTCGAAGTCACACGGGTGAAACCGCGGATCGGGCTTTCGTAGCGCACCAGCTCGTTGATCGCGGAAGAGACCAGTGCGGGTTCGTCACGCAGGATCTGCCATTGCTCGGGGTGCTCGGCGAAGGTGACGAGCAGGTGTCCGATCGCGGTGGCTGTTGTCTCGAGCGAGGGCCCCAAGTAGTCGATCAGCAGCACCGGGCATTTCTCCTGTGGAATGCGGCCGGCATCTGCCGCTGCGATCACCTCTGCTCCGAGGCTGCCCGATGAGAATTCCCGCCGCTCGGCGAGTTCGATTGTGAACTCCGCGATGCATCGAGACATCTCGTTGTTGTGCGGGGTGCGCTCGCTCGCCGGGCCCAGGTTGTCGGTACCTCCCTGCGCCCATTCGAAGAGCCTGTCTCGATTGCGTTCAGGCAGGCCAAGGAAGTCGGGGATCACCGAGAGCGGCATGGCCTGGGCGAGATCGGAAACGCCCTCGATGTCCTCCTTCTCGAGGGCGGCGGCAACGACCTTTCGCGCCTGTTCCCCGATCTCGCCTGAGCGTCCGCGTACGGCGCGCGGTTGCAGGCCGGTTGCCACCACAGTGCGCAGCTGATCGTGTTCTGGTGGATCGCTCGCGAGCGTGGTGCCGCGAATGATCTGGTTCACCGGATCGGTGAAGGCTACGCCTGCACCCGAGATGAACGTGTCGTGGTCGGCGAGCGCGGTCTTCACGGCGTCGTAGCCCGTGATCGCGTACACGTCGTGACGCTCGAGGTAGTGCACTTCTCCGGTGCTTCGTAGCTCGCGGTACTGCTCGAGCCGATACTCGCGGTCGTATGCTTCGAAAAGATCGAGGTCGGTGGCGGGGGCGGTATGGGTCATGGGCTCCTCCTTGAGCGATAACGATATGAGAAAGTAAACCTGAATTCAGATTCATGTTATAGACGCGGCGACGATGGTAGCCATTGCGGAGAAGAGGGGGTAGGAATACCCGATCGCTCCGAGAATGGGCATGACGCGGAGGAGTCGCAATGACAGCACAGGTTCGGGGCATCGCTCCCCCTCGCGGGCTCACCACCCCGGTGCTCCTCGCACTCGGCATGGTGGCGATCCTCGGCCCGCTCGGTTCTGACGTCTTCCTTCCCGGGCTCCCCGTCATGTCGGAATCGCTGGGTTCGACGGCCGAGCAGTTGCAGCTGACGTTGAGCGCGTTCACCATCGGGCTCGCGCTCGGCCAGCTGGTCGCGGGCCCGCTCTCCGACGCGGTCGGCCGCCGTACGCCCCTGCTTCTCGGCACGGCGGCAGCCGCGATCGGCGGTGTCGGAGCGGCGCTTTCGCCGAGCCTGCCGCTGCTCGTGCTCGCGTGCCTCGTCATGGGCTTGGGAACCTCGTTCGGCGCAGGCATCACGCGTGCGATGATCAGCGATCTCGCGGCAGGTCCCGATCAGCTGACTCGCGGTTTCGCGCTCCTCAACACTCTCGGTGGCATCGGCCCGGTCATCGCACCGCTGCTCGGCGTCGCCTTCATGGCGCTCTGGGGGTGGAGGGGCATCTTCGCGGGGTACGCCGCGGTCTGCCTGCTCTCGCTCCTCGCAGCCCTGTACCGGGCACCCGAATCGCTCGCGAAAGAGGTGCGCGTGACCGGCGGGCTGCGCGTCATTCCGTCGACCGTGGCGCGTGCCTTCCGCTCACGTCCGTTCCTCTGCGGCGCCTTCGTGGCCTGGTTCGGTTTCGCCGCTTCGTGGGCCTACATCGCGGGTTCCTCGTACATCGTGCAGACCGTGCTCGGCTTCGACGCGACGGTCTACGCCATCACCTTCGCCGTCAACGGCATCGGTCTCATGGCCGCGGGCTTCATCGTCGCGCGCCTGGCTGCGCGGCTGACCGATCAACAGATCATTCCCATCGGACTGGGGCTGCTGAGCCTCGGCTCGTTGCTCGTCGGTGCGAGCGCGATAGTTTCCGAAAACGGTGGATCGCCGTCGCCATGGTTGGTGCTGCCCGGCCTGTTCTGCTTCGCCTCGGCGATCGCCTTCTATCTGGGACCCGCGATGGGTCTCGCCGTTCGCGAGCTGCGCAGCACGGCCGGCACGGCGCTCGCGCTCGTCGGCGCGGTACAGTTTCTCGTCGCCTCGATCATCTCTCCCCTCACCGCGCTCGGCGGCGGTGCGAGTCTCTCGCCCTTCGCGATTCTCGTCGCGGCCGCGACCGTCGCGGCCTGGCTCTCGTGGATGATCCTGCGCGATGGTAGCCATCAGTCACTCAGCCTGGCCTCGCGAAACCGCGAGTCATAGGCTCGGAGCCACATACGCGGCGGTGCTGCCGCGCCCGAATCTCAAGGAGTTCGAAGATGACCCTTTCGACCGATCAGTTCGACGGCAGGCTCGTGCTGCCGACTGAGGCCGATTTCGAAGAAGCCGTACTCGGCCGCGTGTTCAACGGGCGCCGCCCAGATCGTCGCCCCGACGCGGTGCTGCTGGCTGCCAGCGAGCAGGATGTCGCCTCAGGCGTGAGACTCGCGAACGAACAGGGCTGGACGGTCGCGGTGCGCTCCGGCGGCCACGCCTGGGCGGCATGGAGCGTGCGCGACGGCGGGCTGCTCATCGATCTCGGCGCACTGAACACCATCAGCTACGACGAGGCGACGGAGATCGTCAGTGCCGGGCCGGCGACGAAGGGCGGCGACCAGCTGTCGCCGTTCCTCGAAGAGCGCGGTCGGTTCTTCAACGGCGGCCACTGCCCCTCGGTCGGCATCGGCGGCTTCCTGCTGCAGGGCGGGCAGGGCTGGAATCAGCGCGGCTGGGGATGGGCGGCCGAGTCGGTCGTCGCCGTCGACGTGGTCACCGCGGAAGGCGAGCTGGTGCGGGCCGATGCTGATCAGAACAGCGACCTGTACTGGGCCGCGCGCGGCGCGGGTCCCTCGTTCCCAGGCATCGTGGTGCGGTTCCACATTCGCACCCGCCCCAAATTCGGCTTCCTCGGGCACACCGTGCATGCGTACGAGCTCGAGGATTTCGCCGAGGTCATGACCTGGCTCTACCGGGCGCATCATGAGATCTCGACGAATGTCGAGATCGTCGCGGTCTGCACCCCGACCCCGCTGCCAGGCGGTGAGACCCGCCGCGTGTTCCTGGTGACGGGTGTCGCATTCGAGGACGACCACGAATCGGCGAGGGCCGCGCTCGCTCCGTTCAACGAGTGCCCGGTCATCGACCGCGCGATCTTCGTGATGGACTGCGCCGAGTCGAGCCTCGCCGAGCATCGCGCTCAGCAGGAGCTGCAGAACCCCGAGCACGCGCAGTACATCTGCGACAACCTCTGGGTCGACGGCGAGAACACCCCCGAGGGCATCGCCGCGATGGTCGAGGGGATCCGCCCGCTGTTCACGACGAACCCGACGGAGAAGGGTTTCGCCATCTGGATGAGCAACGCCCCGATGCGGCGCGAGCTGCCCGACATGGCGTTCTCGCTGCAGACCGAGGCGTACGTCGCGAGCTACACCGTGTACGACGACCCCTCTGATTATCAGCGCAACCGCGACTGGTTGAACGAGGTCATGGCGCATGCGCAGCCCGTGACCGCCGGCCAGTATCTGGGCGACAGCGATTTCACGAATCGCCAGCTCAAGTTCATGGCCGACGACAACTACGCGCGTCTGCAGCGGATCATCGCCGATCGCGACCCCGACGGGCGCTTCGCACGGTACCTTGCGAAAGATCCCGCCACTTTGAACAAGAACCATTGGGAGCTCTGAGAATATGACACGTATTCACTTCGCCGCCGACCACGGCGGGTACGAACTGGCGCGAGCGCTGGAGCAGCGTGCGACCGCTGCCGGGCACGAGGTCGTCTGGCACGGCGCCGATGCGCTCGACCCGGGCGACGACTACCCGGTGTTCGCCGTGCGCGTCGGCAAGTCGGTGGTCGAGGATCAGGACGCTGGAATCGACGCGTTCGCGGTACTGGTCGTCGGCGAACCCTTGGCGGGAGTCGTCGCCGCGAACAAGATCAACGGCGCGCGGGCCATCACGACGAGTTCTCCGAACGAGGCGATGTCCGCGCGCCGCATCATCGACGCCAACGTGCTCGTACTGGGCGGTGCAGCTTGGGAGGAGCAGGCCTGGTTCTCGATCGCGGCGTTCGTTCGCACCGGGCTCGACCACGTCGTCGAGCACGGCCGACGAATTCTGCAGATCGAGGAGTACGAGAATTCTGGCACCATTGAAGGCTGGGCGGTGCAGCTCGAACCCGAGCAGATCGCCCGTCATTTCGATTGACCATTGCGGTGGGCGCCTGCCTGCCGCGTGGTCGCGAGAACACGAAGCCGAGAGTATACGGAGCGACGATGACCCGAGTAGTGCAGTACGACGAAGTAGGCGGCCCCGAGGTGCTTCGCATTCGCGAGGTGCAGACGCCCGATCCCGGTGAGGGCAAGGTCGCGGTTCGGGTGCGCGCTGCGGGCATCAACCCCTTCGACGCGAAGATGCGCAGCGGGTTCTTCCCCGTCGAGACCCCGTTCCCGCGGCGTCTCGGGTCAGACCTCGCAGGCACGGTGACCGCCGTGGGCCAGGGCGCGACCTACTGGGACGGCACCCCGGTCGCAGTCGGCGATGACGTGCTCGGGCACGGCGCCGGTGCCCTGGCCGAGCATGTCGTGGTGCGTGCCGAGAACCTGACGCGCCGCCCGGAGGGCCTTTCGATCGAGGCTGCGGGCAGCCTGCACGTGCCGGGCCTCACAGCGGTGTCGGTGCTGCACACCGTTTCGGTCGGTGCGGGTGACACTGTGCTTGTCGGGGGTGGATCAGGGGCGGTCGGTTTCCTGGTGGCCCAGCTCGCTGCGGCGACGGGTGCGCAGGTGATCGCGACCGCGAACCCGCGCAACCATGAAATGCTGCGTTCGGCAGGGGTGATCCCTGTGGCCTATGGCGAGGGCCTCGCCGACCGCGTGCGCGAACTCGGCCAGGTGACTGCGGTGTACGACTGCCACGGCCGGGAGGCGCTGGACGCCGGGGTGGTGCTCGGGGTTCCCGTCGATCGTATGGCGGCGATCGCGGCGTATGCGGCGATCGAGGAGCTCGGCGTACTGAACGTCGAGCGCGGCTCGCGCACCACGCAGAATCTCGCGTCGATCGCCGAGCAGGTGGCGGACGGCAGCCTGGTCTTCCCGATCGCGCAGACGTTCCCGCTCGATTCGGTGGTGGAAGCATTCCAGGCGTTGGAGACCTCGCACGCGCCGGGCAAGATCGTCGTCCTGCCGTAGCTCGTTCCGCCACCCGGGTGCCGATCGAAGCCGTTCGGCGATGTCGTCGGGGCGTGCGGGCGCCTGCGCGTCACGCGCCCAGGTGCACCAGCAGCACGCCCCCGACGATCAATGCGAAGCCGAGCGCCATCAGCCCGGTGATCCGTTCGCCGAAGAGCAGCCAGCCGGCGAGCGCGGTGAGAACCACGCCGCAGGCCGTCCAGATGCCGTAGGCGGCACCGATGCTCATTCCCAGTGTGAGCGTCACGTAGAGCAGCGCGAACGATGCCGGGTACAGGATGGCGACGAGCGCGTACCAGGCGCGGTTCCCCACGCTCGCGTTCCGCAACGCGAGCGTCCCCGCGACCTCGAAGAGGATCGCGGCCGCGAGTGTCAGGATGGCCATCGCTCCCTATTCGTATCGTGCGTGAGAGCAGTAGCCGGTTTGAGGTGATGTGGTCGCCCCGCCTCGACGAGCCCGACTCCGATCATGATCAGCAGGATGCCGAGGATCATCGGCCAGGTCAGCGGGTCGTCGAAGAGCACGGCACCGAGCAGCGCCGTCAGAGCGACTCCGACCGCTCCCCAGATGCCGTAGGCGACCGCGAGCGGCATGCCCCACCGAAGCACGACGCTGAGCCCGACGAAGGCGGCGACGTACCCGACGACTACGACTGCGAAGAATGCCGGGGCGTGCTGAGCCGCGCTCAATGACAAGGAAGCCGTGACCTCGAACGCGATCGCAGCGGCCAATACAACCCAACGTCTCATCGAAGAGCAGTGTACATGCGCCCGGCCCCTTCAGCGCGGGGCGACCCTCTAGAGGGCGTCGAGACCTTCGGGGAATTCGACGTCTTCTGCTGCACGCCGAAGCACTTTGAGAAACCATTGCAGCGCGGCATCGTCACTGCGGCTGACATGCCAGTGCGCGGCTTCGACGATCGTCGACGAGCGGAGGCCTCCGGTGACTGCGATGGTGATGCCCGAGTCGATGGCCCGCAAAGCCATGCGCTCCGGAACCACGGCGAAGTAGGGGGTGCCGATCACCATCTGAGGAAGCACGGCGGTGGGCGCACCGCACACGACCGGGGTGGGGCTCACCCCCGCGATCTCCAGCATCTCGGCCGCTCTCGCCGAGTAGGCGTTCTCCGCCCCCACGATCCGCTGCATGCCCCGCAGCGCCTCGTTCTCCAGACGATCGCCGTCGAGAAGCGGATGCGACTGGTCGACCACGATGACGAGGCGCTCCGAGTACAGCGAGAGCTTCCGCGACGAGGGGCTTTGCGCGCCGGGCAGAATAACCGCGTCGCGTCGTTGCAGAAGGGATTCCAGGCTCTCGGCATCGGGATCCGACACCTGTTCGAAATCGACTGTCGCGAGGGGCGCTTCCCGATGCAGAATCGCCGCGACCGAGGCGCCGAGCTCGACGATGACCTCTTCTGAAGCCGACACGAGGAAGAACCGCCTGGAGCTCGCCGGGTCGAAATCGGATCTTGTGGCGTAGATCTGCTCGACCTCGATGAGTGCCTGGCGAACCAACGGGATCAGTGATTCCGCCGTGGGCGTGAGCTCGGAGATGCGGCCGCTGCGCACCAGCAGCGGATCTCCCAGCAGCTCTCGGAGACGAGAAAGGGCTCCGCTCATCGAAGGCTGCGCCATGCCGATCGATTCTCCCGCGCGGGTCAGATTGCGATGCGTGAGGATCGCGTCGAGGATGACGATGAGGTTCGCATTGGGGCGGGAGGCGGCGGTCATGAAAGCTCTCGCAGCAGGCGTGAAGTGAACCAGACGTGACTGGGGTCGTTGCGACGGGCCGGATGCCACCAGAGCGACGATATCTTCTCGACCGGGCCGAACGGCAGCTCGACGACGATCGTGCCGGTTGCGGGAGCGAGTTGCTCCGCGACGGAGGAGGGGAGCACCGCGAGGAGGCTTGTGCCGGAGACGACCGTCGGAAGCTGCAGGTAGCTCGAGACTCTGACAACGGGCTCCCGGGCGAACCCCAGCTCGCCGAGCATCAGATCGACGGGGGAGCGGAACTCGGTCTCGGCTTTCGCAACCGCGTGCGGGAGCGTCTTGAAGGAGTCCCAGTCGATCGGTCCGCCAGGTGCGGGTCTCAACGGATTGTCGCGATCGAGGAGGCCCACGTATACGTCGCGCGCGATCACCATGCTTTCACTCATGGTGTCCCCGACCGGCGGCACCGCGAAGTAGTCTTCGCGCAGCAGCATCCGATCCGAAGAGAGCGGCTCGGATGCGACGGGCTTGATCTCGAGTGAGATTCCGGGAGCCTCCGTCAGGATCCGAGAAACCGCCGGCCAGAGCAGGGCTGCGACGTGGTCCGGGGCTACCAGCGAGAAGGTCTTGCGGGCGCGCGCGGGCTCGAAGGGCTCCGAGGAGCCGAGCGCGGTCTCGATGAGCGTGACCGCTCGCTCGACGGGTGCGCGGAGCGAACTCGCGAACGGCGTGAGCTCCAGATCCCTCCCAACTCGTACCAGCAGCTCATCCGAGAACTGCTGGCGAAGCCGCGAGAGCGCAACGCTCATCGCCGGCTGTCCCATCCGCAGGCGCTCCGCGGCACGGGTCACATTCGCCTCTTCGAGCAGCACCCGCAGGCAAGCGAGGAGATCGAGATCTCTGTTGGCGAGATGAGACATGATTCCCCTTTGAAACGTGCCGGTCTGAAGGCCCGTATTCATTCTGCCCGCTGGCGAGACGATCGGCTTCATCCCCCCTGCGCATACCTCTGATACGGACTCGGAATGAGAGGATTCCGCCCGCGTATTTCAGGATTGGACGTAACGAATCCTCCGACCGCCTCACCGCTCACAGCCACTAGTAATGAGGAACCAACAATGCCGTTGACCCCCGGGCCTCCGATGGAGCCGCTTTCCGCCAATCGTCTGCCATCCACCGACGCGCTTAGCGGCGAGACCCTCGTGCTCGAACTGATCGACGGTGGCCGTCTGGTGATCGAGTTCCGCGGCGAGACCGCGGCCTGGGTCGCAGAGGATCTGTCTTGGCAAGGTGCGGGCGAGGATCCCTGCGACGTGGTGGAGGCCGCAGACGGTGTCTTCTTCATCGACATCGACTTCCAGGATTTCATACGCGGGCTCGAGGCAGTCACGGTGATCGTCGCCAAGCGCACCGGCTGGGCGCTCATGGTGTTCCAAGAGCGGTTTCACCCGGAGGAGACCTGGTCGCGGGGCCCCGAGGTGCGTCACGAGTTCTCCGTGGCGAGGCTCGACGGCCGAGTCCAGGTGGGCCCGGCTCCCGGCCCGACCCGTGATCTGATCGGACATCACCACCTGTACCGTTACAGCCCGGCCAATCTCTACGAGCATCTCTATCTCAGCTCGGAAAAGGTCTGCGCCCACAACGTGAGCACCGTCGGCACTCCGGGACGTGCCGACTGCCACCCGGCGGCGTACTACCGCATCACTGAGCATGTCTATCTGGTCGCCTGGCGCGAGTACGACAGCGCCGCGGGGATGCTCTCGGTGCTCGATCTCGAACGCATGCAGTGCACCGGGAAGGTGCTGCATCCCGAGCATTTCCTGCGGTCGGTGACTCGGCCGTTCGGCGGGCCGATCACTCTCGTGGGTGCCACCGCCTATCCCGACGGTCTCGAACCCCGTTGACCGTCTCAGAGTCTGCTACAGAAAAGAAGGAGCATCATGACTGAAACCGATGTCATTCCCACCCATGACGAGCTCGTGGCGAGCGCGGTGGCGCTCGTACCGGCACTGCGCGAGCGGGCCGCGAACGTCGAGGCCTCGGGGGTGCTGCCCGAGGAGACCATCGCAGAGCTCGAGGCCGCAGGATTCTTCCGGATGAACTCCCCGAAGGAACGCGGCGGCTGGGAGGTCAACGGGCGCACCCGCACGGAGGTGCTCAGCACGCTCGCCGAGGGCTGCGCCTCCACCGCGTGGGTCGTGGGCGTTTTCGCCGGCGGGGTAGCGGGTACGACGCACGCCTCCGACCGGCTGAAGGACGAGCTGTTCGCGAACGGGCCCGATCTGCGCGTGTGCGGCAGCGGTACGCCGACCCGAGACGTCGAGCAGGTGGACGGTGGATACCGGATCAGCGGGCGCTGGTTCTCCGTGTCGGGCTCCACACATGCCGACTGGGTCTCACTGTTCCTCGCACTGCCTCCCGGCCCCGAAGGAGAGCCCGGGATGGCCAAGGTCATGGTTCCGATCGCAGAAGTGTCGATCGATCGCACTTGGGATGCGACCGGCATGCGCGGAACCGAGAGCGAGACCGTTGTCGCGAAGGAGCTCTTCGTGCCGGACTACCGTGTGGAGATACTGCCGGGGCCGCCACCCGCGAACCCGGCGCTCTCGATCGGCCCGTGCGCGATTCCGGTCGGCATCGCCGAGGGAATGCTGCAGCGCGCGATCGACTACATGGCGGAGAAGCCGTTCGCCGGCACCTCGTACCAGCCGGGCGCGATCTCGACGAGCGTGCAGGTCGATCTTGCGGAGGCATCGTTGCGCATCGGCACCGCGAGGCTGCACCTCTTCCGGGCCACCGACCAGCTCGACGCCGCCGAGGAGCAGGGCGTGGAATTGACGGTTCTGGAGCGGGCGCGCATCCGTGGCGAGGCCGGCTGGATCATGAAGAACGTGACCGAAGCGATCGACATCGTGATGACGACGGTCGGCGCGGGCGCCTTCGCGCAGTCGAGCCCGTTCGAACGCTCCTGGCGCGACGTGAACACCACCGCCCGCCATGGCGCCGTGAACTGGGCGGTCAACCGCGAGGTCTACGGCAAAGTGCTCCTCGGGCAGGACGGGAACATCTCCCGCCTTCCGGTGTGAGCGACAGCGTTCCGATTCGAACCACAGAAGCAAGGGGAACACATGAACACTCAGACGAAGCCCGGCGGGGCCGTCGGCGCGCAGCTGAGCGGCTACACGCTGGCCGTGGAGAACCTGGAATCCGCGGTGGACTGGTACACCACCCACTTCGGATTGCAGCAGGTCGCGGAGTTCGCGCTGCCGCCCTACGATCTCCAGGGGCGTGTGCTCGCATCGGAGAACGGTTGGTCGATCGAGCTGCTCGAACGAGCGGGTGCGACACCGCGCGCGCGTGTGGAGCACCCGCTCGATGCGGCGCTGCTCACCGGCTGCACGAACGTGCAGCTCGATGTGGCCGACCTCGAGGGCGCGCTCGAGCGATTCGCGACCGGGGGCGTCGAAGTGCTGATGCCTGCTCATCCGGGCCCCGGGGGACTCACCGCATTCATCGCGGATGCCGATGGCAACGTGATCCGACTGCGCACCCCGGGGCCGCCGCCGAGCGCGCCGCCCGCATGATTCACTGACAACACAAGAAGAGAGAAGGAATACGATGAAGTATCCAAAACTCGGTCTCACGGCCACCGCTGCGGTCTCGGCGCTCGTACTCGCGCTCGCCGGATGCTCGAGCGGCGGCAGCGCCTCGGAGCAGACGGTCGAAGGCCGTTCCGCGCTGCTGACGGTCGGCAGCCAGATGCCGGTGATGAGCCTCAACCCCGTGCTCACGCCGGTGAGCAGCGTGGTCACCTACGCGTACGATCCCGTGATCTTCAAAGCGAATGACGGAAGCTACCTTCCGGGCCTCGCCGAGGAATGGGGATACGTGGGCGAAGGCAACACCGTCTTCGAATTCACTCTGCGCGAAGGCGTCACCTTCCAACAGGGCGGCGAGCTCGACGCATCGGCTGCGGCAGCCTCGATCCGGTACTTCCTCGACACGCCGAACCCGAACGGTCGATCGGTCGGCACACTCGCAGACGTCGAAGCGGTGGACGATCTGACCGTGCGACTCACCTATGAGGAGGCATTCCCGAACGCCGCCGAGTCGCTGTCCCAGTTCTACGGAATGGGCCTGCTCATCGGGCCGCAGGGCCTCGCTGATCCGGACAGCCTCGAGAGCGCGTCCGACGGTGCAGGCCAGTACGTGCTCGATGCTGAGAACACCGTTTCCGGATCCGCCGTCGCGTTCGTCGCGAACGAGGAGTACTTCGAGCCCGATGCAGTCGCCTTCGACGCCGTCCGCATTTCGATTCTGCCCGATGCGAACGCCCGCCTGGCGGCGCTGAAGAGCGGCCAGATCGATATCGCGCAGCAGATTCCCGTTACCCAGGTCGGTGCCAACGCGCTGGAAGGCTTCGAGACTCTCAGCGGGTACACCTCTTGGAAGTCGATGCAGTTCCTCGATACGAGTTCGGGCCCCCTCTCGGATGCGAACGTGCGCCAGGCGCTCAACCTCGCGATCGATCGCGAGGGTATCGTCTCAAGCCTCTACTCGGGTGCGGCGGTCGTGCAGGAACAGACGACACCACAGGGGCAGCCGGGCTTCAGTGAGAGCCTCGTCGGTTCGTATCCGTTCGACCTCGATGAGTCCAAGGCGCTGCTCGCCAGCGCGGGATATGCCGATGGATTCGCTCTGAAACTGCTCACGAACACCACCTCCGATCAAGGTGGCCTGATCGGGCAGCTGCTGGTGGATCAGCTCGCTCAGGTGGGGGTCGCCGCGGAGTTGACCGTGTCGTCGGGCACCTTCGAGGAGTTCATGGGGGAGATGGCTGGCGGCGGGTACGACGCGGTCGTCTACGGTCTGTTCTCCAACGACCTCTACACGATGGTGACGCAGTCGATCGTCTCCCCCGGCACGCTGCTGAACCCGCTGGGCGCCGTCGACCCGAGAGCGGACGCACTCATCAAGCAGGCCGCGGTCGCTCCCGACGAAGAGACCTTCGTCGGGCTGTTGGAAGAGCTCAACAGCTACCTGAACGAGGTGTCGTTCAGCGTGCCGCTGATCACCGAGCGGTCGACGGATGTCGTGAGCGACGCGATCGTTCTGCCGACGAAGAACTTCGTCATCCCCCAACCCAACATGGTCGCCCCGATTCCCGGACAGGGGATATCCAAGACCTCCTAGTTGGTGAAGTTTCCGCCCCCGGCGCCTCCTCCGGGGGCGGAAGCACCGTTCCATCTCTACCGAAGGGCTCTCGATGCTGAAGATCATCCTTCGCCGCGCGGCTGCCGGTGTCGTCCTCCTCTTCGCGGTGTCTGCGTTGACCTTCACGCTCGTGTCGTTGATCCCGGGCGATGCGGCGTCGGCGCTGCTTGGCCCCAACGCGTCCGAGCAGCAACTCACGGCGCTGCGCGAACAGCTGGGGCTGAACCTTCCGCTTTGGCAGCGGTACTTCGAGTGGGCCGTCAGCGCTGTTCAGGGCGACCTGGGCACCTCGATCGTCTCTCCCCAGCCCGTGGCGACTCAGCTCAATCGCGGGCTAGCGGTGAGCATCCCGCTTGCGTTCGGTGCAGTCGTGCTCGCGAGCGCCATCGGCACGGCGCTCGGCGTGTACGCGGCGACCGAGGGCCGCTGGCTGTCCAAGGCGCTCGATGTCGTGGCACTCATCGGCATGGGGTTGCCGCCGTTCTGGATCGCTCTGGTGCTCAGCAATGTGTTCGGGGTTGAGCTCGGCTGGTTCCCGGCCACCGGATTCGTGCCGTTCCCCGACGACCCGGTGCTCTGGGCGAAGAGTCTGGTGCTGCCCATAGCCGCATTGTGCGTCGGTGGAATCGCGATGGTGTCGAAACAGACGCGCGACAGCGTCGACGAGGTCCTGAGCAAGGAGTTCGTCGACGTCCTCCGGGTGCAAGGTCTGTCCCCCAGACGGATTCTGTTCGGTCATGTTCTGCGCAACGCCGCGATTCCGGCGATCGCGGTCACCGGCGGGCTCTTCGTCAGCACGCTCAGCGGTGCGGTGCTGGCGGAGAGCGTATTCGGGCTGCCGGGTCTCGGATCGATCGCCGTCAGAGCGACGGCGACTCGAGATGTACCGGTGATCGTGGCCGTCGCCTGCTATTTCTGTTTGATCGTCATCGTCGTCAACCTGGTGCTCGACGCGATATACGCATTCGTC
This sequence comes from Leucobacter soli, assembly GCA_040392345.1. Lineage (GTDB taxonomy): Bacteria > Actinomycetota > Actinomycetes > Actinomycetales > Microbacteriaceae > Leucobacter > Leucobacter soli_B. The sequence continues at coordinate 72,175 of JBEBWI010000001.1, read as the reverse complement.
GATCCGAAGGTGAGGACCCGCTCATGACGGAACCCACTCCACTCGCCACGGGCGTCATCGTTCCCACGCCCGAAGCGGCCGCACGTCGGGCGCAGTCCCCGCTTCTCCAGCTCGCACGGCGCAGGCCTCTCGCATTCGCTGCGCTTGTCTACCTCGCACTGCTCGTGCTGGTGGCGGTGCTCGGCACGGTGATCGCCCCCTACGATCCGGTCTCCGGCAACCTCGCCGAGTCGCTGCAGGGCCCCTCGTGGGCGCATTGGCTGGGCACTGACCAGCTGGGGCGCGACACGCTCAGTCGGCTCATCGTCGGCACCGGCCCGACGCTGCTCTACACCGGTCAAGTCGTTGCCGCCGCCCTGATCAGCGGGGTCGCATTCGGGATGCTCGCCGGGTTCGCCGGCGGTTACGTCGACACCTTCATCATGGCCATCAGCGATCTGCTCATGTCACTGCCCGGCATGGTCATGCTGCTCGTCGTGCTCACGCTCTTCCAGGACAACATGCCGATCGCGATGGTGTGCATCGGGGTGCTCGTCTCGGGGTTCCTCATGCGCGTGATCCGCGCGAGCACGTTGAGCTATCGGCAGGAGACGTTCATCGATGCCGCCGCGGTCGCCGGGCTGCCTACGTCTCTCATCCTGGGACGACACATTCTCACCCGTCAGCTCGGTACCGTCCTCGTGCAGGCCTCGATGCTCACGGGTATGGCACTCCTCCTGGTCACCGGTGCGGCGTATCTCGGCTTCGGCACCGAACCGCCCTACCCCTCATGGGGGTTGATGATCGGCGATGGCGCTCAGATCTTCGGAACGCAGCCCATGCTGATGGTCTCGGCCGGTCTGGCCATCGCCTGCACCGTGATTGCGACCGGCCTGCTCGGAGAGGGGCTCCGGGATCTCACCACCGAACGATGGAGCGGTGCGCGGGCTCGTGCACGCGCACCGCGACGCCTGCGACGCCGGGAACCCGCGATGGCACTGGAACAGGTGGACCAACCGGTGAACACCCTGCTCAGCGTGCGCGGGCTGCAGGTCGCCTATGGGGACGCCGATCTCGGGGTCGTGCACGGCATCGATTTCGATGTGGCGCCCGGCAGCACCGTGGGGTTGCTCGGAGAGTCGGGAAGCGGCAAGTCGGCGACGGCGCGGGCGATTCTCGGAGTGCTCCGGAACGGTCGTGTCACCGGCGGCCGGGTGCTCTTCAACGGGACCGACATCACGGGTATCGGCGAGTTCCCGGCGGCGCGGCGTACCGAACTCGGCATCGCCTACATCTCGCAGGAACCGCACATGTCTCTCGACCCTGCGTGGCGGGTGGGCGCTCAACTGGTGGAGGCGCTGCGTCAGCACCGCCCCGAGCTCTCGAAGGTCGAGGCCCGCGAGTCGGCGCTGGATCTGCTCGAGAAGGTGCAGATGCGCGAGCCTGAGGAGGTGTTCCAGAAGTACGCGTTCGAGCTGTCGGGCGGCATGGCCCAGCGCGTCTCGATCGCGCGGGCGCTGTGCGCCGAGCCCCAACTGCTCATCGCCGATGAGCCGACGACTGCGCTCGACGTCACGGTGCAGGCCGAGATACTCGACCTGCTGCGCGACATCCAGCTGAGAACGGGCATGGCGATCCTGCTCATCACTCATGATTGGGGCGTCGTGGCGGATATGTGCTCGAGCGCCGTGGTGATGCGGAACGGAGTCGTGTGCGAGGCGGCCCCGATCGAGGTGCTCTTCTCGGCGCCCGCTGACGACTACACGGCTTCGCTGCTCGCTTCGAATCCGGCGGCGATGCCGACGCGGGAGCAGCGAGAGGAGGAGCGCAGATGAACCAGAAGGGTGAGAACATCGAAACCTGTCTGAGCGTTCAGGGGCTGAGCGTCGACTACGGTCGTGGATCGCGACGGCGGCGAGTGCTTGACGGCGTGAGCTTCGATGTCGGTGTGGGTGAGACCGTCGGGCTCGTGGGCGAATCGGGGTCGGGTAAGACCACGATCGCGCGGTCGGTCGTGGGGCTCACCCCAGCTTCCGAGGGATCGATACATCTCGGCGGGCTCGAACTCGCGGCTATGCGGAGACGGTCTCGGCGGGCGGTCGCACGCGAGGTCCAGTACGTGTTCCAGGATCCCTACGCCTCGTTGAACCCGACGCGCACGGTGCGGCAGACCCTCGAGGAGGCACTGTACTCGCGGCCGGAGTTCTCGGGCAGGGATCGTGCGGCCCGTATCGACGATGTGCTGCTCAGAGTCGGTATCGAGCCCGGGATGAAGGAGCGATACCCAGGATCCTTCTCGGGCGGGCAGCGGCAACGCATCGCCATTGCACGGGCCATGCTGCCGAGGCCCAGGCTGATCGTGTGCGACGAGCCGACCGCGAGCCTGGATCTTTCGATCCAGGCCCAGATTCTCGAGCTCTTCATCGGATTGCAGGAGGAGACGGGGGTGAGCTATCTCTTCATCGCCCACAACCTCGATGTCGTCCGTGCGGTTTCGCACCGCACGATCGTGCTGAGACACGGGCGCATCGTCGAGTCCGGCTCCACCGAGAAGATCGCCACGGCCCCCGAAGACGCGTATACGTCGGCACTCCTCGCGGCCACACCGGTCGCCGACCCGGAGGAACAGGCCCGGCGGCGTTCGGCCCGGCAGGCGGGCGCATTCGAATCACGACAACGAAAGGAGAGGATGTGATGCACGCTCTCGATCATGTGGGGCTCTCGGTGGCCGACTTGGATGCGCAGATCGCTTGGTACGCCGAGGTCTTCGGACTGGAGGAGACCACTCCGTTCGAGCTTCCTGATCTCGGAATTCGCGGGACCTTCCTCGTAGACAGGCGGCAGGAATGGGCGATCGAGCTGCTCTCGCGCGCAGGTTCCCGTGCGGGGCTCCGCGCGGCCTCGCCGCCTGAAGCGCTGCTGACCCAGGGGTACGGGCACATCTGCCTGCGGGTCGAGGATGTCGACGCCGTCTACGAACGTCTGCTCGCTCATGGAGCCGAGGAACGGATGGCGCCGCGGCCCGCTCCCGAAGCCGGCGTGCGGATGGCATTCGTGTCGGATCCGGAGGGGCATCTCATCGAGTTGCTGGATCGGGGCGGGCCCGTCGGCTGGAAGCCGGATTCCGCGGAAGCGATCTGAGCGGACCCGAATGTCAGGTATGCGAATTACCTGATCGCGACTGTGTCCGCTCCTCTCCAGTATTGAGATCAACGGAGCGAAGGAGCGCGGCACCATGGTCATCGAAGAATCGGATGAGGTCGGTTACCGGAACCTCCTGGGCAGGTTCGCCAGCGGTGTCGTCGTCGTCACGGGGCTTCCGGACGGTGTGCCCGCCGGTCTCGCCTGTCAGTCGTTCTTCTCGCTCTCGCTTCGCCCGCGTCTCATTGCGCTCTCGCCGAGCAAAGCCTCGTCGAGTTGGGAGCGGATCGCGCGCACCGGACGATTCGCGATCAGCATTCTCGCGGTCGGGCAGGAATCCCTGTGCCGGACCTTCGGGAGGGGCGGCGAACACGATAAGTTCCTTGGCGCGCAGTGGGAGCTCTCGCCGCACGGGTCGCCCCTGATCCGCGACGCGCTCGGTTGGCTCGACTGTGAAATCGAGGCCGTGCACGACGGCGGCGACCATCATCTGGTCGTGGGGCGGGTATTGACCGCGGAGACCGGGCTCGAGGGCACTGGCCTGTTGTTCCATCACGGCACGTTCGGCCACTTCAGGCGGCAGCCCGCATCGAAGCGCGATGAGGCGACGTGGGACGAAGGCCCATGGATCGAAGGACTTGAGAACTGAGCCGGGTCGCGACCGACGAACACACTCGAGACGAACAGGAAAGAGAACAGCATGAAGTCAGCACTCATCATTGGAGGCAGCGGCCAGCTGGGCAGGGCTGCGGCGGCGAGACTCGGTAGAGAGGGGTGGCGCATTACACTCGCGAGCCGTTCCGGCCGGACCGAGGACCCGAGATTCGGCGGCATCGACGTCGAGTCGGTCGTGCTCGATCGGACTGATGGCGATGCGCTGACAGCGCTCGCCAAAGGGCGCGACCTGGTGGTCGACACGGTGGCATTCACCCCGGAGCACGGCGCGCAGTATGCGCGCCTCGCAGGCGAGCTCGGCTCGCTCGTCGTGATATCCACCGGAGCCGTCTACCAGGGGAGCAACGGCACCACGAGCGAGACCGCCTCAGGCGACGAGGAATTCCCGGAATACCCGGTTCCGATCCCTGAGGACTGGCAGACGCTTCCGGGCGGGGGGCAGGACTACGGGTCGCGGAAGGCGGATCTCGAGCGCGTGCTGCTCGATACCCCCGATCTTCCGGTGAGTATTCTTCGGCCGGGTACCCTGCACGGGCCGTTCAGCACGTCGCTCCACCACTGGTCGTTCATCAAGCGTGCGCTCGACGGCCGGCGCGCTGTTCCGCTCGCGTACGACGGGAAGAGCCGATTCTCCACCTCCGCGGCGGACAACGTGGCAGAGCTCATCCGGCTGTGCGCCGAGCGGCCTGCGCGGCGGGTGCTCAACGCAGCCGACGACGACGCGTTGACCGTGGAGGAGATCGGCCGCCGGGTGTTCGCGCTGATGGGCCACGAGGCCGAGTTCGTCACCTTCGCAGGTGGGCCGCAGGAGGGCCGGGTCGGCTTCAACCCGTGGGGCGTACCCCGCCCGATCGTGCTCGGTATGGAGAAGGCGCGCGCCGAGCTCGGGTATGCGGAGGCCATTGCGTACGACGACGCGCTGCAGCAGGACATCGAATGGGCGATCCGCGCCGTCGGAGAAGCAGAGGCCCGCGGGGGCAGCTGGGTCGATGTGTTCCCCGGCGTCGTCGCCCGGTACGGAGCCGACGGCTGGTTCCCCTATGAAGCGGAGGATCGATTCCTCGCGGGGAGATGAGATTCAATGTGTCGCAAATGCCCGCTGAATCGAGTTTTGAGGGGACTTTGCGCCGCATTGAACTGATCCGCGGCACCGCCGCCGAGGGATCGAGAACAACAACTAAGGAAAGGGACGCAATGACCGACCAACAGCTCGAGGGCTCGCTCGAGGCCCGGATCTCGAGGATCGAAGCGATCCACGAGATCGAGAACGTGATGGGCCGGTATTCGTACTGGCATACCGCGAACATGCATGAGGAGTGCCTCGACCTCTTCGCGATGTCGCGCGATGATGTGAGCGCGGAGATGATGTGGGGGGTGTACGAGGGGCCGGAGAGCCTGCGCCGACTGTACCCCGGGTTCCATGTCTGGACCGACGGGGATATGAAGGGCAAGATGCACATGCACCTCATGACGACCCAGGTCGTCGAGGTCGCCGATGATCTGCAGACCGCGAGAGGGACCTGGATCTCGCCGGGCCTCGAATCGATGTCGTTCGTCAGCGACTCGAACGAGGCGTTCTGGGCGTGGTGCAAGTACGGTGTGGACTTCATTCGCGAGAACGGGGTGTGGAAGATCTGGCATCTGCACGTCTATGGGCTGTTCATGACCCCGTACGGCACGCCGTGGACCGAGAACTCGATGGAGCACGGGGCGCCTCCGATGCCCGATGAGTTCTTGCCCGACAAGCCGCCGACGACGTACTGGATGTATGCGCAGGATCGTGTGTATGTGAACGAGCCGGCGCCTCCGGCGCCCTACGCGAGCTTCAGCGAAGAGCACCGTTTCTGATCGCTGCTACCGGCAAGAAGGGGCCGGGCGCATCCCATGACGAGGATGCGCCCGGCCCCTTCAACGCGGGGCGGCCGCTCAGGCCTTCCAGACCGTCTTGAGGTTGCAGAACTCGCGGATGCCCGCGGCGGCGAGCTCGCGGCCGACGCCCGAATCCTTCACCCCTCCGAAGGGCAGCTCGGGATGCGAGGCGGTCATGCCGTTGACGAAGACGGCGCCCGCGTCGAGATGGTCGACGAACCACTCCTGCTCATCGGTGTCGGCGGTCCACACCGACGAGCTCAGCCCGAAGGTCGTGCCGTTGGCGAGGCGCAGCGCGTCTTCGCGACTCTCTGCCCGGTAGACCGTCGCCACGGGCCCGAACGCCTCCTCGAGGTAGAGACGCATCTCGGGAGTGACGCCCTCGAGTACGGTCGGGGTGTAGAACCAGCCGTCACGGTCAGGCGCTGATCCGCCCGCGAGCACATTCGCACCCTTCTCGATTGCGTCGGCGACCTGCTCGGCGAGCTCGTCGCGCCCCGACTCGGTGGCGATCGGGCCCACGTCGGTCGTCTCGTCGAATGGGTCGCCCACCTTCAGCGCCGCGACTTTCTCGGAGAACAGGCGCGTGAACTCGTCGTAGATGTCGGTGTGCACGATGAAGCGCTTGGCTGCGATGCACGACTGGCCGTTGTTCTGGTTGCGCGCGGTGACCGCGACGGTCGTGGCCCGGTCGAGATCGGCGCTCGGCAGCACGACGAACGGGTCGGAACCGCCGAGCTCGAGCACCACGTGCTTCACCTCCGAGCCGGCGATCGACGCGAGCGACCGCCCGGCGGGCTCGGAACCGGTGAGCGTCGCGGCCTTCACCCGGTTGTCGCGCAGCACGCGCTCGACCCGCGCCGCGGGGATGAGCAGCGTATGGAAGGCGCCGGTCGGGAAGCCGGCCCGCTCGAACAGGGTGTCGAGGTACAGGGCCGACTGCGGCACGTTCGACGCATGCTTGAGCAGCCCGGTGTTGCCGGCCATGAGCGCGGGCCCGGCGAAGCGCAGCACCTGCCACAGCGGGTAGTTCCACGGCATGACGGCGAGTACGACACCGATGGGTGCGTAGCGGGTGCCCGCGGCACTCGCCCCCACCGCGGTGGGATCCGCGAGCGGCTCCGGTGCGAGAAATTCTGCGGCGTGATCCGCGTAGAAACGCAGGCCCTTCGCGGCCTTGAACACCTCGGCGCGCGCGCCGGTGATCGGGCGCCCCATCTCGAGGGTGATGAGTCGGGCGAGTTCCTCGACGTCCTCTTCGAGCAGGTCTGCTGCGGCTCGCATCCATATCGCCCGCTGCGCGAAGGTGGTGGATCGCAACGCCTCGTAGGCGCTCTGCGCTCCGGCGATGCGGCGTTCGACCTCCTCCTCGCTGTGGGCCTCGAAGGTCTGTTCGGTCTGCCCCGTGAAGGGGTTGATCGTCGCGATGGCCATGGGTGCGCTCCTTCTTCGGAATACAGTGCGTCTCCGCGAGCGTACGACGATGCGGGCCGTTCTTCCATCGCGAATCGCGATGACTGGCATGGCCCCGCACCGCTGGTTCGATATTCGATATTCGATAATCCTTGGGGCATGGCACTTCTGCAACCCCGAAGAATGACCGACGCCGTCGTGCGCGAGCTGCGCGATCGCATCGTCCGCGGTGCGCTCGCGCCCGGCGCGCGCATCGACATCAACGAGATCGCTGCAGAGCTCGGCGTGAGCCAGACCCCGGTGCGCGAGGCGATTCTGCAGCTCGAGGGTCTCGGCATGGTGCGCCGTCAGCCCTATCGCGGCACGGTGGTCACGGGCATCGACCCGAACCGGCTCGAAGAGGTCACCGCGCTGCGCATCGACCTCGAAGGCCGCGCGACCGCGCTCGGGGTGCCGCGGCTCTCCGACGTGGATCTCGCTCGCATGCGCGAGCTCCACGCGGCCCTCGAAGGGCCCTCGCGGCAGAGCGCGACTCGGAGCGCGAGCGAAGACACCGGCGACCGCGCGGATGCGTCGGATCGCTTCAACCGCATCAACCGCGAGTTCCACGGCGTCGTCTACGCCGCCGCGGATTCGCCGAGCCTGGTCAGGCTCATCGGGGTGCTGCAGGACGAGGCGGATCTGATTCGCCTGCGCGTCGACATGAAGAAGCCGACGGCGCACGCGTTCCACGCCGAGATACTCGCCGCCGCGGAGCGGCGCGACGCGCGGGCCGCATGCGACGCGACCCGGCGCCACCTGCTCGAGTCCTTCTTCGCGATCCGCGGCGAAGCGCTCGTGCCCGAAGGCGGGATCCTCGCGGACGTGCTCCGCGAGCTGGGGATGGAGACGACACGATGAGTGAAGACGCGTTCAACGCGGAGCCGCCGACGTTGTTCCTGACGGACGCCGACGTCGAGTTGCTGGCCGACTGGGAGAGCGCGATCGAAGCGCTGCGCGAGGCGTACCGCAGGCCCGACGACATCGGTGCGACCCCCGAGCGCGCGGTCGCGGTGACCGCCGCCGGATGGCAGCGGGTGATGCCGTCTGCGCCCCCGGGCGCCAGATTCGCCGGTTCGAAGACGATCGCCGCGTCGATGCGCAACGGTCTCGCGAGCTATCTCATCACTCTCTTCGACCAGCGGGATTCGCGGCTCGCCGCCCTCATCGACGGCAATCGCATCACCGGCATTCGCACCGCGGCGACGGCCGCTGCGGCGCTCACCGCCCTGCTTCCCGCGCGGCCGGCGACGGCGGCCGTGGTCGGCTCGGGCTTCGAAGCGAGAGCGCAACTGCGTGCCGCCGCGCGGGTGGCGGATATCGCCGAGGCGCGCGTCACGAGCCCCACCGCGGCGAACCGCGAGCGCTTCGCCGCGGAGCTCTCCGAGGAGCTCGGCATCACGATCACATCGGTCGCAAGCGCGGAGGATGCGGTGCGCGGGGCGAACCTCGTGCTGTGCGCGGCGCGCTCGCGAGACGAATCGCCGACCGTGCGGTCGGAATGGGTCGCCGACGACGCGACCATCGTCTCGGTCGGTTCGACCACCAGGTCGCAGCGCGAGCTCGACCCGGCGATCATCGGGCGTGCCGCGATCGTCGTCGCCGACGCGCCCGCCGAGGTGCTGCACGACAGCGGCGACATGATCGCCGCGCGCGAGGCGGGCGTCGACATCGATGCCATCACCGTGCCGCTGCACGATCTGCTCGGCGGCCGCGTCTCGCGCCCTGATCATGGCATCGCCGTATACAAGTCCACCGGCAGCGGCTTTCAGGACATCGTGATCGCCGAGCTGCTCTACGACCTTGCGGTGGAGCGCGGCGTCGGCACCCCGCTCCCGGTCGGCATCCTCACCATCCGAAAATGACGGCTGCGCTGCGGGCCGCAGCTCGGTGATCCACCGGGCGAATCGCATCGGTCGCACGCAGGAACGTAAGAGAACCGAAGAGAAAAGAGACAACCATGGCCGGCTACACGAGATCCGAAGCCCGCGACTGGGCGCGCGAACGGCTCGTCGGAGCGGTGAACTGCACCATTCCCTCGTTCACGAGCGACCTGAGATCGCTCAGCGAACTCGGCATCCGCCACGACGTGCGCCTCGCAAAGCAGCACGGTTTCGTGGGCAGCCTGGGTGTCTCGGAGGTGAGCATCACCCTGCCCGAGTACTTGCGGTTCCTCGAGATCATGAAGGACGAGGCCGGGGACGACCTCGTCATCGTGCACCACGCCAGCTGGAGCGATCTCGAGCAGAACATCGAGGCGGTGAAGGGCGCGGAGGCGGCCGGTGCCGAGCTCGTGCTGCTCTCGTACCCGCCGAACTTCTACCCGCAGTCGGAGCAGGAGATCTACGATTACACGAAGGCGGTGTGCGACGCCACGAACCTCGCCGTGATCCTGTTCCCGATGTTCCTGTGGGGCTTCAGCAACCGCATTCACCCGTCCGATATCCCGGCCCGGCTGATTCGCCGCCTGCTCGACGACGTGCCGAACATCGCAGTCATCAAGGCCGAGGGCGGGTTCCCGAGCATCATGGGCATCATCGAGGCGTACCGGCTGTTCGGCGACGAGGTCGTCATCTCGTGCCCCATCGAGGGTGAGCTGCTGCCGCTCGGGCAGCTGATGCCGATTCAGTTCTCGGCGACCAGCGATCACGAGTTCTGGGGCCCCACGATTCCCGAGGCGATGCGGCTCTTGCGCGAAGAGAAGTTCGACGAGGTGACCGAGCTGTACTGGAAGATGCACCCGGCGCGCAAAGCGAAGAGCGCGGTGTCGCAGCAGCTCAACGGCGGCAACTTCATCAACCGGCAGCTGTGGAAGTTTCAGGGCTGGCTGCGCGGCTACAACGGCGGCCCGCTTCGCCTGCCGACCCAGCGCATCCACGACCCGCAGATGAACCAGCTGCGCCAGGGGCTCATCGCCTCGGGCTTCGCACCGAGCATGGATTCCTTCGCCGACTTCTTCGTCGGCCGAAACCCCGAGTGAGCGCGGCGGCCGGCCCGAACGGCCGACCCGTGCACCGCAGATTCCCAGTACTCGAAGGAGAGGGCAAATGAACGAGGTAGATCGAGAGCGCGCGCCCCGCGTCGCCATCGTGACGGGCGGCGCCCGCGGCATCGGCGCGGCCATCGCCGAACGCCTGGTCGCCGACGGGATGCGGGTGGCGAGCCTCGACATTCTGCAGCCCGAGCGGCCGCGGGCCGGAATCGCCGACGTGCCCTGCGACCTCGGCGACCCTGCCGCGGTGGCGGGCGCCGTCGACCGGGTGCGTGACGAACTCGGCCAGGCGCTGGTCGTGGTGCACTGCGCCGCCTACCAGGTGATCGCGCCGTTCGAGCAGCTCGACGCGCTCGAGTGGCAGCGCACGTTCCGCATCAATGTCGACGGGGCGTTCCACCTCGTGCAGGCGGCACTGCCAGACCTGCGCGCGGCGGGGTGGGGGCGCATCGTGATGATCACCTCATCGAGTCAGTTCACGCCGCCGCCGCAGATGACTCACTATGTCGCGAGCAAGGGTGCGCTGACCGGCATGGTGCGGGCGCTCGCCACGGAGCTCGGCCCGCTGGGCATCACCGTCAACGCGGTGGCTCCGGGGCTGACCGCTACCGAGCACGCGCTGGTGGACGTGCCCGAGGCGCATTTCGCCGCCGTGCGCTCGCGCCAGGCGATCCCCCGAACGGGCCTGCCGGATGACATCGCGGCGGTGGTCTCGTTCGCGGTCTCGGACGACATCGGCTTCATGACCGGTCAGACGTTGCTCGTCGACGGCGGCGAGGGCCGCATCTGAGCATCGGAATCACGGGCACGGCCCGACGGCGATGGCCCGGCGCCTCCGAGGAGTGCGCCGGGCCATCGCCGTTGCGGGGGCCGCGAATCAGTTCGTGAACTCCCACGAGGTGGAGGGATCTGGCGAGAAGCCGTTCAGCGACTGCACGATCGAGGCGCCCTGCGGCACGTTGCCCACGTTCTTCGCGAAGAGCTGGCCGCCCTCCGACGCCGAGATCGGAATGGTCCAGAACAGCGAGTCGTACCGCTCAGCCACGGCTCGCATGGCAGTGTCCAGCTCGTCATCGCCGACTGCGCTTCCGGCCTCCGCGAAGAGCGCGTCGAGTTCGGCGTCGGTCTCGCCGCCGGGGTTCGCAAGGGTGCCGGCCGGCAGCAGGTTCGTGAGGAACTGGTAGTAGGTGTTGATGTTGCTGAACTGCCAAACCGCGGCGTCAGCCTCCATGCCGAAGAGCGGGCCGATGAACTCGTCGAAGGAACCCGTCGCCTGGATCAGCTCGATGGTGATCCCGGCCTCCGCGAGCTGGGCCTGCACTGCGGTGCCGACCGCGAAGTTCGCATCGATGCCGTCGGTGTCGAGCAGCTTCACCGTCACGCCGTCGCCGTAGCCGGCCTCTTCCAGCAGCGCCTTCGCCTGCTCGATGTTCTGCTCGATCGGTACCGGGCTGTAGTCGCCGAGCTGCCCCGTGGGTGCGATCGAGGAGAGCTGCGCCGCTTGGCCGTTGAAGACGGCCGAGCTGATCGACGCGCGATCGAGGGCGAGGCCGATCGCCTCCCTGACGCGTTCGTCTTGAATCGGCTCGTTCGCGCGATTGACCAGCATGAGCACCCAGACCCCGCCCGAGTTCGGGGCGTTCTGGAAGCCCTTCTCGAGCGCGGATTCCACCGTCAGCGTCGTGGGGTTGTTCGCATAGTCGATCTCGCCGTTCTCGAGCGCGGCGAGCTGCGCCGCCGGGTCGCTGATCACCTTCAGCACGACGCTGTCGAACTTCACGGCCTCCTGATTCCAGTAGTTCGAGTTGGCAGTGAACGTGTACTCGCTGCCGTCGATCGTCTTCGACGGGTCGAGCACGTACTGGCCGGCGCCGTGCGTCTCCTGGGCGAGCGCCGAGGGGTCGGCGAGGCCGGTGGGGGAGACCACCATGCCGAATCGCCAGTCCTGCGAGAGCGATTGCGCGGCGACGGGGAAGGGCTCCGAGTAGGTGAGGCGAATCGTGAGGTCGTCGACGATCTCGACGCTCTCCACGGGCCCCGCGTACACGCGATTCGGGTTCTCCTCCAGCGAGAGGAAGTAGTCGAGCGAGCCCTTCACCGCCGTGGCGTCGAGGGTGTCGCCGTCGCTGAACTTGACGCCGTCGCGCAGTGTGACCTCGAACGACGTGTTGGTCTCATCGGTATAGCCCCACTCCGTGGCCAGCGCGGGAATGAGTTCGCCGTCGGGTTGCTGGTAGATCAGCGGCTCGTAGGCGGGGAACGAGTACGTGGGCGGGTTGCCGGTGACCGGATCGAGGCTGGAGAGCGGTTGCCGCTGCCCGATGGTGAAGGTGGTGGAAGCCTCGTCGTTCGCCGAGCCGCCGTCGCCGGCGGAGCAAGCGGCAACCGAGAGCGCGAGTGTTGCGGCGGCGATGGCCGCGAGCGAGCGCGCGAATCGAGGCCGGATTCCCGGGCGACGGCCGGGCGATGTTCGTGCATCAAACATATGAGACTTCCTTGTCTGTATCCGTGTGCAGCCGTGCGCACCGGTGCGAGGAACCGCCGACGGTGCGCGCCGGGGCTCTTGCGAGCTCTGGCGGGTTCAGCCTAGATTTCTCCGTTCGCTATCGACTAAGCACTGGATCTCATACGTGCTATTGCGCGCCTTCATGCCTGTCGCATGCCCGTCGAGCGACGGATCGCGGCCGCGACTTCGCGGCACCGTGGATCACGCCTCCGTATTCATGCGTGCAGATGCAGGTATGCCCTGCGTGAATGTCTCGCCCGTTCGCTTCCTTGGTAGCTTGTGGGCACTGCGGCGATGGTGCCGCTGCGAAAGGAATCGTTCAGATGCTCCATCCAGATCCCTCGCCGGATTCGCGATGCTGACGCTCGTCATCCGTCGCCTGTTGTGGGCGGTGCCGCTGCTCGTCATCGTTTCGCTGCTGGCCTTCGTGCTGCTCGGGCTCACGCCCGGCGATCCGGCCCGCTCCATCCTCGGCCCGCAGGCGACCGAAGCTCAACTCGAGGCGGTGCGACTCTCCCTCGGCCTCGACCAGCCCTGGTACGTGCAGTACTGGAACTGGCTGACCGCGGCACTGAGCGGCGATCTCGGCACCTCGATGAGCAGTAAGACGCCGGTGCTGGCGCAGTTGAACTCGCGGCTGCCCGTAACCCTCTCATTGGTGGTGGGCGCCACGCTGGTGAGCTCGGTGCTCGGCATCGCGCTCGGCACCTACTCGGCGGTGCGCGGGGGTGCGCTCGGCCGCTTCACCGACGCGCTCTCGATGCTCGGCTTCGCGATCCCGAACTACTGGCTGGGACTGGTGCTCGTCGCGCTGTTCTCTGTGCGGTTGAGCTGGTTCCCCGCCACGGGCTACGTCGCATTCGCGGATTCGCCGAGTCGATGGTTGTTGAGCATCGCCCTTCCGGTGATCACTCTGGCGGTCGGCGGCATCACCATGATCGCGAAGAACACGCGCGATGCGATGGCCGATGTGCTGACGCGGGACTTCATCGATGTGCTCCGGTCGGAGGGCTGGTCGGAGTCGCGGATCATCTACCGCCACGCGCTGCGGAACGCCGCCATTCCGGTGGTCACCGCGATCGGCATCTTCTTCATCGGGGTGCTCGGCGGCACGGTGCTCGTGGAGACGGTGTTCGCGATGCCCGGTCTCGGTGGGCTCGCCGTCGGGTCGACGGAGCGGCACGACATTCCGGTGCTGCTCGGCGTCACCCTCTACTTCTGCATCGGAGTGGTGATCGTCAACCTCCTCGTCGATGTCGCCTACGGCCTACTGAACCCGAAAGCGAGGCAGTCATGACCACTCACACCAGCGTGCTCGCCGTCCCGCATCCGGCGAAGCCCCGCAGCGCATTCGTCGCGGCACTGATGAAGCCCGTGCCGGTGATCGCCGCGATCGTGCTCGCGGTCATCGTCATCGCCGTGCTGGGAGCCGGCGTCTGGGCGCCCTACGACCCGCTCGCGAACGACCTGGCGAACAGTCTCGCCGGCCCGAGCGCCGAGCACTGGCTCGGTACCGATCAGCTGGGGCGCGACGTGCTCTCCCGACTGCTGTACGGCGGACGCCCGGACTTGGGCGCCGCGCTGCTCGTCGCGTGCACCGCGCTGGTGGTCGGCGTGCCCCTCGGCATGGTGGCCGGGTACCGTGGGGGCCGCATCGACCAGTTCCTGATGCGCATCGTCGATATCGGCCTGGCGCTCCCCTCGATGGTCATCGTGCTGCTCGTGCTCGCCGTCTTCGGCAATCAGGTCATCATGGGATATCTCGCACTCGGGCTCCTGCTGGTGCCGCCGTTGATCCGCATCATTCGCGCGAACGCGATCGCGATCCGGTCCGAACTGTTCATCGATGCCGCGCGCGTCGCCGGCTTCTCCGACACCCGCATCGTCTTCCGGCACATCCTGCCGCGACTGGTCGGCTCGGTGCTCGTGCAAGCCTCGCTCATCGCGTCGATGGGCCTGATCTTCGTGTCGGGGCTCGCATACCTCGGGTTCGGCGTCTCCGCGCCCGACCCCTCCTGGGGCACGCTGATCGCCGAGGGCGCGCAGATCACGCGGCAGAACCCGGCCCTGCTGCTCGCGGCCGGCGGGGTGCTGGGGGTGACGGTGCTCTGCCTGGGCCTGCTGGGCGACACGATCCGTGACGCCTCGGTGGCCCGCTGGGCGAGAACGCCGTCCCGACCGAGCCGCATCAGGCGCCGCAGGAGCCCCGGCGACGCCGCGGGCGCAGCGCCCGAGAGTTCCTCGTTGCTCTCGGTGCGGGAACTCTCGGTCGAGTACGGAAGCGTCGAGCAGGGTCAGACCGTGGTCGACGGTGTGAGCTTCGAGATCGCCGCCGGAGAGATCGTCGGACTGGTCGGCGAGTCGGGCTGCGGCAAATCCACACTCGCGCGAGCGGTGCTCGGGCTGCTGCGCGGCGGCGGCGTGAGCGGCGGCGCCGTGAGCTTCGAGGGCGTCGAGCTCACCACGGCGACCGTCGGGGAGCTGCGGGAGTTGCGCGGCACCTCGTTCGCCTTCGTGTCGCAGGAACCGCTCGTGGCGCTCGATCCTACGCAACGCATCGGCACGACGCTCACGGACGCAGTCCGCCTGCACACCGGGTCGGGGCGGCGTGAGGCTCGAGCGCGCGCTCGCGAGCTGCTGGCGCGGGTGCGATTCCCCGACCCCGAGCGGGTGCTCCGGCTGTACCCGCACGAGATATCGGGTGGCATGGCGCAGCGGATCGCCATCGCTCGAGCGCTGGCCGGATCGCCGAAGCTCCTGATCGCAGACGAGCCGACGACCGCTCTCGACGTCACCGTGCAGGCGGAGGTGCTGGACCTGCTTCGAGAGCTGCGTGCGAGCGAGGGCCTCTCGATCCTCATCGTGACCCACGACTGGGGCGTGGTCTCCGACCTGTGCGATCGAGCGGTCGTGATGTATGCGGGGCAGGTGGTCGAGCAGTCCGCGACCGATGCGTTGTTCCATCGCCCGGCGCACCCGTACACCGCCGGGCTGCTGGCTTCGAATCCCAGTGGAGTCGCCGGCGGTGCGACTCGGCTGCCGTCGATTCCGGGCACGATTCCGCTGCCGAGCGAATGGTCTACCGGCTGCAGGTTCCAATCCCGATGCCCACTCGCGGTCGAGGTGTGCGGGCAGGGGCCCGTGCCGCTGGTGCAGTCGCCGGACGGCGGAACGAGCCGTTGCCTGCGAGTGGATCAGGTGGAGCGCGACATCTGGAGCCGGGATCTGGTGAGGGGAGGTGCGCGATGACCGCACCGGTACTGGAAGTCGAGCATCTCGACGTCGGCTATGGGAGGGGACGCAAGACCACGCAGATCGTGCGGGACGTCTCCTTCAGGATCGAGCAGGGGAAGACGCTGGGGCTCGTCGGCGAGTCCGGGTCGGGGAAATCCACGATCGGTCGCGCGATCGTGGGCCTCGCCCCCGTGCTGGGCGGCAGCATCCGCTTGGACGGACGGGAGATCGGCCAGCTCGACCGGCGCGGTCGTCGCGCCGTCGCCGCCGACCTGCAGGTGGTGTTCCAAGACCCGTACAGCTCGCTCAACCCCGCAGTGACGATCGAGGAGATCCTGACGGAACCGCTCGAGGCTCAGGGCTGGAGGCGCAAGGACGCCCGGGTGCGCAGTGCGGAGATGCTGGATCGAGTCGGCCTGCCGGCCTCGGCGGGCAAGAGGTTCGTGTCGGGCTTCTCCGGAGGCCAGCGGCAGCGCATCGCGATCGCCCGATCGCTCATGAGCTCCCCACGACTCGTGATCTGCGACGAGGCGGTGAGCGCGCTCGACCTCTCGGTGCAGGCGCAGGTGCTGAACCTGCTGCGCGATCTGCAGGACACGCTCGACATCTCGTACCTGTTCATCGGGCACAACCTCGAGGTCGTGCAGTTCATCGCGGATGACTTCGCGGTGCTGCATCGTGGCGAGCTGGTCGAGACGGGGCCTGCGGACCAGGTCATGCGCTCGCCGCAGGATCCGTACACCCGCCGACTCGTGTCGGCGATCCTCAGCCCCGATCCGCAGGAGCAGCGGGAACGGCGGGAGATGCGTCTCGTGGGAGCGCGCGCAGACCTCGCCGCAGAGATTTCAGAGAAAGGAAACGCATGACGAACACCACGGTTGAACTCTCCACGGAGGCTCGACTCGCGAAGCTCGAAGCCACCCGTGACATCGAGAATCTGATGGGCCGGTATTCGTACTGGCATACCGCGAACATGCATGAGGAGTGCCTCGACCTCTTCGCGATGTCGCGCGATGATGTGAGCGCGGAGATGATGTGGGGGGTGTACGAGGGGCCGGAGAGCCTGCGCCGACTGTACCCCGGGTTCCATGTCTGGACCGACGGGGATATGAAGGGCAAGATGCACATGCACCTCATGACGACCCAGGTCGTCGAGGTCGCCGATGATCTGCAGACCGCGAGAGGGACCTGGATCTCGCCGGGCCTCGAATCGATGTCGTTCGTCAGCGACTCGAACGAGGCGTTCTGGGCGTGGTGCAAGTACGGTGTGGACTTCATTCGCGAGAACGGGGTGTGGAAGATCTGGCATCTGCACGTCTATGGGCTGTTCATGACCCCGTACGGCACGCCGTGGACCGAGAACTCGATGGAGCACGGGGCGCCTCCGATGCCCGATGAGTTCCTGCCCGACAAGCCGCCGACGACGTACTGGATGTATGCGCAGGATCGCGTGTATGTGAACGAGCCGGCGCCTCCGGCGCCCTACGCGAGCTTCGAGGAGGAGCATCGGTACTGATACCGGTGCGCGCCGCTTCGCGGCGGCGATTGGAACGGTGAACGGGTTCGTCGGCTTCGTGTTGGAGCCGACGAACCCGTTCACCGTTCTACTACGGCCACTCCTGGGTTCCGAACTCGATCAGTTCCGCGGTTCTGCGCAGCACCGTGAGCAGCCACTGCACAGCGGGGTCGCCCGTCTTGGACGGGTGCCAATAGGCGGATTCCACGACGATCGGAGTCGTGAGGGGCGTGTCGGCGATCACCAGGTCGAGCGGCGCCGCGTACTGCTCGGCCAGCCGCCGCGGCACGAAGCCGACGAGTGGGGTCCCCGAGATGATGGCGGGCACCGGCACGAAGTTGCCGATCGAGATCGCCGCATGCGCCTCCACGCCGAGCTCTGCGAGCCTGAGCATCGGGTCCGGCGCGTTCTCCGCCGGCCCTTGCGGTGCCACCACGTGCCGCATCGACGAGAGATCCTCGATGGTCAGCGCGCCGTCGCGCAGCCACGGGTTGTCGCGACTCACGACGCAGACGAGCTCGTCGGAGTACAGGGCTTGCCGTTTGCCGAACAGGCCGCTGCCCGTTCCCGCGATCATGAGGTCGTATTTCAGCAGGTCCGCCGGGCCGATGCCGGGATGCATCGGGGGCAGTGGGCTGAAGTCGACCGACACATCGGGAGCTTCGACGTCGAGCACCTGCATGAGCGGGCCGGTGAGGGTCGCCATCGCATACTCCGATGTCGCGATGTAGAACCGGCGGGGCATCTCCAGCGGGTCGAACGGTGCGTGCAGACCGAGCGCGCGGTCGATCTGCAGCAGTGCCTCGGCGACCTGCGGCTGCAGTGCTGCCGCCTTCGGGGTGAGCTCGAACTGGCGGCCCGAGCGCACGAGCAGACGGTCGTCGAGTGCCGCGCGCAGCTTCTTGACCGAGTTGCTGACGGCAGATTGGGTCACTCCGAGCGAGTGGCCGGCATGCGTCAGATTGCGCTCGCGCAGCACTGCGTCGAGCACGACGATGAGATTCGCGTCGACGCCCTTGAGATCGCCCATTACCGGATCCCTTCCGCCACGCGGGAGCGCTGCGTCTCCCAGGCCTCGATCAACGCCTCCCTGAACCAACGATGTCCGGGATCCTGGTTCCGCGACTGATGCCAGCCCAACTGCTCGTACAGGAGCACCTCTCCGAACGGCGTGGGGGCGACCACGGTGCTGCCCCGATCGCGCACCAGTTCGGCCAGTCGCGACGGCATCGTCGCGATGAGCCGGGTGCCGACCACCATCGAAGGCAGAGCGAGCACGGTGGATGCTGCTGCGCGGTACTCGGGAAACAGGTGCAGGGCATTGAGCCGTTGCTCGACGGCCGAGATGTGCGCGGTGCCGAAGTCGGTGCGGACATGCGGGAAGCTCATGAACCCGTCGAGGGAGATCGCTCCCTCGACGAGCCCCGGGTGCGAGCGATCGATGACGCACACGTAGTGATCCTGCAGGAGCGCGCCCCTGACCATGCCTTCGGGTGCGAGCTCGGGCGGCACCGCGAAGAAATCGGACCGGATCGGATTCTTGCGAGCGTGCTCCTGCCAGGTCGGCAGCTGTTCGAACTGCACGCGCAACCCCGGCGCGCGGTCGAGCACAGCGGTGATCGCCGGCTTCCACTCGATGATCGCGTGGTCGGAGAAGGTGACTGTGAAGCTGCGTGTCGAGGTGGCAGGGTCGAAGACCTCTTCCCTGCCGAGCGACTGCTCGACGAGGGGGAGGGCGTGCTGCAGGCGAGGGAGCAGGCGGCGTGCGAACGGGGTCAGCTCGAAATCGCGCCCGACCTGCACCAGCAGCTCGTCGTCGAGTGCCGCGCGAAGCCGGGCGAGGATGGCGCTCGCGGAGGATTGCGGCATGTCGAGTCGCGCGCCGGCTCGGGTGACGTTCGCTTCTTCGAGCAGCACTCGGAGCGGCCCGAGCAGGTTGAGATCGATCCTCGCCTTCGCCAAGCCTCTTCGCCTTTCCCTGGGGAGTCGATGGTGCCTCAGTCTATTCCGCGCTCGCTCGCCACCTTCGAGCGTGCGCCAAACCGACTCCTCGCGGGTATGGCTGAAGCTCATGGTTCGTATCTGCGGCAACACTACAACAGAATCAGAATTGTGGTTATTGTTTGTGGTGGTCGACACGGAAGTGTGTGCTCATCCGCATCCCGTTACGACGACCTTCCCGATGACGAGAGAGTAGAGAGGACGAAGATGTCCGGTCAGAGAAGAATGAAATCAGGCGCCGTTGCAATCGTCGCAGCCACCCTGATGCTCAGCGGTTGCGCGGGTCAGACGGGCACCGGTGCCGAGACCGAAACGCTGACGATCGCGAATCCGTCGGCGCTTCCCGGCTTCGACCCCGCCACGGTGACGTCGGGCAGCCTGGACCAGTACCTTCAACCCGTGTACGACACGCTCATCCGGCGCACCGCCGACCTCGAGCTGGTGCCGATGCTGGCCACGGAATGGAACTACGACGACTCGTTGACCACGCTGACGCTCGAACTGCGCGACGAAGTCTCGTTCACCGATGGGGTGGCGTTCAACGCCGAGGCCGTGGTCGAGAATCTGTTGCGCACCCGCGACGCGAACGGCCCGCAGGCGTCCTCGCTCGCGAGTGTGGAAGCGGTCACCGCCGTCGATGACGACACCGTCGAGATCGCCCTCAGCGCTCCGGACCCGGGCCTGCTGGTAGCGCTCTCGGGAACCGTCGGCACGATCGTGAGCCCTGGTGCGCTCGATTCGGACACGCTGGCCACGACGCCGGTGGGAAGCGGGCCGTATGTGCTCGACGCGGCGAACACCCTCGCGGGCGACACCTACACGTATACGGCGAATCCCGACTACTGGGATCCAGACCTCGCGCTCTACGACACCATCGTCATCAAGACGCTCGAAGACGTGACGGCGCGCATGAACGCGATCCGGTCGGGCCAGATCCAGGCCACGATGGTCGAGATTCCGCAGATCGCCGAGGCAGAATCGAGCGGGCTCAACGTGCACACGCAGCTGCTCAACTTCACCGGACTCGTGATCTTCGACCGCGAGGGAGCGGTCGTGCCGGCTCTCGGCGATGTCAGGGTGCGGCAGGCGGTCAACTACGCGATCGACGGCGAGGCACTGCTCAGCACGCTTCGCGAAGGCCGGGGCGTCGCGACCTCGCAGCTGTTCGGTGAGGATTCCGAGGCATTCGTCGCCGATCTCGATGGCGCATACCCTTACGACCCGGAACGGGCCGAAGAACTGCTCGCGGCGGCTGGATACGCCGAGGGATTCGAGGTGACACTGCCCGATTTCAGTGTGATCTTCGGCGAATCGCTGTTCGCGGCCGTAACCGAGCAGCTCCAGGCCGTGGGCATCCGTGTCACGCTCGAGGCGCTGCCGATTCCCGACATGATCGGCAAGACGATGTCGGGCGGCTACGCGATCGCTCTGAACTCGAACTACCAAGGCACGGCGTGGCAGTCGGTGGCGCAGTACGTGCTGCCCGAGGCGGCCTTCAACCCCTTCCACTCCTCGGACGACGAGGTTGCCTCGTTGCTCGAAGCCATTCGTACTTCGACCGATGCGGATCAGGCGGCGGCGTTCCAATCGCTGAACGAACACCTGGTCGAAGAAGCGTGGATCGCACCGTTCTTCCGCGAGGACGGCGTGTACCTGAGCGATGATTCCGTGACGGTCGCGCTGCAGCCGCAGGCTCAGGTGCCGTCGATCTACAACTTCTCCCCGGCGAAGTAATCGCGCGCAGAAGCTCGCAGCTCTCTGATTGGAAGCCCGCATGTTCGTCTATCTCGCCAAACGGCTCGGAGCCGGTGTCGTGCTGCTCGTGGCGACCGTCAGCATCGTCTTCGTGATGCTGTCGTTGAGCGGGGCGAATGTGGCGCGCACGATTCTCGGCGGAAACGCCACAGAAGACCAGGTGCAGGCGAAGATGGCCGAGTTGGGGCTCGACCAGCCGATCCCCGTGCAGTTCCAGCAGTGGGTGCTCGGCGCGCTGCGGGGCGATCTCGGGACCTCCTATCTCACTCAGCAGGAGGTCGCCGATGCCGTCATGCAGCGCGCCGGGGTGACGCTCTCGATCGTGCTGATCTCGATCGTGGTCTCCGGTCTGCTCGCCGTGGTGCTCGGTGTCACCGCCGCGGTCAAGCGCGGGTGGGTCGATCGGCTGCTTCAGGTGGTCGCCGTGTTCGGCACCGCGCTGCCCGGGTTCTGGGTGGCACTGGTGCTGATCACGGTTTTCGCAGTGACGCTTCGGTGGTTCCCGGCCACCGGGTACGTGCGGCCCGACCAGGATCTGCTGGGGTGGGCCTCGTCTCTCATGCTTCCGGTGGCGGCGATCTCGATCGCGGGAATCTCGGGTGCCGCGATGCAGTTGCGCAGCGCCATGATCGACCTGGGGCATCGGGAGTACGTGCGCACGCTGCGAAGTCGCGCCATCCCGCCACGTCGTCTGCTGCTGATCCACCTGCTGCGCAACGCCGCTCCGGCCGCACTGACGGTGCTCTCGCTGCAGTTCGTCGGGATGCTCTCCGGCGCGGTGGTGGTCGAGGAGATCTTCGCGCTCCCCGGGATCGGGCGGCTGGCGGTGTCGTCGACCGCCAGCGGCGACATCCCGATGGTCATGGGAGTGGTCACGCTGATGGTCACGATGGTCGTCATCGTCAATCTGCTGCTCGACCTGGCGAACGCCTGGCTCAACCCGAAGGTGAAGACCCGATGAACGCGCCAACAACGGAGCTGCTCCTGACGCGACGCCAGCACAAGGACTCCGCGCTGCACCGCCTGCTTCGCAACCCGCTCGCGGTGATCTCCGCGGTCATTGTGCTCGTCATCGCGCTTCTCGTGGTGTTCGCAGATCTGTTCACCTCGATCAGCCCGACCGCGACCGATCTCTCGAACGCGCTGCAGGGGCCGAGCCTCGCCCACCCGCTGGGCACCGACGAGATCGGCAGGGACATCTGGTCGCGCCTGCTGCACGGCGGGCGCTTGACGCTGGCAGGCGCCGCGCTGGTGCTCGCGATCTCGCTGGTCGTCGGAGGCGCCAGCGGCTTGCTCGCCGGCTACTTCGCAGGGCCCATCGATACCGTCTCCTCGTGGGCGGCCTCGCTCATGATGGCGCTCCCCGCCCTGGTCGTGCTGCTCGCGCTGCGCGCCGTGGTCGGCCCGTCGATCCTGATCATCATGGCGGTGTTCGGTCTGCTGATCTCACCGATGATCCACCAGCTCGTGCGCTCCACCGTGCGCGATGTCGCCGCGGAACCCTTCGTGGAGGCGGCCAAGGTCTCGGGGCTGTCTGACGCGCGCATTCTCGGAAGGCACCTGCTCCGCGCCGTTCGCGCGCCTCTGATCATTCAGGCGATGATGGTGGCGGGCATGGCGGTCGGCGTGCAGGCTGCGCTGAACTTCCTCGGGCTGGGAAGCGGCACGGTGACGTGGGGCGGCATGCTGGCCGACAGTTTCGCCCTCGTCTACACCGCCCCGCAGCTCATGCTCTGGCCCGCACTGTTCCTCGGCCTCATGACCGCATCGCTCATCGTTCTCGGCAACGCGCTGCGCGATGCGCTCGACCCGCGGGGTGCGCCGCCACGGGTGCGGGGCCGTCGCGCGCTTCTCGCCGAGGTGCACGACACGGGGCACGGCGGCTCGCTCGAGGAGGTCGGCGATGAGGCGTTTCTCGATGTTCGCAACCTGACCGTGGAGTACCCGGACCCGCACGGAGGAGCGCTGGCCGTCGTGCGCGGGGTGAGCCTCAGCGTGCGCGAGGGTGAGGTCGTCGGACTCGTCGGCGAGTCGGGCTCGGGCAAATCGCAGATCGCCTTCTCGATCGCCGGGCTGCTTCCCGAGGTCGCGCGGATCTCGGGTGGGAGCATCCGGTTCCGGGGTCAGCAGCTGGTCGGGCTCAGCCGACGCCAGGCGCGGAGGGTCTTGACCGACGGCATCGCATACGTGCCGCAGGATCCCATCCCGAATCTCGACCCCTCGTTCACGATCGGCTTCCAGCTGACCGAGCCTCTGCGGGTGGTGCGCGGGTTCTCTCGGGCAGCGGCCCGGGAGCGGGCGATCGAACTGCTCGGGGCGGTGCGAATCAACGACCCCGAGAAGGTGATGCGCTCCTACCCCCACGAGATCTCCGGCGGCATGGCGCAGCGCGTGCTCATCGCCGGGGCGCTGTCGATGGACCCGGTGCTCCTGATCGCCGACGAGCCGACCACGGCGCTCGACGTCACCGTGCAGGCCGAGGTGCTCGACCTGCTGCGTTCATTGCAGCAGACCAGAGGGTTGGCGATGCTTCTCGTGACGCACGACCTCGGGGTTGCCGCGGATATCTGCGATCGTGTGGTGGTGCTGCATCAGGGCGCCGTCGTCGAGGCGGGGCAGATCGATGAGGTGTATGCCGCCCCGCGCGCCGAGTACACGCGCGGCCTGCTCGCCTCGACGCTGGCCGAGGCGGATCCGCGTGAAGCATACGAGTCGCCGGAGGGGAAGGTCGTTCGTGATGCGTGACATCGAATCGAGGAAGGAACCGCTGCTCGAGGTGCACGACCTGCGCGTCGAGTTCCGCGGTCGTGCCGGACGAAAGCGCTTCACCGCGCTCGAGCGGGTGTCGCTCGATGTTCGTGCCGGTGAGGCCGTCGGGCTGGTCGGGGAATCGGGCTCGGGCAAGTCCACGCTCGGAAGGGCGATTCTGGGGCTCGTCGAGCCGAGCTCCGGGAGCATTCGCCTGGGCGGCCGTGAGATCACGAATCTTCGAACGCGCGACCGGCGCGCACTCGCCTCGGAACTCCAGGTGGTCTTTCAAGACCCCTACGGCTCTCTGAACCCCGGGCTCAGGGTCGGCGACATCTTGGCGGAGCCGCTCATCGCGTCGCGCGACTCTGCGGCTCAGGCGCGCGCGGAGGTGCTCGATGCGCTCGAGCGCGTGCATTTGCCGGCAGATGCGATCGACCGGTATCCGCACGAGTTCTCCGGCGGGCAGCGGCAGCGCGTCGCGATCGCGAGGGCGATCATTCGGCGACCGCGCCTGATCATCTGCGATGAGGCGCTGTCCGCGCTCGACCTGACCACGCAATCGCACATCATCGATCTCCTGCTCGAACTGCAGGCCGAGACCGGGGTGGCGTACCTGTTCATCTCGCACGACCTCTCGGTGGTGCGCCGCCTGTGCCACCGGGTCGCGGTGCTTCGTCGGGGTGAGATGGTCGAGTTCGGCGAGGGCGCCGCTGTGACATCCCGACCGACTGATCCTTACACCCAGGCGTTGCTCGACGCGGCCCCGGTGCCCGATCCGGCGGTGCAGCGGGCCCGACGCGCGGCTCGGCTCGATGCCGCCTGAGCCTTCTCAGCTCGCGTTGTCGGGCGGCGTGAGGAGGTGCAGGCGGGCGAGACGGGGGAGAATGTGCGCCGTCTCCGCCATAGGGTGCGCGTCGTGGTTCCAGAACTCGCGACCGAACGCCACGTGGTGGGCCAGCGACTCGAAGGAGAGCGCGAACACGGCATCGATCGCCGTCGACGGGTCGGGGTGGGGAAACGCGTCGGCGTGCACGAGAAGCCGGTCGCGAAAGCTCGAGACCATCTTCTCCGCGGCCTCCTGGGTGTTGAGGCGAAGTCTGCGGTCGGTCGCCGTCATGAGCACGAATACGCCGAGTATGTCTGCGTGCTCCATGTAGTGCTCGACGAGGAGGTGCACGGCGAGGTCGATGGTCGCCTCGGGAGACAGCCCGTCCCATCGGGGGCCGGGCTGGTACATCTCGATGACCTCGCGGTTGATCTGCTCGAGCGTGTGCGAGTGGATCGCGAGCAGCAGCGAGTCCTTGCCGTCGAACCGCGAGTAGAGGGCGCCCGACGAAACCTGGGCGCGCTGGCACACCTCGGCGATCGAGAAGCCTTCGGCGCCCCGGGTGCGGAGCACATCGGCACCCGCGCTCAGTATGCGCTCGAGCGTTCGCCGCGAACGCGCCTGTGTGGGAGGGGTGAACCCCGTCTGCGCAGTTGACACATTCACAGTCTGTCAGACCTTCTCCGTCTCGCAGCCGTCTGGACCATCAGTGTATCGAATATAAAGAATCAGAATTATGATTCGACTTTTTGATCCGCATGCACGAGCCTTGCATGAGGTCGATGCCGGGAGCACCGAAGAGGGTGCGGCATCTCAGAGAGAGGATCCTGCGATGCGTCAGTTCGCAGATGTGCTGCTGAAATCCATGGTCGAATCCGACCCGAGCCTCGTCCCGTGGGCGGATCAATACGCCGTGACGACGAACTCGGTGCCCGGCGCGCCGAACATGCTGCCGAGCTGGCGCCTCGTGACGGGCATCAATCGCGTCGGGCAGTACATCGAAGACCCGGTGCTCGGGCAGATCGTGGTGACCGCGAACCTCGACGAGGGCGGGCAGCCGGTGACGTTCTGGGCGCGGCTGAAGATCGAGAATGAGCGAGTGGCCGAGGCCGAGCTCTACCATGTGCGAGCGCGGGCGGAGGGCGGCTTCGTCATGCTCGCCGAGGAGATCGGCGAGTACCCGGCCGGGTGGACCAGCGAGATTCCCGAGAGCGGACGAGCCAGCCGCGAAGAGCTGGAGCATCTCGGTCGCGCGGTCTTCAACGATTCGCTCAGCGGCCCTGAGCCCTCCGACGACTGCCTGCTCATGGAACTCGGCGGAGTCGTGTTCGAGGATCCCGATTATCTCGACCTGCTGATGACGGGTCAGCTGCGCGGCGGCCCCGATCGCCCGAAGGCGTCGATGAAGGCGGGGCTCATGCCGGTGCGCCCCAAGGATCCCCACGCGCGCATCGTGGCGATCGACGAGGCGCAGGGCATCGTGGTGGTGACGGGCCTCGTGCCCGGGTTCACCTCGCCCTATGTGGTGCGGGATGCGAACGAGTCGTGCTTCGTGCCGCGTGAGATGATCGACCAGCACCATCGCACCCTCGTCGGCGACTGGCGAAGCGGCAAGAGCGTGATCCGCGAGATGCCCGCCACCTGCGTCTCGACGCAGGTGCTTCGCCTGCACTCGGGCATGCTGCAGGGGCTGCAGATGTTCAACTGCCTCACGGCGACCGGCGCCCGCTCGCCCTGGAGCCTCGCCGAAGACCCGGCTTGACCCGTGCCGCGACGCCGGTCAACCGGTGTTTCGAATACCACGCATGAGAAATAGTGACAGCGCGGGAGCGCCGTCACCCGGCACGATGGAAGCACTCGAGGAGGAGAATCATGGGACGTTATGACGGCAAGGTCGTGCTCATCAGCGGCATCGGCGCGGGCATGGGCAAGCAGGCTGCGAAGCGATTCGCGGAAGAGGGCGCGAAGGTCGTCGGGTGCGACCTGAACGCCGCCGCGCTCGACGGGGTGGTGGCAGAGATCAGGGCCGAGGGCGGCGAGATCACCGGCTTCACGGTCGACGCAGGCGACCCGCAGCAGGTATCGCAGTGGATCGACGACGCCGTCCTGACCTACGGCGCGATCGACGTGCTCTACAACAATGCGGGCTGGCAGGCTCCGTTCCGCACGATCGATGAGCTTCCGATCGAGGATTGGCAGAAGAACATCAACCTCGAGCTCAATCTCGTCTTCTACGCCGTGCACTACGCCTGGCCCCACCTGAAGGCCTCCCGCGGCACGATCATCAACATCGGTTCGATCGCCGGCATTCGCGGCGTCGAGTTCATTCCGCAGAACGTGCACGGCACCGCCAAGGGCGGTGTGATCAATCTCACGCAGCAGCTCGCCGTCGAGGGCGGCCCGTTCGGCATCCGCGCGGTGTGCATCTCCCCGGGCTTCATCGAGACCGAGGCGACCGCGTTCCTCGTCAACGACCCGCCGCAGCCGCTCAAAGAGACCTGGGATCGCATCCCCATGCGCCGTGTCGGGCGCCCCGACGACATCGTGAACGCCGCGCTGTTCCTCGCATCGGAGGAAGCGTCGTGGATCACGGGCGTCAACCTGGTCGTCGACGGCGGCGGCTCGGTGCTCGGCTAGCCACAGCTCTGCGAAGCACCCGGTTGCGGGCCCGCAGAAGAAAAAGAGGAAGTTGACTCATGTCGCCGAAACGCCTGAGCGCGCCGAGCGCGTCGGCGATGAACGCCGCGCTGCCGGGAGGCATGATCGCCGCGGTGCTCGCGCTCACGCTGATGGGGCCGTTCACGAGCGACGGGATGCTGCCGGCACTGCCGGCGCTCGCCGCCGAGTTCGGAGCCGGTGCCGACCGGGTGCAGCTGACCATCACGGCGGCGACGTTCGGCGTCGCGATCGGCCAGCTGCTGCTCGGCACGCTCTCCGACGCGCGGGGGCGACGCGGTCTGCTGCTCGCGGGCGGGGTCGGCATGGTGCTCGCCTCTGTTCTGGGCGCGGTCTCGACCTCGCTTCCTGTGCTCATCCTCGCGTGCGGCCTGCTCGGGCTGACGAGCGCCGCGGGCCTCGCCCTCGGGCGGGCGGTGCTCTCCGACCGGCTGAGCGGTGGCCCGCTCACGCGCGCGTACTCGCTGTGGGGCGCGGTCGTCGGCGTCGCACCGATCGTCGCCGCCGTCGGCGGCGCGCAACTGCTGACCTTCACCGGGTGGCGGTCGATCTTCTGGGCATTCGCGCTGCTCGCGCTGGTCACGCTCGCGCTGACGCTCTTCGGCCTGCCCGAGACGCTGCCGCCCGAGAGGCGCGCGGCGACCTCGGTGCGCAGCTTCGTCGGCAGCCTCGCCGCGGTGATCCGCTCCCGCCTCTTCGTCGCCTCCTCCCTCATCGCCGGCTTGGGGTTCGCTTCGGTGTTCGCCTACGTCTCGGCGTCGCCGTTCATCCTGCAGACGATGCTGGGGTTCAGCCCCGCCATGTTCTCGCTCGTGCTCGCGGCCGATGGCGTCGGCCTGATGATCGCGAGCGCGATCGCTGCGAAACTCGCTCTCAGGGTCGAGCCCACGAGGCTCATCTCGATCGGCCTGACCATCGCCTCACTCGGCGCCCTCGTAGCGCTCTACGCGGTCGCGGCAGACGCGGTGAACGCGTTCACCATGATCGCCTCGATGCTGCTCGTCGGCGGCAGCATGGGATTCGTCTTCGGCGCCGCCACCTCGCTCGCTCTGCTCGAGCTCGGGCACCTCGCCGGGACGGCGCTCGCGGTGATGGGGGCCCTGCAGTTCGTGTTCGCCGGTATTGCGGCACCGCTCGTCGGCGTGGCGGGCGATCGCAGTGCCGGCCCCTACGCGTTCGTGGTGACCGCGACCGTGGTCGGTTCGTGGATCGCCCTCGCGTACGCCGCCAGATCTCTGAACGGCAGATGGCATGCATCTGCGGGAGCGGGTGTCGCCGCCGCCGCCGAACGCGAAGGATAGAGGCACCGAGCGAAGGAGCCCCTATGCGATTCATCGACCTCTCGATGCCACTCGACGATGTCATCCCCGTCGATCCCCCGTTCTTGCGGCCGAAGATCGAGTACAAGGATCACATCGGCGGGCTGAAAGATATGTACGCGATGTACGGGATCGAGCCCGAGCAGTTGCCCGATGGCCAGGGGCTCGCGGCCGAAACCGTCACGATCACGACGCACGCGGGCACGCATGTGGATGCGCCGTGGCACTACCACCCCACCATGAACGGCGGCGAGCGCGCCTGGACGATCGACGAGGTGCCGCTCGACTGGTTCTTCAGGCCCGGGGTGAAACTCGATCTGCGGCACCTGCCGAACGGTCACCTGGTCACGCCCGCCGACATCGATGAGGCGCTGGAGAAGATCGGCTACGAGCTGCAGCCCTTCGACATCGTGCTCATGCACACCGTCGCCTCGGCCGCCTACGGGCGCGACGATTACATCGACACCGGCATCGGCTTCGGCCGCGAGGCGACCCTGCACCTGACCGGCAAGGGCGTCAGAGTCGTCGGTACCGACGCGTGGGGCTGGGACCTGCCGGTCAGCATCAACCGGCAGCTCTTCGAGGAGACCGGCGATCCGTCGATCGTGTGGGAGGGGCACAAGGCCGGTGCCGATGTCGGCTACTGCCAGATCGAGAAGCTGCAGGGCCTCGATGCTCTGCCGGATTCCGGCTTCACCGTCGCATGCTTCCCGGCCAAGGTGCGCGGCGCCTCGGCCGGATGGACCCGCGCCGTCGCCCTGATCGAGGAGTAGGCGGAGATATGCGTATCGCACGCTGGGAGCACCGCGGCGTCGTGCACGAGGGGCTCGTGCACGACGGCAGGGTCGTCGCCTTTCCCGAGGGCATCACGGTCGCATCGCTGCTGGCCTCAGGGCTGGATGCGGCACTCGCGCTCGGCGGGCGCGTCATCGCCTCCTCGGAAGGGGAAGCGCCCTCCGTCGAGGCGGTGCGGCTGCTCGCCCCGCTCGTACCGGCTTCGATTCGGGACTTCGTCGCCTTCGAGGAGCACGTCGAGGGGGTCGCCGTGTCGGTCGACGGCAAGGGCGGAGTGCCGGAGGCCTGGTATCAGTACCCGACCTTCTACTTCACGAATCCTCATTCAGTGCTCGGTCCCGGCGACAGCGTCACGCCGCCTCAGACCGAGGCGCTCGACTTCGAGCTCGAGGTCGCCGCGGTCATCGGCGCCGTACCGCGCGACGGAGCGAACCTCACCCCTGCCGAGGGCGCCGCGGCGATCTTCGGGTACACCATCATGAACGACTGGTCTGCGCGCGACGTGCAGTCGCGCGAGATGCAGGTGCGTCTCGGCCCGGCCAAGGGGAAGGATTTCGGCACCACGCTCGGCCCCTGGATCGTCACGGCAGACGAGTTCGACGACCTCGTCGACGAAGAGGGGTTCCTGCCGCTCGAGCTCGAAGCTCTGATCAACGGAGAACGGGTCGGCCACGACCTCTTCTCGAACATGGGCTGGCCGTTCGGCGAACTCGTCGCGTACGCATCGCGGAACTCGCGGGTCGTGCCCGGAGACGTGCTCGGGTCGGGAACGGCCGGCAACGGCGGCTGCCTCGGAGAGCTCTGGGGCCGCAACGGCTCGCGCACACCCGCGCCGCTGCGCGAGGGCGACACGGTGACGCTTCGCATCGAACGCATCGGCGAGCTGAGCGGCGCCGTCGGTGCGACGGTGGAGGTGCCGGAGATTCCGCCTGCGCGTGCGCGCTCGCGCGCCCGCAGCCGCTGACCGGCGATCGCGGCGATAGGAACCATCGCTCCCGGTCGGTAGTCGGAACCCGGCTACGGTCGTAGCGTGTGAGATGCCGGGAACAACCCGACGAAGAAGTCAGAGAAAGGAACCCGAAATGGCTTTCGTTTGCAGCGCCACCTGGATCGCCAACGCCGGTGAGGAGGAGACCGTTCGCGCGGCCCTCGAGAAGCTCTCGCCCGCCTCGCGCGAGGAGCCCGGAAACCTCTACTACCAGGCCTACCAGAGCCCCGAGGAACCGAACGTGTTCCGCATCTTCGAGGTCTACACCGACGAAGACGCGTTCAAGAAGCACGGCACC
Organism: Leucobacter soli; assembly: GCA_040392345.1. Lineage (GTDB taxonomy): Bacteria > Actinomycetota > Actinomycetes > Actinomycetales > Microbacteriaceae > Leucobacter > Leucobacter soli_B. The sequence continues at coordinate 41,402 of JBEBWI010000001.1, read as the reverse complement.
TACCCGCACTTCGAGCAGTGGGCGCTCGGCCAGGCGATCCCGGCGCTCGAGACCCGTCAGCGCGACTTCTACGAGACCCTGGACTTCTAAGATGGCGCAGTACGCGCGCTACGTCGAGTCGAACGGCATCGTCCACACCGGGCGGGTGCAGCACGGCAGGCTGCAAGACATTCCGGGCGATCCCGAGATCCTCGACCTGTTGAACGCCGACGAGCAGGTGCGTCGCGATCTCGACCTGCGCGCCGGGCGCATGCAGAAGCTGCCGATCGAGAATGCACGGCTCGCCGTGCCGGTGCAGCCCCGCGCGATGCGCGACTTCCTCGTGTTCGAAGCGCACATCGCGGGCATGAAGAAGACCGAGGGAGGCGACGGCAGCGTGCCGCCCGCATGGTACGAGGCCCCCCAGTTCCTGTTCATGAACCCGTGGTCGGTGGTGCCGAGCGGCGCCGACATACCCATGCCGCCGTTCACGCAGAAGCTCGACTTCGAGCTCGAAGTCGCAATGATCGTCAAGCACACCGTGCGCGACGTGCCCATCGAAGAGGCCCACGAGCACATCGCCGGCTTCTGCCTGCTCAACGACTGGAGCGCACGAGACGTTCAGGGGCGCGAGATGAGCGTCGGTCTCGGGCCCTCGAAGGGCAAGGACTTCGCGAACACGCTCGGGCCGTGGATCACGACCCCCGACGAGCTCGAGCAGTACCGGGAAGGCGATCGGTACGCGCTCGACATGTCGGTCGCGATCAATGGCGAGGTCGTCGGCACCGACAACCTGCGCAACATGTCGTGGTCGTTCGAAGAGATGCTCGTGCACGCCTCGCGCGACGCATGGGTCGGTGCGGGCGACGTGCTCGCGACCGGCACCGCCTCGCAGGGCGCTCTGTCCGAGCGCTGGGCGCGCGCCGGCGGCGAGCTCGTGATCCCGCCCCTGCAGGTCGGCGATGTCGTCACGATGACGGTTCAAGGGCTCGGCACGATCGAGAACCGCATCGTGGAGCAGGCGAGCCCGGGCCATACCGCGCCGCCCGCCCGCCGCACCTACGGGCCCGACCGCCTGTGATCCCTGCCCGCCCGAGCCAGGCCCCGGAGCCCGGCTATGCTGGAGACGATACGCAGGGAAGCGGGATCGCCAGTATGGACGAACTACGGGGCATCGACATCAACCTCATCGTGGTGCTCGACGCTGTGCTCGAAGAGCGCAACCTCACTCGGGCGGGCGAGGCGATCGGCATGACCCAGCCCGCGGTCAGCAGCTCGGTCGCCAAGCTGCGCACGATCATCGGCGACCCCCTGCTCGTACGGTCCGGCCGCAGCTTCGAACTGACCGAGCGCGCGAGAAAGCTTCAGCCGTTCGTTCGCGAAGCCGTGAACCAGGTGGGCCGCACCTTCAATCTGAGGCCCATGTTCGATCCGCTCACCAGCGATCGGCAGTTCCGCATCGCCGCATCGGATTACGCGCTCTCGGTGATGACGGCGCCGCTGCTGCGGGTGCTCGCCGAGGAGGCGCCGAACGCCTCGGTGGAATTCGACTCGCTGGTCGAGGTCGATCCGGTCGATCTGCTGCGCAAAGACGTCGTGGTCGCATCGGCGAACCGCGGGGTGCCGGGGAAGCGCCAGTCGCTGTTCTCCGATACCTTCGTCTGCCTGGTGAGCGCCGACCACCCCCGATTGAAGGACGGCGAGTTCACGCTCGAAGACCTCGCCGCGATGCCCTACATCGACGTCACCTTCTCCGAAGACGTCATCATGGTGGCGAACGACGCGCTCGTGGAAGCGGGGGTGACTCCGCGCGTCGCGATGCAGGTGCCCGGCTTCCTGCCCGTTCCGTACATGATCGAGGGAACGGAGATGTACGGCTTCGTGCCGGCCCGCGTCGCGGAGATCTTCTCGGCCCGTCTCGGGCTCACGGTCGCGAAGACGCCGCTGAGTCATCGCACGCTGGTGGAAGCGGTGCACTGGCACCCGTCGAAGAACGATGACCCGGCGCTGCGCTGGCTGGTCGGCATTCTGCGCAAGACCGCGGAGCGCGTCGAGTTCGAGACCGCCGACGCTGAGGGAGTCGACTCGGAGGGCGCCGACGCCTGAGATCGACGTGCGAAGGCGCCGCATGAGCGCGAGCCCCTGTGCGGGGACGCGATCCACTGTCAGTCGCTCACCACGGTTCCGCCGTCGACGATGAGGTTCTGACCGGTGGTGAACCCCCCGGCTGCGGAAGCGAGATAGAGCACCGTGCCGGCGACGTGCGACGGTTCGCCGAACCTGCGCATCGGGGTCTTGCGCAGACGCTCGTCGCGGCCGGCGCCCTCGGTGATCGGTTTCGCGAACTCGGTCGCGATCACACCCGGGGAGATGGCGTTGACCCGCACACCGGTCGCCCCCCACTGCACGGCGAGGTTGCGCGCGAGCTGAGCGTTCGCCGCCTTGGTGACACCGTACAGGCCGATGTGCGAGTTGCCGCGCACTCCCGACAGGCTCGACATGATGATGAACGAGCCGCTGCCGCGCTGCGCCATCTGCGGGATCGTGAGATTCGCGAGGCGGATCACGCTGCGCACGTGGATATCGATCATCCGGTCGAGCTGCTCGTCGGTGCTGGTCGTGTGCGGGCCGGTGTCGAGCGCCGCGCCGGCGTTGCAGAAGACGGTATCGATGCGGCCGTATCGGTCCAACGTGGTCTCGACGAGGCTCGTCAGCTCTTCGAGCGACGTCACGTCGCAGACGGCTCCCTCGATCGGCAGCCCGCGTGCCGCGATCGTCGCGGCGACCTCGGCCGGTCGTTCGCCCGCGAGCCCGCTGAGCACCGTTCGCGCACCGGCCGAGGCCAAGAGCTCGGCGCTCGCCAAACCCAGACCCGAGGTCGCCCCGGTCACGAGAGCCACGGTTCCGTCGAGCGAGAAGAGCTCGGCGGCGGTCGGTTGCGTCATCGTCATGCCACCCAAGCTAACCGGCGCGGCAGATGCAGGCATACCCGCGAACGCGATGGCAGGCATCTATGAATGGCGGTGTTGCCACACATGCGTTGCGTCGATGGCTTCCATCGTCGTGCCATGCTGGTCAAGGTGGGGCGTGAGCGTCTTGACTAATGGCACGGCTCCCGCACCGGAGCCATACGGCAGCGCGGCCGAACCGATCGCAGCGCTGTCGTCGACAACAGGAGGCAAGTTGTGATCAAGACAAAGGCCGTGGCATCGATCTCTGCGATGCTGCTCGCCGCGCTCGCTCTCACCAGCTGCAGCGGCGGCACCGACGATTCGACCACTGCGGAGGATTCCGGCAGCAACAACTCGATCAGCGCTTCGGCGGAGGAGGCGCTCGATCGCGCATTCGCGGGTGTCGGCTCCGATCTGAGCGACCTCGAGGCAACGGAGGTCGAGGACGGTCTGACCTTCTACGTGATGTCGTGCGGTGAGCAGAACCCGACGTGCGCCGCCCCGGCTGCGGCCATGCTCGAGGCTGCCGAAGCGGCGGGCTGGAACGCCAACCTCGTCGACGGCAAGCTCAACCCCGAGGGTTTCGCGACCGCGATCCGCCAGGCGATCGCCGGTGGCGCCGACGTGCTCGTTCCCGTCGGCATCGGCTGCGGCGCTGCAGCTGCGGCCTTCCAGGAAGCGGCCGCTGCGGGCGTCACCATCATCGGTGGCGGCGGCGTCGACGACTGCGACCCGAAGGTCTGGGATTCGGAGCGGCTCTGGCTGCCCGATATGCCTCCGTTCTTCTACACCTTCGGCGGCCTGATGGCCGATTACGCCTACGGCAAGAACGACGGCGAGGTGAAGGCGGTCGTCATCAACAGCACCACGAACGTGTGGGGCCCGTGGATCACCGAGAGCTTTGAAACGCAGCTGGACGCGCTCGGCGGCGGGGAGATCCTCGAGGTCGTCGACATCTCCGACCCCGAGACCGCAGACAACTCCTACCTGCAGAAGGTCACGAGCGCACTGCTCGCCAACCCCGACGCCAACACGCTGATCGTGCCGACCGACGGCTACCTGGTCACCGGTCTCGCCACCGCGATCGAGCAGGCCGGCTTCGCCGACCAGCTCACCGTGATCGGTGCGTTCGGCAGCGAGGGCGCGATCGACATGATCCGCAACGGCCAGCCCGGCATCACCGCCACGGTCGCGCTCGGCACGGACTGGGAGGCCTGGGGCTCGATCGACACCGCCATCCGCATCCGCAACGGTCAGGAGGCCGCCTACATCGGGCAGTCGATCCAGGTGATCGACGCCGATCACAACATGCCGGCATCGGGCGGGTACGAGGGGTCCATCGACTTCCGTGCGGCGTTCCTCGAGTCGTGGGGTAAGTAAGTGACCCACGTTTCGAACACCAGCCCTGGGGTGGCGAGCACAGGCTCGCCGCCCCAGGGCGGGGCTCGTGCCCTGAGCATCCAGCACCTCAGCAAGAGCTTCGCGGGCACCCGCGCGCTCAACAACGTGTCGCTCGACGTGCGCAGCGGCACGGTGCACGCACTGCTCGGAGGCAACGGCTCGGGCAAGAGCACCACCATCAAGATCCTCGCGGGTGTCTACACCGCGGATCAGGGTGAGGTCGAGGTCTTCGGTCGGAGTTACGACCTTTCGGGCTTCTCCCCGGCGACCGCGCAGGAAGCCGGGCTGCGCTTCGTGCATCAGGATCTCGGGTTGTTCGAAGACCTCTCCATCGAAGAGAACTTCGCCCTCGACAACGGCTATCCGCGTCGCGCCGGTGGCATCGACTGGCGCCGCCTTCGCACCCACGTGGCGGGCTTGCTCGCGCAGTACGAGTTGAATCACGACCCGCAGACCCCCGTGCGCAACCTCCGCCCCTCCGATCAGACCATGGTCGCGATCGCTCGCGCGCTCCAGGATCAGGATGAGCCCGGTCAGCGCCTTCTCGTGCTCGATGAGCCGACCGCGCGGCTCGCGGCGCACGAGTCCGAGCTGCTGCTCGAGCGCGTGCGGCGCCGCGCCGAACTCGGGCAGACCGTCATCATCGTGAGCCACCGCCTGCGAGAGGTGCTCGCCGTCGCCGACGACTTCACGGTGTACCGCGACGGCCGAGTCGCCGGCACCATCGTCGAGCGCACCCCCTCAGAGGACGAGCTCATCGAGATCATGGCCGGCGGGCTCGTCAAAGCACTGCGGCCCACGGGCGAAGCGGTGAAGACGGAGCGCGAACCCGTTTTCAGCGTCTCCGGCCTGCGCGGCGGCCCGATCCGAGGTGTCGACTTCACCGTGCACCGGGGCGAGATCCTCGGGCTCGCCGGCCTCGTCGGTTCCGGTCGCTCGAGCATCCTCAAGATGATCTTCGGCGAGCACGCGCCGACGAGCGGAACGATGGACTTCGCGGGCACCCCCTACGCGCCGGCATCGATCGGCGATGCGATGACGGCCGGGGTCGCCCTGGTGCCCGAGGATCGCGGGAGCGAGGCGGCATTCGCCGACCAGACGGTCTCCGAGAACCTCGCGCTCGCGACGCTCACCGAGAACTGGACCGCGGGTCTCATGCCGCGCGGGCGAGAGCGCCGGAAGGCCGAAGAACTCATCGACTCGTTCGGGGTGAAGGTCGCGGGCCCCGAGGCCCTCTTCTCGTCGATGTCGGGAGGCAACCAGCAGAAGGTGGTGATCGCTCGCTGGATGCAGCGGCACCCGAAGCTCCTCCTGCTCGACGAGCCCACCCAGGGCGTCGACGTGATGAGCCGAGCCGACATCTACGAAGTCATCCGTAGCGCAGCCGCCGACGGCTGCGCGGTGATCGTGGCCTCGAGCGACCTCAGCGAGATCCACGCCCTCTGCGACCGCGCCCTCGTGCTCAGCCGCGGCAAGATCTCAGATGAGGTGAACGCCTTCGACCTCGATGTCGACGAGCTCACCAGCCTCGTGCTGCGAGAAAAAACCATTCAAGATGCGACTACGGAGACGCAGCAATGACCAATACCATAACCCCACCGCCACCCACGACGACGAACACCGTCTCCATCGCCCTGCCTCGCCGCTCGACCTGGCTCAAGCTGCTCGAAGCGTACGCGTTGCCGGCGCTGACGGTCATCGTCTTCGTCTTCTTCGCGCTCTTCCCGCTGTCGTCGCGCGCGTTCCCCACGATGAACAATGTGAACGTGATCCTCGGCAGTCAGGCCGTGATCGCGCTCGTCGCGGTCGCAGCGCTCTTCCCGCTCGTCTGCGGCTACTTCGACTTCTCGCTCGGCGCCACCGCCGCGATGAGCCAGGTGCTCTGCGCCGGCCTCATGGCCAAGGCCGGGCTTCCGCTGTGGCTCGTGATCATCATCTGCGTCCTCGTCGGCATGCTCGTCGGGGTCGTGAACGGGTTCTTCGTCACGAAGCTCGGCATGAGTCCATTCGTCACGACGCTCGGCATGGCGATGCTGATCTCGGGTCTCATGATCTGGTACACGGGAGGCCAGTCGATCATCAGCGGCGTCGATCCGGCGCTCATACGCTTCGGCTCCTCGCGGTTCTTCGGGATCCCGATGGTGTTCTTCATCACGCTCGCCGTCGCGGCCATCGCCTGGTACTTCTTCACCCACACGCCCTTCGGGCGCTCGCTCTACGCGATCGGCTCGAATGCGACGGCGGCGAAGCTCGTCGGCCTTCCGGTGACGAAGAACGTCTGGTGGAGCTTCATCGTGGCGGGCACCATCGCCGGCCTCGCCGGAGTGATCGCGCTGTCGCGCACCGGCAGCGGCACCGCCTCCGACGGCAACTCGCTGCTGTTCCCGGCGCTCGCCGCCGTGTTCCTCGGCGCGACCGCGATCCGCCCGGGCTTCTTCAACGTCATCGGCACCATCATCGGCGCAGTGTTCGTGTCGATCTCGGTGAGCGGGCTCACGCTCTCGGGCGCGAGCGGCTGGGCGTCGAACGTGTTCAACGGGCTGGCACTGCTGGCTGCGGTCGGGCTGTCGACCTACCTGGGGCGGCGCCACAAGGCCGGAACGTAGACTTCGGCCGTCTGACCGTTCGCCTGAATGGCCGGTTGGCCGGCTGGCTGGATGGCTGGATGGCTGTGTGACGTGACCGCAATGTGGCAGTAGTCGCCCTGAACCCTCGACGTTTCGGGCCACTACTGCCACATTCGCGATTTCCCCCGGTACCCCCGGTTCTGTCGGCTCGGCGTCGCCCTGCCGAACGTGCGGGCGATTCGCAAATGGGGCGGCTACTGCCCATCTGTCGGCTTCGCCGGCGGCGGATCCAGTCTTTCTTCCTGAGGGGCCGTGTGTCTTTCCGTGCGATGAAACCATGCAGATGCAATGGTTTTCGGGTGAAAGTGGATACTATTGTTCTGCACCGCACTCGAGTAGAGGCCGACGAATGGGCGAGCGTCGAGGGGTGCACCATCGAGAGGTGAACCGAGAAAAGGCAGGCGAACACAGGTGTCAGAGATGAGATCGGAATCCGTTTCGGCATCTGAGGAGTCGGCTCGGCTGCCCTACGGACACGGCCGTCAGGCCCTGGTGGAGGCCGCGGTACGGCTCGTCGCACGTGACGGTCTTTCCAAGCTCACCTATCGCTCCGTCACGGCCGAGGCGGGCGTCAGCCAAGGCAGCCTCCGACATCACTTCCCGAACCTGCTCGCGCTGCTCGAGGCGGCGCTCGAGTGGTGCGTGGAGCAGTCGCAGACCTACATGGCCGAGGTGCCGCGCGTCGAGGATCTGCTGATGCACTTCACCGCGATGATGGACGAGATTCCCGATCTGCCGGTGTTCCTCACCGAGGTCTACGTCTCCTCTCGCACGAATCCCGGCCTCGCGGCGATCGTGCGGAGGAACCAGGATGTCTACCGCGCTCGCGTCCGCAGCGTGCTGATCGAAGCCGGCGTCGCCGGCGATATCGATGAGCTCGTCGACGCCGTAGTGGCGATGGGTGACGGGATCCTCTACCAGCGCGTGGTGTTCGGCTCCGACTGGGCCGAGATCACCGACAGGCAGGTCGCCGGGTCCCGCCGCCTGCTCAGGCACCTGGTGCTGGCGCACGCCGAATCCCTTTCGGCCTGAGCAGAGCGGCGGTTCCCACCGCGAACGATCACGAGTGGATCGCGCGACGACAGCATCGCGCCACGCCTTCGCGGCCCTGCGTCACGCGTTGGCGGCGACTCGAAGCTGTTTCAGCGCGCCAGACCATGCGATCACTTGGTCGAACATCTGGCTGACGAACGGCAACTGGTAGTCGCCCGGAGTGAAATCTGTGAGGCCGGGTGCGAACTCGGATGCGAACGGGAGCACGATGTTCGTGCGCACCGTCGCCATTTGCACCTCGGCGAGGATGAGGCGGAGATGCTCGATCGCGCGAGCGCCCCCGGCACTGCCTCCGTAGCTGACGAAGGCCGCGGCCTTGTTGTTCCACTCGGGATTCAGGAAGTCGATCGCGTTCTTGAGCGCGCCCGGAACCGAGTGGTTGTACTCGGGGGTCACGAAGATGAAGCCGTCGAATCGTGCGATCTCTGCGGCCCAGGCGATGGTGTGCGGCTTCTCGTAGCCTCCGCCGAATGAAGGAACTCCCGACTCGTCGAAGTTGGGAAGGTTGAAGTCCGCGATGTCGACGAGTTCGAACTCCGCATCGGTGCGGTCGTTCCCGAGCGCGTGCACCCAACGCGCCACATCGAGGGCCTTGCGCCCGGGTCGTGTGCTGCCGACGATTACGCCGATTCGAACGGTCATGTCATGCTCCTGCGTCTGGGAAGAGGTGGGAAATCGGGCATCGGAGTCGATCGGGTGCTTCGAAGCGCGGGGCCTGCGAGCTCCGCGCACCGAGCCCCTGCTGGTCTGAATCATCTCTGCGGAGTCACTTCTTGAGAGCTTCTCGCACCGCTGTCTCGTTGCGGGTCAGGTAGTCGATCACGAGGCTCAGCACGAGCGCCGCGACGGAGAACACCATGAGCACCTGCAGCGCGTTGATGGAGGTGGCCACCCAGTCCTCCGGTGCGAACTCATCGGGGCTCACACCGGGGCGGATCATCAGCACGATGAAGACCACCGAGGAGCCGAGCGCGGAGCCGACGCGCTGCAGTGTGACCGAGGCTCCGCCCGCGCTTCCCGCGTCGATCTCGGGCACGCGGGCGAGCAGCGATGCGTTGATCGGGCCGAAGAAGAGACCCGAAGCTGCGCCGGCGACGAGGAACGGCACTGCGAACGCCGTCATGCTCACCTCCGGCACCTGCGCCAGGAGCCAGATCGCGGTGTTGCCGAGGCTCAGTATGACGAGCGAAAGCGTCACGGCGAACCGGCCGACGAGCGCCTGGAACCGGTCGGCGAGCAGGCCGCCGATGACCCCGCCGAGGGAGAGCGGCAGGAGGAGGAGTGCGGCGGAGCTCTCGCTGTTCCCGAACCCCCAGACCCAGAGCGTGGTCAGGGCGATGAAGATCGACGCGGTGAAGCTCGCGAAGGCGAGCACCAGGGTGATGAGGCCGAAGCTGAACTCGGGGAGCTTGAACAGGCTGAGACGCAAGAGCGGAAGCCCGCCGTGCTTCTCGATGCGCCACTGCCAGAGGGCGAACAGGAGGGCCGCCGCCAGGCACGCGGCGAAGCTCCACGGAGCCCATGCCGGCAGATTGCCCGAATCCGACTGTATGAGGGGAAGGAGGAGCGCGACGAAGACGACGCCGAACAGGATCATGCCCAGCGCGTCGAACCGGCCCTCGACCGCGCTGTTGACGCGGGGGAGCGCGGTGAACGCGAGCGCCAGAGCGATCGACCCGAGAATCGCCGAAGAACCGACGGTGAGGCGCCAGCCCGGGTCGTTGCCGAGGCCCTCGACCGACCATGCCGCGACGAACGGCGCGATGAGAGACCCGGCGCCCGTGGTCGCCAGGAAGAACCCGAATGCTCGTACTCGGGCCCGACCGGTGAACAGCAGCTGGATGTAGGCGAAGACCGGTGCGATCACCATGCCGCCCGCGAGCCCGTGGGCGACGCGCAATACGATGAGCGTCGTGGGATCCTGCGCGAACGCCGCGCTCGCCGAGGTGACGACGTATCCGCCGAGGCCGATGATGAAGATCAGCTTGTGCCCGTAGCGGTCGCCGAGCCGCCCGGCGGGTACGAGCGCTACTCCGTAGGCGAGCGTGTAGCCGCCGATGAACCAGGAGAGCGTCGAGCTGGAAGCTCCGAACGACTCGGTGAGCGCCGGGATGAGAAGGTTGGCCGACTGCATATCAACCAGCCCGATGAAGATGCCGGAAAGCAGTACGGCGAGTGCGATCCATCTTCGTCGGGGCGACAGCGCGCTCACGTGGGCATTGCTCGATTCTGCCGTCGAGCCCGAGCCCGAGCCCGAGCCGGTGGACGTGTTGCCGATCTCTTGCGTGGTCATCTGGTTCCCTCTTCGTCGTTGAAGTGAATGAACGCTGGTTTGGTGCCCGGTACTACTCTGCGTTGTCGTGAGGAGATTCCGTGACGATTCGATGAACTGCTCGTCGAGCCGTCTCGAGCGCACCATCGAGATGGCCGTTCCAGCCGAAGGCGTAGTCGCTGCCGATGAGCTGCACACGGCCTTCGGGGCGCGCCAGCTCTTCGACATCATCGAGTTGGCCGGTGCGCAGCATCGACCAAGTCTCACCCGAATAGGGGTCGGCGGTCCAGTCATGCCCCTGCACCTCGACGAGTTCGATCTCGGGCAGCCATTGCCGCACAACGGCTTCAACGGCGCGAACGTCGTTGATGTCGAGATCTGCGGAACGGGGGCCGAACCCGATCAGGATGGCGTCGCCATCGATCGTGTATTCGTAGCCGGTCATGGTGAGCGGGGAGGAATCCGGAGCGAAGGCGATGAAGCGGCCGACATCGCCCCGTGCTCGCATCCACACCTTGAGCCCGGTGGAGACTTGCCCGCGCTCGGCGGCATCGCGCTTCTGTCGGGAGAGCGGCGGCGTGAACTCGATCGAGTTCAAGATGTTGAGTGGAATCGTGACCAGCACCTCGAGGGCCTGGAACTCCTCGTCGCCCTCGGTGCGAACGGTCACGTATCCGTCGTGCTGGGTGATCGAGCTCACCACCGTCGACAGGAGGATGTTCGCGTCGCCGTCGGCGGCAAGGGCATCGACATAGGCCTGCGTGCTCTGGCGGATCACATAGGCGTTCGCGGCCTCGGCGCGCATCTGCCACAGCCCACCGGCGAGTGCGGTGTGATGCAAGATCTGCGACCATGCGGCGTCGTCGGTGAGCCCGCTGAACGAAAGCGTCCAATGCGTTCGGAGCAGTTCGGAGACGTCGTCGGGGAGGTCGAGCTGCGCGATTCTCTCCGGTACCGAGACATCATCTGCCGCCTTGGCGTCGTCGGTCAGCGGGAACAGCTCGTGTGGGCGGGGAAAGGCGCGGAGCGCGCCCTCCGCGAGCGCCGCCTGACCCGGGGCGACCAGGGCCTTGTACTCGGCAACGGGCGATTCGTGCAGCGTGTCGCCGGCGATCCAGTACACGGTGTCGATGTCTTCAACCGGTTCCAGGTCGAGCCCGTACTTGATCATGTCCGACCAGACGTGGGGCTGGTTCCAATGCACGAAGCCGCCGCCGAGCTCGAGCTTGCGGCCGAGTCGGGTCTCCGAGTACCAGGTGCGCCCGCCGATCCGGTCGCGCGCTTCCAGTATCGTGACGCTCCTCCCGCTGTGGGTCAGGTCGCGCGCTGCGGCGAGTCCGGCGAAGCCGGCGCCGACGATGAGCACGTCCACCGGTTCAGCTGCGGAGTTGGTCTTGTCGCTCATGAAATTCGAAATCCTTTGGTCGAGGGCGGCCTCGTGCAGACTGGTGCATCGCCGCCCGGTCTGCGCACAGGCCCAGCAGTTAGAAGGCGAGGAGGTTCTCGCGGAAGGTCTTGCCCGGGAAATCCGTGCGCCATGCGCCGAGTCGTTTCAACTCGGGCACCAGTTCGTCGAACACGCCGTCGAGTACGGAACGGTTGGCGTCCTGCGTGCACATGAAGATGTACCCGTCGCCGCCGACCTCCTCCATCGTGTCGATGAGGTTGCGCGCGACGTCTGCGGCAGGGCCCGCAGTGCCCACATCGTCGGGGCCCCAGTGGAAATCGATGATGGCCTCGCGCAGCGAGACGCCCCGACGCGCTTTCTCCCTCAGCGACTCGAACATGCTCGTCGTGCCGTTCACCTCGAGGTCGAGGGGCAGCGGCTTGTCGAGGTCGAACTCGAGCAGATCGATCCCGAGATGCGCCCCGTGCTTGCCGAGCACGGGGATCAGCTGATTGTCGGTGATGGAAGCCCGCCGCTCCGCCGGGTTGTTGAAGATGTACGGGTGCAGCGCGTAGACGATGCGCGCTTCGCGTGGATCACGGCCCAGGGCTCGCATTCGAGCGTGCATGTCCTCGCGGAACTCCTTCATCTCGTCGACGCCGCCGACGGTCACCGACATGATGAGCTCGGCGTGACGAGCTGCGAATTCCCGGCCACGCGGTGATCCACCGGCCTGCGCGAAGACGGGGCGATGCTGAGGCGAGGGATAGGTGTTCAGCGGCCCGCGCACCTTGAAATGCTCGCCGACGTGGTTGATCTCACGAACCTTGCTGGGGTCGGTGTAGATGTTGTTCTCGAGATCTTTGACGATGGCATCCGGATCCCACGAGTCCCAGAGGCTCGTGACGACCTCGAGAAACTCGTCGGCGATCGCGTACCGCTCGTTCGTCGGGGGCAGCGCGTCGAGCCCGAAGTTCTGCGCGGCCTCGTCTTCACTCGAGGTCACGATGTTCCAGCCGACCCGCCCGTTGCTGAGGCTGTCGATGGTGGAGTAGAGCCGCGCCAGCAGGAACGGAGGGTAGAGCGTCGTCGAACCGGTCGCGATGAGGCCGAGCCGCTCCGTCTTGCCCGCGAGGTAGGTGATCAGTGCGACGGGGTCGTTCTTGGGGGCGCTGAGCACATGGCGCAGGTCCATCTCGATGCTGCCGCCGATCTTGCGAGAGACCCCGGCGGTGTCCTCGAAGAAGAGGAAATCGAAGCCTGCCTCCTCGACCCGTTGCGCAAGCCAGGTGTGGTAGCCACCCGTCGGCCAATCGTCGCCGAACATCCTGTCGGAACCGGCGTGCCAAGCGGGGGGCATGAACGAACTGAAGAAACCGAAGTGAAGTGGTCTGGTCAAAGTGCTCGTCTCCTTTGTCGGGCTGTGACTGTCGGGCTGTGACTTCTCGGTGCGGCTGGTGCGGTGCAGCGGACGAAGTCGGTCTGCGGCGACCCGAAGAGCCGCGAACGTCAGAGGTGTTCTGCCGTCGGTTCGCAAAGGCCGCGTGTACCGATCTTGCCCATGTTTCGCAAACATTGCAAGTGCTTTGTTTGGGAATCTCTAAAAGTGTATACAGATGCTTGCCGACAAACGTTGCACTTGCTATGGTTGCATCCAAGCCCCGCATCGAGGTTGTTGCGGGGGCGGAGCGCAGGCCGATCACCAGAGGCGTTGAGTGGCCGGGAGCGTGCGATGGGCGGCGGTGAATCGCGCCCGGAAGGAAGGCAGACATGACCACCGAGGCATCAGTGAGCTTCAGCGGGGCGTATGACATCGACCGCGCCGAGCCGTTCAATGCGGGCGTGATCCAGTGGATCAGGAAGCCGGGTTCGGGGGAGCGCCCCGACCTCGGATGCGGGTTCTGGACGGTGAACCCGAGCGAGGCGCCGAAGCCGGTGGAGGTGCTCATCCATGCGGACGAGACGGTCCACATCGTCAAGGGGCGAGTGCGGGTCGAGGTCGTCGGCGGCCCGACGCATGAGCTCGCTGCAGGCGGGGTCGCCTCATTCAACAAGGGTACTCGGACCGTGTGGACGATTCAGGAGCCCACGATCGAGTTCTTCGTCTACTCCTGACCCGGCCCGTCGGGCAATGCGATAGCTCGGGTCAGCTATTGAACTCAAAACATTGCAAATGCCATGTTGTCCGCACCGACTCCCTGACCGGCCGAGGGCCGAGAGTCACACCGAAAACCGCTCGAGGAAGAGAAGAACATGATCGTTCGGCATGAGTTGCTCATCGATGGCGAATGGCGCGCATCCGCGTCCGCGCTTCGCATATCCGTGGTTTCGCCCACGACCGAACGGGTGATCGGCGAGGTCGTCGACGCCGATGAGAGCGATGTGGACGCGGCTGTTGGAGCGGCTCGGCGCGCATTCGACGGCGGCAGCTGGAGCGGTCTGGCGTTCGAGGAACGCGCAGCCGTGCTCACCCGTGCCCTCGAGGCGCTGAAGGCGCGGAGCGAGCAGATCGCCGCACTCGTCACCGACGAGATGGGAGTGCCGATCTCGATCTCCCGGCGCAAGACGCCGGCAGGCATCTGGGTGGGCGAGCACATGCTCGAACTCATGCGCGAGATCCCGGTGAGCGAAGTGCGCTCCACCAGGTTCGGCCCGGCGGCCATCGTGCGAGAACCGGTCGGGGTGATCGCCGCGATCACGCCCTGGAACAGCCCGTTCAACATGGCGATCGCGAAGATCTTCCCGGCACTGGCGGCCGGCAACACGCTCGTGTTCAAGCCGGCCCCTGAAACGCCGCTCGACGTCTACGAGATCGCTGAGGCGCTTCAAGGCGCCGGCCTTCCCAACGGCGTGTTCAACCTGGTCACGGGCGGCCGCGACACCGGCCGCGCACTGACCTCCCACCCCGGGATCGACAAGGTGAGTTTCACCGGATCCACGGCGGCCGGGCGCGAGATCGCGCGGTCGGCCGGCGCGAACTTCACTCGCCTGCAGCTGGAGCTCGGCGGCAAATCCGCGGCGATCGTCGTGGAAGACGCGGACCCCGAGAAGGTGCGCGCCGGAATCATCGAGGGCACTTTCGTCAATACCGGGCAGACCTGCAACGCGTTCACCCGCATCCTCGTGCCGACGGAACAGCACGACCGCTGGGTACAGGTCGTCGCCGAAGCCGCGTCCTCGTACGTGATCGGCGATCCCGCCGATCCATCGACGAACCTGGGTCCGGTCGCCTCGGAAGCGCAGTACCGAAAGGTGCTCGATTACATCGCTCTCGGCGCCGAGGAGGGCGCGACGGTGGTCGCTGGCGGCGGTCGCCCGAGCGGGGTCGATGCCGGATACTTCATCGAACCGACGGTGCTCACCGGGGCGAACAACGCGATGCGCGTGAGCCGGGAGGAGATCTTCGGCCCTGTCGCAGTCGTGATCCCATACGACTCCCTCGACGAGGCGATCGCCATCGCGAACGATTCCGACTACGGACTCCATGGCGGGGTGTTCACCGAGGACACGGAGACGGCGGTACGCGTGGCCCGTGAGGTGCGCACGGGCACGTTCAGCATCAACGGGTTCACGCATAACGTTCAGATGCCGTTCGGCGGGGTCAAAGCGTCGGGCGTGGGGCGTGAGTTCGGGCCCGAGGGGCTCGCCGCCTTCTACGAGACGAAGACGGTCAACCTCACCGAGGCATCGGTGCCGGCATTCGACGGGGTCGGGTCATGACGAACATGCGCGACGCCGCGGCCTCGGCAGACGAATACTGACGAAACAACCACAAAGGAGTGATCTGACATGAGTTCAACCAACGGTTTCGGCCCCCTTGCAGGGGTGCGCGTGATCGACCTCTCGCACGTGCTGAACGGTCCCTTCGCAACCATGCTGCTCGCCCACCTCGGCGCTGAGGTGATCAAGGT
Organism: Leucobacter soli; assembly: GCA_040392345.1. Classification (GTDB taxonomy): domain Bacteria; phylum Actinomycetota; class Actinomycetes; order Actinomycetales; family Microbacteriaceae; genus Leucobacter; species Leucobacter soli_B. The sequence goes on along the minus strand of JBEBWI010000001.1, from coordinate 25,821 downwards.
GGAGCAGAGCGATTCCCCCGATCGTTTCCGCCACGCATGGATGCCGTTCGACGCGGATCACGATGGGTACGAATTCCTCGCGGTCAACGCGAACAAGAAAGCGGTAACCCTCAACCTGAAGCACCCGAAGGGCCGCGAGATCTTCACCGACCTCGTGCGCAGCGCCGACGTGGTCGTGGAGAACTTCTCAACCGGCGTCATGGATCGCCTCGGATTCGGCTACGAAGCGCTCAAGGAGATCAAGCCGGACATCATCTTCGGCTCGTCGAAGGGGTACGGCGAGACCGGTCCATACGCGTCGTACCGCTCGTACGCGACGGTCGCCATGGCCGCCTCCGGCTGGGCGGACGCCTCGTGGCGCATGTCGGGCGCGCCGGGCACCCAGGTGCTCGGCCCGGGCGACGAAGCGGCCGGCGTGTCGCTCGCGGTCGGTCTGCTGGGCGCCCTGTACCGCAAGGCGGTCACGGGCGAGGGCCAGAAGATCGAGGTCTCGATGCAGGAATCGCTCATGGGGTTCAACGTGGCGACCTTCCACGAGTACTTCGAGGGCCAGGGCCCGGCCGGCGCATACATGGAGGCCAAGGACGGGCACGTCGCCTTCCACGTTCCCGACATGACGCAGGAGCAGTTCACGGCGTTCGCCACCGCGCTCGGTCATGCCGACATGCTCTCGGATGAGAGGTTCGCGACCACCGAGGCCCGCCGAGCGAACCTCAAGCTCGTGCAGCAGACCGCGGGCGAGTGGCTCAAGGAGTTCACGCCGAAGGAGCTCTTCGAGCTGCTGACACCGCAGAAGCTGCCGATCGGCCCGGTGAACACGATCGCCGATGTGATGGAGGATCGGCACCTGGCGGAGCGTCAGGCCTTCGTCAAGGTCGACCACGATGAAGCGGGCGAAGTCACCCTGCTCGCACCGTGGATCCGCTTCAGCGGTACGCCTACGCGCATCACGCACGCCGGCCCGCGAGTGGGCGAGCACACCGAAGAGGTCTACGGCGAGATACTCGGTCTCTCGCCCGAGCAGGTGGCCGAACTGCGCGCCGAAGGCGCGGTCTGATGTCTGCGACCGATCGCCGCATGCTCATCGGAGGGGAGCGGGTGGCAGCCGGTGACGGGTCGCTGGTCGAAACCCGCAACCCCGCGACGGGCGAGCTCATCGGAACGTTTCCGAATGCCACTCGCGACGACGTGGACCGTGCCGTTGCGGCGGCGCACACGGCGGCGCCTGCGTGGAAGCGGCTCGCGCCTACCGCCAGAGCCGAGATGATCGTGCGTCTCGCCCGGGCGGTGGAGGCGCGGGCCGAAGAGTTCGCCGCGCTGGATTCCGCGGAGAACGGCAGCCTGCTCACAGAGATGCGCCGCGACGTATCGGCAGGGATCGCGGCACTCCGCTACTACGCGGGCCTCGCGCTGCACGTGCGGGGCGAAACGCTGCCCGGCGGCTCGGGGGAGCTCACCTACACGACCCGCGTGCCGTTCGGCGTGGTTGCGCGGATCGTGCCGTTCAACCACCCGTTCATGTTCGCGGCGAGCAAGATCGCCGCACCGCTGGTGGCGGGAAACACGGTGGTGTTGAAGCCGAGCGAGTTCACCAGTCTCTCGGCCCTGCTGCTCGCGGAGCTCGCGAACGAGGTGCTTCCGGCCGGGGTGCTGAACGTCGTCACCGGGGCCGGGCCCGAGGCGGGCGACGCGCTGGTCTCGAACCCCGATGTGAGGCGGATCGCGTTCACCGGGTCGGTCGCAACGGGGCTTGCGATCCAGCGGCGTGCGGCCGAGCGCATGGTCAAGTCGGTGTCGCTCGAGCTCGGCGGGAAGAACCCGCTCGTGATCTTCTCCGATGCGGACCTCGACACGGTCGTCGACGCAGCGGTGCGCGGCATGAACTTCACTTGGCAGGGCCAGTCGTGCGGTTCGCTGTCGCGGAACCTGGTGCACGAATCACTGTACGACGAGTTCGTCGAGCGGCTGACCGAGAAGGTGGGGTCGCTGCAGCCCGGGCTGCCCGACGACCCCGCGTCTCAGACCGGAGCGATCGTGAACGACCGGCAGCTCGCGAAAGTACTCGATTACGTCTCCCTCGGGAAGAGCGAGGGCGCGCGCCTCATGACGGGCGGCGACCGGGTCTCCGACGGTGCCCTCGACCGCGGCCTCTTCGTGCGCCCGGCGGTGTTCGCCGATGTCGCGATCGACTCGCGCCTCGCACAGGAGGAGATCTTCGGCCCGATTCTCTCGGTGACTCCGTTCGCCGACGAGAGCGCGGCGCTTCGCATGGCGAACGCTACGCAGTTCGGGCTGACCGCGAGCGTCTTCACGCGGGATCTCTCGCGTGCGCTTCGCTTCGCCGAGGAGATCGACGCCGGCTACGTCTGGGTCAACGAGGTGTCGCGACACCTTCCGGGCGCACCCTACGGCGGCGTGAAGAACAGCGGCATCGGTCGCGAGGAAGAGCTCGACGAACTGCTCTCCTACACGCAGGTGAAGAGCGTTCACGTGAAGTACGCGGATGCGGCGAACCGCTGATCCGCACCCATCAGGAAAGGAAAGAGTCATGAGTAGTACAGACACCGTGGTCGACCAGGACGCAATGCCCGAGGGCGAGGATCTTGCTCGCCTGAGAGAATACGACGCGAAGATCAACGCACAGAACATTCGCGGTCAGTGGCAGTTCGAGCCGATGATGGATGCGCACGTCGGGGGGCCGCGGCCGCGCGGCACCGGCATGGTCTGGCCATGGTCGGAGACCCGCGATCATCTCGTGGAGGCCTCCAAGGTGCTGGGCCCGCGCGGCATCGGCCGCACGAGCCTGGTGTTCACCAACCCCGAGATCACCCAGGGCGCGCCCGGTTCGACGCACACCATGGCGATCGGCATCCAGATCATGCGCGCCAAGGAGATCTGCTGGTCGCACCGGCACACGATGAGCGCGCTGCGTTTCATCATCGAGGGCAACCCCGAGACGTACACGGTCGTCGACGGCGAACCGCTGACGATGGACACGTTCGATCTGCTCATCACCCCGCGCAGCTCGTGGCACGACCACCACAACCCGACCGATGGCGAGGTCATCTGGCTCGATGTGCTCGACCTCGGGCTCACGACGGCGCTCAACCAGGCGTTCTTCGAACCCTACGGCCCTGAGAGCCAGCCGCGACGCGAGTCGCTCGCCGACTATCAGGGGCTGCGCGCGACCGCGCTTCGGCCGGTGCGCGAGAGCGCGCGGCAGAACCGCCTGCCGATCCGCTACGCGTGGAAGGACATCGAGCCGGTACTCGACGCCTACGCCTCGGACGCCTCGGCCGGCGACGCCTACGACGGGCTTGCCCTCCGATACGCGAACCCGGTCACCGGAGGCACCACCTTCCAGACCATGGATTGCTGGCTGCAGCAGTTCGTGCCCGGATTCGACGGCAAGCTCCATCGGCGCTCCTCATCGAGCGTCGGATACGTGATCTCAGGCGAAGGCACGCTCGAGGTCGAGGGGAAGACGCTCGAGCTTCGCGCCGGCGACGCCTACGCGATTCCGAACTACGCGTGGCACCGTTTCGTCAACACCTCCGACGCGCCGCTGCGGGTGTTCAGCACCCACGATATTCCGGCGCTGCAGGCCCTGGGCTACTTCTACGAAGAGCCGGAGGCGATCATCGGCGTCAACGAGCCGCCGCGCGTTCCCGCCGCGCCCGAGAAGCAGATCTACCGGAGCGACGCCTTCCTCGAGCGGGACGAGCAGCGGTGACCCGACTGACGGCTGAAGACGTGCGGGGCGTCGTCGCGATTCTGGCGACGCCCGCACTTCCCGGCGCCGAGCGCTGGGATATGACGGAGACGGTCGATCTCGAGGAGAGCGCGCGGCACGCGAACGCCCTGGTCGAGGCCGGGGTCGACATGATTCTGACCAACGGCACGTTCGGCGAGGGTGCGACTCTGACGCTCGACGAGCTCATGGCATTCAACGATGCGGTGGTCGCCACGGTGGCCGGTCGAGTGCCAGTGTTCGCCGGTGCGACAACGCTGAACACCAGGGACACGATCGACCGCGGTCGGCGTCTGCGCGAGATCGGGGCCGACGGGCTCTTCCTCGGCCGCCCGATGTGGGTGGCGCTCGACGACGATCAGATCGTCGAGTTCCATCGCTCGGTGGCCGAGGCGCTGCCGGACATGGCTCAGATCGCGTACGACAACCCGAGCGCGTTCAAGGGCAAGATCTCCTCTCAGGCGTATGCCAGGTTGGCCGAGATTCCGCAGATCGTGGCTTCGAAGCACATGGGCCTCGGGCTTCTGGGCGAGCGGTACACCGCTGACCTCGAAGCCGTGGCAGGCCGCATCAACCTGCTGCCCGTCGCAGACGACTGGGCGACGAGCGCGCGCATGTACCCGGAGCAGGCGACCGCATGCTGGAGCGGCGACGTCAACTGCGGGCCGGCCCCGGTGACCGCGCTCCGAGACGCGATACGGGCGCGCGACTGGGCGCTCGCCGAACAGATTCAGGCCGACATCGCCCATGCGGTGGAGACACTCTTCCCCGGTGGCGATTTCAACGAGTTCCAGCGGTACAACATTCAGATCGACCGCGCCGAGTTCGAAGCCTCGGGGTACTTCACACCCGGCCCGACCCGGCCGCCGTACACGACCGCCCCGGCCGCCTATCTCGAGGGCGGTGCCGAGGTCGGCAGGCGCTGGGCCGCACTTCAGAAGAAATACGCGGGGCAGAGCGCCCGCGCAGAGAGCACAAGGGTACGCATATGAATGAGAAGATCGACCGGCCGCGGGCTGCGGCACCCGTGCACGTCTCCCGCCTCGGGTACGTCGCGTTCCAGACCCCCGACGTCGCCCGACTGACCAGCTACTACACCGACGTGCTGGGGTTCGCCACGACTGACGCCGACGAGCGCAGGGCCTTCGTCACCACCGGCGGAGATCATCACTGCACGGTGATCGAGAAGGCCGAGGAGGCCAGAGGCCGCACGGTCGTCGGCTATGAGATTCAGGAGAGCGTTGCAGACGCGCAGCGCCGTTTGAAGGAGATCGGGATCGAGTCCGAGCGCCGCTCCGACATCGGGCCGGGTACGCCCGATGTGCTCGTCATCGCCGAGAAGGGCACCGGATCCACACTGCACCTCTACCAGGAGCAGGAGCGCAGCGGCATCGATCAGAGTTTCGATCACAGGCCGAACAAGCTCGGCCACGTGGCGGCCTACGCGAGCGACGTCAAGCTGCTCCGGTCGTTCTACGAATCCGCACTCGGCTTCCGCTGGGCCGACTCCATCGGCGACTTCTTCGTGTTCATGCGCTGCAACGCCGACCACCACGCCGCGAACTTCATGCAGAGCGATGCGTACGACGCGATGCACCACATCGCCTACGAGGCGCGCGATCTGAGCCACCTGCAGACGATGGTCGACAATCTCTCGAAGCACGGCCACCGCCTGTACTGGGGGCCGGGCCGCCACGTCATCGGCCACAACATCTTCACGTATCACTACGATCCCGACGGCAACAGCATCGAACTGTTCACACAGCTCGACCAGATGCTCGACGAGGAGAAGGGATACTACGAGCCGCAGCCCTGGCACGAGCACTTCCCCATGAAGCCCACGACGTGGGAGGCGGATCTGTCGCTCATGAACTCGTGGGGTCCCGTTCCCGACGGCGGGCCGATCAAGCGGTGAACGACGTCGCCGAGGCCGGCGTCGAGAACCTCGACGCGCAGACCGCAGTTCGGGAAGGAGAAACGTCTATGTCGGACGATGAGATGATCGCCCGGGTGATCGAGGCGCACCGCGCGCTCGCGACGACGGGCCAGTCCGATCTGATCTGGGGGCACATCGGCATTCGCGACCCGCGCGGTCGAGGCGTCTGGTCGAAGGCCTCGGGATGGGGCATGGAGGATCTCACGCCGGAGCAGGTCGTGCTGGTCTCGTTCGACGGCGAGGTGCTGCAGGGCACGGGCCAGCGACACCTCGAGGCGCATATCCACCTCGAGCTGATGCGCCGCCGCCCCGACATCGGCGCCACCGTGCACACGCACGCCGAAGCCGCGGTGGCGTTCGCGGCGCTCGGCGTGCCCATGCGCGCGATCAGTCATGCCGCAACCCCATTCCTCGGCGAAGACGTGCGACGATTCACGCGCACGGCGAACCTCATCCGCACGCCCGAGCTCGGCGAAGCGCTCGCCGGCGCGATCGAGGAGGAGAACGGCTGCCTGATCCCCGGCCACGGGCTGGTCGCGGTCGGCCCGGACGTCGAGCACGCGGTCATGCACGCGCTTCTTCTGGAGCGCGCGTGCGCGACGCAGCTGCGCGCGATGGCCTCCGGGCCGGTGCTCGTCGCGACCTCGGCCGAGGAAGTCGCGACGAAGCGAGCGGAGATCTGGCCGGCGCCTTCGATGCGCGCCGGGTACCGCCATCTCGTGCGCCGGGCGGCCGACCTGCCGCAGGGGGAGACGCCCGGGCCGGCCACACGATAGGCCTGCAGCGACTCTTCCGACACCACCACGATCCACTATTCAGAAAGCCACACAATGACCAGTTCCTGGAGCCTTACGACCTACCGACCCTCGGGAGGGGACACCTACGCGGCCGCGGTGCGTCGGAGCGACGGGAGCCTCGTAGTTCCCGACGCGCTTCGTCTCTACTCGGGGCTCTCCGAGGTGCTGGAGGACTGGCAGGATGTGGAACCGATGCTTCGAGACTTCGATCCCGACGCCCTTGACGCGGTCACGGGTGAGGAGGTCATGCCGATCCGATACCCGCGCAAGGTGATCTGCGTCGGAGCGAACTACCGCGACCACATCGCGGAAATGGGGGTCGACACGGTTCCGGAGGGATGGCAGCCCTACTTCTTCCTCATCCCACCGACGACCACCCTCATCGGTGACGGCGACGACATCCTCATCCCCTCGGATCCCGCGTATCGCATCGATTGGGAAGCGGAGGTCGCCATCGTCATCGGGCGAGGGGGACGTGACATTCCCGTCGAACGCGCGTTCGAGCACGTCGCCGGATACGCGGCGTTCAACGACATCACCGCTCGCGCACTGCTCAAGCGGGAGGTGGCGATAGCCCCGCCCTTCGCGTTCGACTGGACGACGTCGAAGGGGCTCGACACCTTCGCGCCGATCGGTGCGATGACCCCCAGCTGGAAGGTGGAGGATCCGGGTGCGCTGAGCGTGCGCTGCACCGTCAACGGCGCCGTCAAGCAAGACGGCACCACGGCGGATCTCATCACGAGCATCGCAGAGATCGTCGCCGCGGCGAGCAGCTTCTTCACGCTCGAGCCCGGCGACGTGATCCCCACGGGCACCCCGGCCGGTGTCGGCAACGGGCGCGGCGAACAACTCCTGGACGGCGATCTCGTCGAGGTGGCGATTCCCGGATTCGCGCCGCTGCGCAACCGTGTGCGCACAAGGAAATAGGTACAGGGCTCCCAGCGATGCGAACCACAGAACCGACAGAAGATCGAGAGAGACAACAACGATGAACGATTCGAAGAAGAGTCCCACCGTCGCGGTGGTCGGCGGCGGCCTCGCCGGACTGGCGACGACCGTCGGGCTCGTGAAGTACGGTTTCGACGTGCAGGTGTTCGAGCAGGCAGGGCAGCTCGGCGAGGTCGGAGCGGGGATCAACATCAGCCCCCAGGCGGTGAAGGCCCTGCTCGATTTCGGTCTCGGCGATGAACTCGCGAGAATCGGCAACACGCCGACGGGGTACCTGCAGCGATCGATGTACACGGGTGATCCGCTCGCCGAGACGCTCTTCGTGGAGGCCGGCGAGACGAAGAGCACGTACGGCGCGCCCTATTACACGTTCCACCGCGCCGACCTCATCGGGGTGCTCGCCGATGCGGTGCCGCAGGAACGGGTGCACCTGGGCCAGCGGCTCGCTGCGCTGGAAGAGGGTGCCGAGGGCGTGACGCTCACCTTCGAAAGCGGGCTCGTGCACACCGCGGACATCGTGATCGGTGCCGACGGAATCCACTCGAAGGTGCGAGAGATCCTCTACGGCTCGAACGACCCGCAGTTCACCGGGCAGATGGTGTGGCGGGCGTTCGTCGACGGCAGCAGCTTCCCGGAGGGGTTTCTCGGCAAGCACGGGTACTACGGGTGGATCGGCAAGGGAAGCCACCTCATGACCTATTACCTGCGGGGCACCGAGATCATCAACATCACGACCCAGGCGGATTCCGAGGGGTGGCTCGAGCAGGGCTGGTCCATTCCCGGCGACCCGGACGAGATGCGGAGGAGCTTCCCCGACGCCACCCCCGAGCTGCAGGCGCTGCTCGACGCGGTCACGCAGTGCTCGAAGTGGGGATTGTTCGGCCACAAGCCCACCGAGGACTGGGGCCGGGGCCGGATACAGCTGATCGGCGATGCCGCGCATCCGATGCTTCCCAACGCGGGACAGGGTGCGGCGCAGTCGTTCGAGGACGCGTATGTGCTCGCCCGTTGGCTCGAGTCGAAGCGCGACGACCCGGAGGGGGCGCTCGCGGGATTCCGCAACGTGCGCATTCCCCGCGCGCACGCGGTGCAGCGGCAGTCGCGGCTCAACAGCAGGCTCGTGCACTCGGGAGACTGGGAGGAGCGCCAGGAGCTGTTCAAGGCGCGGCAGAAGTCGGGGGACACGCCGCTCGGGCTCGGGTGGATCTACGGCTACGAGCCGGCGGAGGAGTGGGCCGTTCGCCGGGAGTACCCGCTCTCGTCGCCCGACCCGGTGGATGCCTGGTAGGGCATGTCGTGCACAGCGGCGGAGGTGGTCGACGGACCCCTCCGCCGCTCTCGTTTCTCGGCGCGGACGTGCGTCCGGGTGCACCCAGCGCCCTAAAGTGCATTCACTTATTCGTGTTCTGGGGATACATAGCGAGACATTCCGGAATGAATGTAACGAACTGTACTCACTTTGGGTGAAAACCATTGCAAACGCGCTGTTTGGGTATTACGCTCAAGACACCCACCCTCCCCAGGGAATGCCGGGAGACCGCGAGACATGAACGGGCGGGGGAACGGGTGCTTGGACGATGTTGTCCGAACACGGCGCCGTGCCCGGACCACGTCGATTGAGCTTCAATCCCAACTCGATGGAGGAAATGTGTCCCGCAGCAAAAATGAGCCTTTGGGTGGCGCGAACACGCCGAATAGACGCGGCAGGCGAAAGGGTCTGGTCGCAACCGCACTCGTGGGGGTGCTCTCACTCGCGCTGGCAGCATGCTCGAGCGGCGGTTCGACGCCGAGCGAGGCGACCGGCGAGCCGATCGACGGCGGCACCCTTCGTGTGGCGATCGGAGCGAGTTCGACCGGGCTCACGCTCGATGCGCACTCCGCGAACGATCAGTACACGATCTGGTTCGCCGAGATGTTCTTCGAGCACCTGGTGGTCGACGACCCCGACGCGCCCGAAGGCGTGCGCAATGTGCTCGCAGAGTCGTTCACTCCCAACGAAGACGGTTCCTCATGGACTGTCGAACTGAAGGACGGAGTGACGTTCCACGACGGGAACGAGCTCACCGCCGATGACGTGATCTTCTCGTTCGAGCGGATTCAGGATCCGGCGACGGGCGCGACCGGCGCGGGCAACGTCGCCCACATCGCCAACATGGAGAAGATCGACGATCTGACGGTGCGGTTCGATCTTTCGAGCCCCACCGGCATCTTCCCGCAGCAGCTGGCCGGCACTTCCGTGGCGAGCATCGTTCGGTCTGACTTCGACCCGAACCACCCGGTCTCGACGGGCCCCTGGGTCTTCGAGAGCTTCGAGCCCGGAGTCGATCTGACGCTGACCCGCTACGAGGATTACCACGGCACTCCGGCGAAGCTCGACTCGGTCGTACTTCTCGCGATGCCCGATGTGGATGCTCGCACGAACGCGCTTCTGTCGGGACAGATCGACGTCGACACGACGGTCGAGGGATCGCAGTACTCCCGCCTCGAGGGCGAGGAGAATCTCGAGATCATTCCGGTGGAGACCGATGGCTTCCACATGGTCGCCATGCGGGTGGACCAAGGTCTCACCGCTGATCCACTCGTGCGTGAGGCGATTCGCCTTGCCATCGACCGCGAGCAGATCATCACGGTCGTCGATGGCGGGAACGGGCGCCTTGCGAACGACCTGGTGGGTCCGAGCGACCCGCTGTTCCGCAGCGACCTGACGATCGAGCAGGACATGGAGCGTGCGAAGGCCCTGCTGGAGGAAGCGGGCGCGGTGGGCGAGAAGATCACGCTCACCGTGCCGTCGATGCTCGAGACGACCGCGCAGATCGTCGCCAAGAACGTCACCGAGGCGGGTCTCGACGTCGAACTCGAGGTGCTCGACCCCGCGAGTTTCTACGGCGGCGACGGATACCTGCAGTACCAGTTCGTGGTCGAGATCTGGGGCGGCTCTGACATCCTGACGTTCATCGGCATGGCTGAGGCTGAAACCGCCAACCTCAACTACACGCACATGAACGACCCCGAGATCCATGAGCTCTTCAACGTCGCCATGAGCACGCTCGATGACGACGAGCGCGCCGACGCGGTGAGCCGGATCCAGGAGATCCTCTTCGACCGCGGCGGGTATGCGATTCCGCGCTTCATCACGCGAGGCCTCGCGCATCCGACCAACACGGCCGGCTGGTGGACGAGCGATCCGAGCGGAAGCAACATTCTGCGAAGCCTGGCCGAGGTGTACTTCACCGGTTGATTCCAGAACGCGAATGCGCCCCCCGGTTCAGGCCGGGGGGCGCATTCGCGTGGGGCGCGGGGATCGAAGAAAAACGCTTCGTCGACGGCTCCGGGAGTCGTCGACGAAGCGCTGCGCCGGTGGCGAGAACGGCGGCTAGCCGGCCGAGGCCGCCGCAGAGGCAACCGAACCGAGCTGAACAGCGCCGGGCGCGGCCCCGTCTCGTGAGTTGAGAGCCTCGTGGATCGACAGCGTGTTGGCTACCAGCGACCGGGTGTACGGATGCTGGGGGGCGCCGAGCACCTGTTCGGTCGTGCCCGCCTCGACCACGCTGCCGCCTTCGAGCACGATCACCCGGTCGGCGAAGGATCGAACGAGTGCGAGGTCGTGGGTGACGAAGAGCATGGCGAGCTTCTGCTCACGCCGAAGCTTCCTGAGCAGCTCGATGATCTCGGCCTGTACGAGCACGTCGAGTGCGCTGGTCACCTCGTCGCAGATGAGCAGATCGGGTTGCGTGATCAACGCTCTCGCGATGGCGACTCGCTGACGTTCGCCCCCGGAGAGCCGGTTGGGGAGCTGGTCTCCGATGCTCGGATCGAGCCCGACTTCGAGGAGCGCCGCATCGATCGAGTTCTCCGACCCCTTCTTGTCGCGAGCCCGGGTGACGCGCTGCGCGAAGGCGATGCTCTCGCGCACGGTGGCACGCGGGTTGAGTGCGTTGTAGGGGCTCTGGAAGATGTACTGCAGCTCGCGCACCTGCTGCGTGCTGCGGCGCGAGGCGCGTGCGGAAAGGGCGTCGCCTCGCCACGAGAATCGACCCGTGTAGTCATGATGCAGCCCGATCGCGGCGCGGGAGAGCGTGCTCTTTCCGGAACCGGATTCGCCCACCAGCGCGAGGCATTCGCCCGGCGCCACCTCGAAGGACACATCGTGCAGCACGAGATTGCGCCGATAGCCCCCGGTGATGTTGTGGGCGACGAGACCGCGGGCGCGCTCTTCAGGCCCGGGACTCGTGGTGCCGCCGCCGGGTACGGCGATATCGGGGGATGCCGCGAGGAGTCGTTCGGTGTACTCCTCGGCGGGAGCGCGAAAGACCCGGGAGATCGGACCGTGCTCGACCACGCGACCGTAGTTGAGTACGAGAATGTCGTCGGCGATCTGGGCGATTGCGGCGAGATCGTGGGTGACGTAGAGGCCCGCGATGTCGTAGCGGGTGCAGAGGTGCCGAACGAGGTCGAGGATGCGACGCTGGGTCTTGACGTCGAGACCGGTGGTGGGCTCGTCCAGCACGATCACGTCGGGGCGCCCGGCGATCGCCGCGGCGATGCCCACGCGTTGCAGCTGGCCGCCGGAGAGCTGGTGCGGGAACCGGCCCAGGAACTCGTCGTCGGTGGGCAACCCGACTTCCTCGAGCGAGAGGCGCACCTCCTCGAGCCGGGCGGGTCTGGCCAGGCGGCTCGCGCCGAACTCCAAGACCTCGCCGATCTGCTCGCGTATGCGCAGTGCCGGGTTGAGCGATGCCCGTGGATCCTGCGGTACGTATGAAACAGTGGATCCACGCAGCTCGCGCAGCGCGGCTTGGCTCATCTCGCGCACGTCGTGGCCTGCGACCGAGATGCTGCCTTCGACGACATGCGCACCGTGCCTCGCGTAGCCGAGGAGCGACATGGCCACGGTGGTCTTGCCCGAACCGCTCTGGCCGACGAGCCCGAGGATCTTCCCGGGTGCGATGCCGAGGCTGACGTCGTTGACGATGCGGCGCCCGCTCGCGACTTCGACGCTGAGCCCGCGAACGCTCACGATCTCGTTCGTGGTTGTCACTGGTTTCCTCCCTCTCGACCGACCTGGAGGGCGCGGTCCACACCTTCTGCGAGCAGATTCATCGCAACGGCGAACATCGCGATGAGCAGGAGCGGAGCGATCACACCCCAGGGCTGCACCGTGATTCCGACCCGGTTCTCGTTCACCATGAGCCCCCAGTCGGCTTGCGGTGGGGCGACGCCCTGGCCGATGACGCTGAGGCTCGCGATCGCCACCACCGACCAGACGGTGCGGAGCCCGTACTCGACCATGATCGGGCCGGTGACGTTGGGCAGTATCTGGCGCAGCAGGATCCGCAATCGCCCGGCACCGATCGCCTGAGCGGATTCGACGAACTCGCGACCGGCGACATCGACGGTCACCCCTCGGACCACGCGCGCCACGGAGGGGGCGTGCGCGAGCCCGATGAGCAGCACGATGAGGGGGAGGCTGCGACCGAGCATCGCGACGAACAGGAGCGTGAGCACCATGGTCGGCAGGGCCAGGGCCACGTCGGATAGGCGCATGATCACCTCGTCGAGGAACCCGCGTGAGTAGCCCGCGAGCATGCCGAGTACCGCGCCGACTGCGACGCCGAGCGTCGCCGACGTCGCCGACATCCAGACCACGGTCCAACCGCCGTTCAGCGTGCGCGAGAGCACGTCCTGGCCCATGTAGTCGGTACCGAGCAGGAACTCGGCGGAAGGCGGTGAGAACGGCGGCGCGAGGAACTCGGTGATCGAGTGGGGCGCCAGAAGCGGCCCGAACGCGACGATGAGCAGCACGACCGCGAGGAAGCCCAGGCCGATGATGGTGCGCGTGTCGGCGAGCCAGCGTCGCACGCGGGAGCGCGTCGGAGGCGCGATGAAGACGGACGCGGTCGACGTGTCGGGTATGGCGGTCATCGGGTCCTCAGCTTCGGGGTCACGAAAACGGTCAGTATGTCTGCGATGAGATTGAGGATCACGTACCCCGCCGCGAAGATCATCACGATGAACTGGATCACGGGGAGGTCGCGGGTCGCGACCGCCTCGATCAGCGCGAGCCCCATGCCCGGGAAGTTGAACAGGTACTCGATGATGATGGTGCCGCCGATCATGAACGCGACCGTGAGCGCCGATGCGTGAATCGAGGGGATGAGGCTGTTCCTGAGCGCGTGCCGGATCACGATGATGCGCTCCGGAAGCCCCTTGAGCTCGGCCATCGTGATGTACTCGCTCGTCAGCGTGTCGATGAGCGAGGCACGCGTCTGGCGTATGAGGTAGGGCAGGGAGACGATGACGAGGGTCGCCACCGGGAGCACGAGGGTGAGCGGCGCGCTGAAGGGGCTCGCGCCGGGTGGCACGATCACCACTGCGGGCAGCACCCGCATGAGGCCGGTCGCGAGCAGAATCGTGAGCAGGAGTCCGATGACGAACTCGGGCAGAGCCGCGATGACGATCGACGCGCCGTTCACGAACCTGTCCCAGTGGCGGTCCGCGCGTATGGCGCCGGAGACCCCGATGGCAAGTGCCAGCGGTATCGAGACGAGGGAGACCATTCCGACGAGCCCCAGCGTGTTCAGCAGACGGGGGAGCATGGCATCGGTCACGACCGCGCGCGAGACGAGCGAGTTGCCGAAATCGAGTGTGACGGCCCCGCGCAACCAGTCGAGATACTGCACGATGAGGGGCTGATCGAGGCCGAGCTCGATCGTGAGCGCCTCGATGGAGGCCTGGGTCGCGTCGCGGCCCAGGATGATGCGGGCGATGTCGCCGGGGAGCAGCATCGTGGCCGCGAAGATGATGATGGACACGAGGAACAGCGTGAGCACGCCTGAGGCGAGACGGCCGAGAATCCAGCCGTATCGGCTCCAGAGGGAGCTGCGTTGCGCGGTGAGCGTCGTCGGCCCGGTCATCGATCGGGCGTCTCCGGCTGCAGCGGTCGTCTCGGTCTTCGCGACGGCAGCTTGGGGGGTGGCGTTCATGTGCTTCCTCCGGGGGCCTGGCGCATGTGCTGCTCCGTGATCTGGGCGCCGACGCGTGGGACGGCAGTGTCCTGTGGGTGCTCGCGGAAATCCAACCGGGTGCGATTCGCCGGTCTCCCGCTGCGAGCAATGTTCACAGAACTGTATGCACATGTCAACCCGCGGATCGGTTCTCTCGGATCAGAATCGGCATATTTGCAGCAATGTTCGTCACAAATATGTCGATCTATCGAGATCGGTGTTGAAAATCATCTGAGAAAGTGCATACAATTCAACCCAACGCCTCGCGTTGTCACTATCGGTCTCGCAAAGGAGCCAGAATGATATTCGACCCGAACCTCGCCACGCCCATCGAACCTGCCGAGCAGGTTCCGGAGCTGTCGCTCCCCGCTGACGACTTCAAGGCGGCGTTTCGCAGGCACCCTGCAGGCGTAGCGGTCATCACCGCGGACGACGGCAGCGGCCCGGTGGCCATGACTGCGACCTCGGTCTTCTCCGTCTCGGCCGAGCCGCCGCTGCTCGTGTTCTCGGCCTCGAAGCTCTCCTCGAGTTCCCCGACTATCCTGGGCGCGGAGAGCGTCGTCGTGCACCTCATCGACTCCGACTCCCTGCCGATCGCGAAGCTCGGCGCCACGAGCGGAGTCGACCGATTCGCAGACACCTCCCTCTGGCGGCGGTTGCCGAGCGGCGAGCCGCTGTTTCCCGGCGTCAAGGTGTGGATCCGCGGTCGGATCATCAATCAGTTCGACGCGAGCGGTTCGACCGTCGTGGTGGTGCACGCAATGGAATCCAGCATTGCGGCCGACCCGTCGGCGGTCGGCGATCAGGCCGATGCTGCTCCGCCGCTCGTCTACCACAACCGCACGTGGCACAGCCTCGGAGACCATTCACTCATCGCCGACTAGGCCCTCGCGGGCAAGTGAAACGGAGCAGAATCATGACCATCGTCGTCGGGAATCCCAAGCCGGCCTCGCGCACTCGGCGGGCCGCGGAACTAGTCCATGCAGCGATCACCGGCGGGGAGGCCGGGCAGGTGCTCGAACTGGGCGAGGTCGGCCCCTCCCTCTTCGGCTGGGGCGATCCCGCGGTGAAGGCGGCGGTCGGTGAGGTGCAGGCCTCCTCGTTCGTGGTGTTCGCGAGCCCCACTTTCAAGGCGAGCCACACCGGTCTGCTGAAATCCTTCCTCGACCACTTCTCGGGCGGGGAAGGGCTGCGCGATGTGGTGGCGCTCCCGCTTCTTCTGGGTGCCGCACCGCAGCACGCCCTGGCCGGCGAGCTGCATCTCAAGCCGCTCCTCTCCGAGCTGGGCGCGATCACCACATCGCCCTCCCTCTTCCTGAGCGACTCCACGTTCGAGGAGGACGGGGCGATCGCCGCCTTCGCCGATCGCTGGGCGCCGGCGATTCAGGACGCCATCCGCGGCGCCGAGCTCAGACGCACGGCGTGAGTACCGGCGGCGGTCCGCCTCTGCCCGCGTGCGGTTTGGCGGTAGCATGATCACGGTGGATGCCCCCAGCCAGTGGTGGCTCGACGCGGGAGGGGAACGAGTGGTCGTCATAGCCGATGTCGTTCCCCGTTTGAAACTCGCGGATCCGAGACGTGCGACCGAGGCGGTGCACGTCGCGCTGCGCGAGCTCATCTACTCGGGCGACCTGCCCGCCGGCTTCATCATCTCCCAGGTCGAGCTCGCCGGAGTGCTCGGCGTCAGCCGTACGCCCCTGCGCGAAGCCATCCGCATGCTGCAGGAGGAAGGGCTGATCGATGCCGAGCCCAACCGCCGCTGCAGGGTCGCCGGGTTCAACGCCGAAGACGTGGACTCGACCTGCGGCGGCCGCATCATGCTCGAGGCGCTCGGCCTCTCCGTGAGTCTCGGGCGGTTCGACGAGGAGATGCTGCTCGAGGCGCTCGAAGCGCTCGAGCGTATGGAATCCGACGAATCCCCTGGCGTCAGCGCAGAGTGGCATGCGGCGCATCGCCGGTTCCACGGAGCGTTCCGCAGTCGCGTTCCGCGCTCGCTCCGCGAGCAGCTCGATGCGGGGTCGGAACGCGCCGAGCGCTATGTGAGGCAGCTGGCGCAGGGGGCCAGGATGGGGTGGTCGACGCACGGGCTCGAGGAGCATCGGAACATCTACGATCTCGTGAGCGCCAGGAGAACGTCGGAGGCGATACTCGCGACCTGCCAGCACTACGCTCGCACGGCGGTGACCCTGCTCGCCGACGCCTCTCCCGAGTTCGAACCGGTGTCGACCCGCGCGGCGATTCGAATGGTCGCGCGCAGCCTGGAGCTGGATCTGGCCGACGCCTGATCCAGTGCTTTGCGCTGCCTCAGCCGGAGCCGGGCGGGAGCCCTGCTTCGGCGCTTCGGCATGCCCGTTTGCGGTGCTGACCGGGCGTTGAGTCACGGGGTGATTCTGGATTCACCAAGAACATTGCATTTGCGATGTACAACATTGCAAATGCAATGTAGTGTGTGAACGGGTACCAGTTCCCACTGCCAATGACGTCGAAGATGGAGACACAGATGCTCTTGAACGCCCCCAGCACCCACGTACGTAGCGAGGTGCGCGCATGACTCGATCCCGCATTCTCATCCGAGGCGGCCACGTCGTCACCGTCGACGACGACCTCGGCGTGATCCCCGATGGCGAGGTGCTCGTCGAAGACGGCGTGATCGTCGCGGTCGGCACCGATCTCGGCGTGAACGACGCCGAGATCGTGCACGCGAACGGCGGCATCATCGCCCCCGGCACCATCGACACGCACCGCCACACCTGGCAGGCCCAGCTGCGCGGCGTCGCGACTCGCATCGCGCTGCAGGAGTACATCAACGGGTTCTGGGTGGACTCGGTGCCCTCGTACAGCGCGGAGGACGTGGAGCTCGGAACCTACGTCGGGTCGCTGGAGGCGCTCGATGCCGGTGTGACGAGCATCTTCGACTACTCGCATGTGAACAACAGCCCCGAACACGCGGAGGCGGGACTCGACGGCCTCACGAACTCGGGGATCCGCGGGGTGTTCGGCTACAGCTTCGGGCAGGCGGAGATCTTCGCACCGCCCTATTTCGACCGCATCGCCGACTTCCAGCGCCTCGCGAAAGAGCGCTTCTCCTCGCGCGGTCGCATCACGCTGGGCGCCTGCCTCTCTGAGATCGGTCTTGCGCCGGTCTCGTTCAACGCCGCGCAGAAGCGCGTCGCCGACGAGTACGGCGCCATTTCTTCGACTCACATCGCGACCGGCCAGGCGTTCCCCTCGGGGGCGAAGGAGCTGGCGGCCGCCGGGGTGCTCGACGAACGACTCCTCCTCGTGCATGCGACGACCTTCAGCGACGACGATTGGAAGATCGCGGGCGATGCGGGTGTGAAGGTGTCGACCACACCCGAGAGCGAACTCAACATGGGTATGGGGCGGATCGCGATCGCCCAGGCGCTCGCCCACGGGCTGAAGCCCACGATCGGCGCGGATGTGGTCTCGCTCAACGGCGGTGACGTGTTCACCCAGCTGCGTATCGCCCTGAGCTTCGCTCGGTGGAACGACGCGGAGCCGACGCTGAAGCAGGGGCGCGACATCTATGGGATGACGCTTCACCCCGAGGATGCGCTGCGGTGGGGAACCATCAAGGGCGCCGAGGCGCTGGGACTCTCCGACCGTGTCGGCAGCCTCACCCCGGGTAAGCAGGCCGACATCATCGTGATCAACGGCAACACCATCGGCGCGCGACCGGTAAACGATGCCGTCGGGCAGCTGGTCATGCAGACCTATCCGGGCAGCATCGACACGGTGATGGTCGGCGGCACCATCGTCAAACGCGACGGGAAGCTCGTCGGCGTCGACCTGCCCGCACTGCTGCGGCGACTCGAGGATTCCGCGGTGCGGGTGCAGGAGCGCATCGCCGATCGGCTGCAGGCGAAGCAGCCGCTCACGCAGGAGCAGATCGACGCCTTCCCCGGCTGGATCGCGCACAACCTCGCGAGCTGACGCGTGATCCGCACGGATCATTCCGCGTGCCCGCTTTGAACCCACCTGAAAGGAATCATGAGTAGGAACAAGCTCATGGATCGCACTGCGATCAGCGGTGTCGGCTGGACCCGGATGCTGAAGGACAGCGGCGAAAGCGTGCTCAGTCTCGCGGTCGACGCCTCACTCGAGGCGATCGCCGACGCAGGGCTGAAACCCGCCGACATCGACGGGCTCGTGACCTACTACTGGGGGCTGCGGGACACCCCCGCTCCCGCGCAGATGGCGGATGCGCTCGGCCTCAAGGCCTGCAACATGTCATTCTGCGACGGCAGCGGGGGCGCGTGGGCCGCGTCTGCGATCGCGGCCGCGGCGATGGCGGTGTACTCGGGCACGTGCAAGCACGTGCTCGTGTACCGGGCCGCGAACGCGCGCTCCGAAGCCATGTTCCTGCCCGGGCTCGACACCTGGCATTCCGGGCAGCGGCAGTGGAACGAGCCGTACGGTGCGCAGCACCCGGCCACGATCTACGGCCCCCACGTCAGCTCGTGGATGCAGGAGTACGGGCTGCAGAACAGCGACCTGGCGCCGCTCGCGGTGCTGCAGCGCGGGAATGCGGCCTTGAACCGGAAGGCGCTGATGACCAAGCCGATCAGCGTCGCCGACCACCAGGACTCGCCGTGGATCGTCGAGCCTTTCCGCCTGCTCGATTGCAGCATCTGGAATGACGGTGCCGTGGCGCTGGTGGTCTCGGCAACCGCCGGCAGACGCGGGGGCGATTCCTCCGCGGTCACCATCCGCGCGGTCTCCGGCGGCACCATGAGCGCGCCGGTGCGGCGCTCGGGCGCCTCGGCCCACTGGGAGCTGAACGCGTCCGCACTGGCTCCTGAGCTCTACCGGCTCGCGGGGCTGGCCCCCTCCGACATCGACCTCGCCGAGGTCTACGACCCGTTCACCGGGGTGGCGCTCATGCACATCGAGCAGTTCGGGCTGTGCGAGCCCGGCACCAGCCCGGAGCTGCTGCGGAGGGGGGACTTCGCTCTCGACGGCCCCACCCCTGTGAACACTCACGGCGGGCATCTCTCCGAAGGCGGGACCATGGGTCTCGGTCACGTCGTCGAGGCCGTGCAGCAGTTGCGCGAGGGCGGTGTGCGCGATGACTACTGCGAAGGAAGCCACGACCACGACAGGCGCCATTGCCGCCAGGTGCGAGACCCGGAATTCGGGCTCGTCGTCGGCGAATCCGGTGACAGTGCACTTATTCTCAGGAGGGCCTCGTGAACCTGCTCCGTGCTCCGAATCGACCCGATCTCGACAGCCAGCCGTTCTGGGACGCCTGTCAGCAGCGGAAGCTGCTGGGCCAGCGATGCGGCTCATGCGGTCTGTGGCGGTGGCCCCCGCGCGCGCACTGCCCCGGCTGCCACGCGAAGGATCCGCTGTGGGAGGAGCTTCCGGGCACCGGGAGGATCGTCGGGGCGGTCACGATGCATCGCGCACTCGACCCCGATTTCGCTCACCTGCTGCCGCTACCGATCATTCATGTGGAGATGAGCGGCACGGACGGGGCGATGGTGCTCACCTCGAACCTCCTGCCGGGCCAGTGGCCGCAGCTGAAGGTCGGGCAGCCCGTCGCGGTGCGTTTCGCGCGGGTGCGATCCGACCTCATCCTGCCGCAGTTCACGATCGACTACCTGGCGCAGGAGGCCTAGCCGGCGGCAGGCGGCCGGCCGCTGCGTACGAGTGCCCGTCGATAGCGCGCATCCGTGGTCAGTACCGGGCGCCGGGTGGGCCCGTACGCGGATCTGAGGTTCGTCGAGATCTGGCCTGAAGCCGCGAGGAGACGGTCGATGACGGGCCGACTCGGAGTGCCGTCGTTCGGTACGACGACTCCGATGGCTGCGACGACCTCGTCATGGATGCCGCGCACGGGGACCGCGATTCCGCGGGCATCAGGGTGGATATGACCTTCCGCGACGACATGGCCATCGGCCCGGATGCGGCGAAGGCTCTGATCGAGCGTCGAGGCATCCGTGATGGTGTTCTCCGTGAACCGCCTCAACTCGGAGCCGAGCACGGCCCGCTGCGATTCGGCTTCCGCGTGAGCAAGTAGAACGAGCCCTGATGCCGAGGCGTGGACGGGGAGTCGGCCCCCTACGAGGGTCACGTTGATCACGGCGTCGGGCATCGAGAGCCGTTCGAGAAAGACCACGTCGCCTCCGTCGAGCACGCCCAGTTGCGTGTGCTGGCGTATCGCCTCGTGCAGCTCGTGGAGGGAAGGGCTCGCCAACTCGCGAATCCCCAGTGCGCCCGGCGTGCGGCAGGCGAGCTCCCACAGGCGAATGCCGAGCCGATAGGTCCTGTCGGCCTGCCGTTCGACGAGCCCGTTGTGCTCGAGTTCCGCGAGCAGGCGATGCGCGGTGGCCAATGCCAGACCTGACCGCCGGGAGAGTTCGGAGATCGTCAGATAGGGGGAATCGGCATCGAATGCGTCGAGCAACTGGAGGTGTCGACTCAGCGTCGAGCGGCCCGCTGATTCCTTCGCCACGTTCACCGCCTTTCCGAAAGTTTTCCGTTGATGCGAAAACACTCTAGCGGGTGAGGTGCTGCCGCGCATAGCCTCGCAGCACTGCCACAGCGTTGTCGATCAGGGAGGCCATTGTGAGCATCAGCGCCAGCACGCTCGTCGTTACCGCGAAGACCCGGCTAGCCGAGGGCCTCGTCGAGCTTCGTCTACGGCACCCGGGCGGTGAGCGGCTTCCGGACTGGACCCCCGGTGCCCACATCGATCTGGTGCTCGGAGAGGGGGCCGTGCGACAGTATTCGCTGTGCGGATCACCGAGAGACACGGATGAGTACAGCGTCGCGGTGCGGAGGGAAGCAGACGGGCGCGGCGGATCCGCCTATGTTCACGATTCGCTCCAGGTCGGCGACACGGTCGGGTTCGGCGGACCTCGGAACAACTTCGCGCTCGTGCCGTCGCCGAGGTACGCCTTCATCGCCGGCGGCATCGGCATCACCCCGATTCTCCCCATGATTCGGCAGGCCGAAGAGCTCGGTCTCGACTGGCGCATGCTGTATCTGGGGCGCTCGCGCGAAGGGGCCGGCTACCTCGACGAGCTGGTCGAGTACGGCGATCGGGTCGCCGCCCATTTCAGCGCGGAGGCGGGCAGGGTCGATCTGCCGGGCTGGATCGGCGGCTTCGACGCCGACGTGAAGCTCTATGCCTGCGGCCCCGCCGAACTCCTGACAGCGGTCGAGCAGATCGGTGCCGAGTGGCGACCCGGCTGGATGCGCATCGAACGCTTCGTCGCAGAGATCGCACCGTCCGCGCGCAGCACCCCGTTCGAGGTCGAGCTCGCCCGCAGCAATCGCGTCGTCGTCGTGGATCCCGGAACGTCGATCACCGCGGCTGTCCGCGACGCGGGCGGGAGTATTCTCACCTCCTGCGCAACGGGGCTGTGCGGGACCTGCGAGACGGCGGTGATCGCCGGCACACCCGATCACCGCGATTCGATCCTCGACGAGGCGGAGCGGCGCGACGGCAGATGCCTGATGCCCTGCGTCTCGCGATCGCTGAGCGACCGCCTCGTACTGGATCTCTGAGTTCATCACCCAAGTTCATCACCCACGGTAGAAACGGTAGAAGGAGACGTCATGTCTATCTCATCGAGCCTCGCGGTGCCCGTCCAGGCGCCGCACAACTGGGAGGATCCGTTCGGCGACGAGATCCTCGCAGATCCGCTTCCGTTTCAGGAGCGGCTTCGCGAGACGGGTGCCGTCGTGCATCTGGCCGAATACGACGTGTACGGCATGGGCCGTTACGAGGAGGTGCGGCGGGCGCTGCTCGATTGGCAGAGCTTTCCGTCGTCAGCCGGCGTGGGGCTCGCGAACTTCCGAACCGAGAAGCCGTGGCGGCCGCCGAGCCTGCTGCTCGAAGCGGATCCTCCGCTGCACAACGCGCCCCGCTCCGTGCTGACGAAGCTGCTGGGGCCGCGGGCCATCCGGCACCTTCAGGAGGAGTGGGCCGTGAAGGCGTCGTCTCTCGTGGACGAACTGCTGAGCCGAGGCGATGAGTTCGATGCGGCGAAGGATCTCGCCCATGCGTTCCCGCTACGGGTGTTCCCCGATCAGATCGGTCTGGGGGAGGAGGGGCGCGAGCACCTGCTCACCTACGGGGATCACGCCTTCAACGCGTTCGGGCCCGCGAACAGTCGCGTGCAGAAGGGGAATGAGACGATCGCCGGGGATTCGGCCTGGGTCGCCGAGCAGTGCCGGCGCGAGAATCTCTCCGCCGACGGGTTCGGCGCGGGCATCTGGGCGGCCTCCGACCGGGGTGACATCACCGCGGATCAGGCGCCGCTGATCGTGCGGTCGCTGCTCACCGCGGGAGTCGATACGACCATGCACGCGATCGCAGCGGTGCTCTCTCTCCTCGCCGTGAACCCGGCGCAGTGGGCAAGACTCCGGTCCGATCCGACACTCGCTCGCGTCGCGTTCGACGAGGCCATCCGGCTCGAATCCCCGGTGCAGACGTTCTTCCGCACTGCGGATGCCGATGTGCTGGTCGCCGACACCGTGATTCCCGAGGGATCGAAGATCCTGATGTTCCTGGGAGCCGCGAACCGTGATCCACGCCGCTGGGAGAACCCGAACGCGTTCGACCTTTCCCGCGACCCCTCCGGGCATGTCGGGTTCGGGATGGGTGTTCATCAGTGCGTGGGTCAGCACGTGGCGCGCCTCGAAGCCGTCACGTTGCTCGATGTGCTCATCCGGCGCATTCGCGCGATCGAGCCGGCGGGCGAGCCGACCCGCCACCTCAACAACACGCTGCGCGCATGGGAGTCGCTGCCGGTTCGCGTCACCCTCGACTAGCGGTGCGGAGGCCGTTTCGGCCTCGGTGCCGGCCTCAGGGCTGCGGTGCCGCCATTCGCAACCCTCTCGCCCAACCGCGCCGCCTCCCGGCTTTTCTCAGTATGCCGCCTCCCGGCCTTCCTCAATATGACAGTAGTCGCCCCAGCACTTGAGCAAATGGGGCGACTACTGTCATGCTGTCGGCTAGGCGGAGCGTCGGGCCGGGGAGAGTATTCCCGCGCCCATCTCGTCCAGTTGCGCCACGATTTCGGCCGGACTGCGGTCGCCCACCTGCTTCTGCAGCATCTTGGTCCGGTCGAGCACGAAGTCTCGGAACGGCCGAGCGATGGCGGGCGCATGATGGAAGGTCTGGCCGAGTCTGTATGCCAGTTCGACCTGCATGGTCGTGTGCGGAATGCGCATCTTGTCGTAGCGTTCCAGCGCTCCGGTGACCGCCGCAGCGTCAGCGAGGTCGAGACCAGCGAGCTGCTGGGCGAGGAAGTAGCCGTCGACGATCGACATGCCGGCGCCGTAGGCGGCATAGGGCGAGGTGGCGTGCGCGGCATCCCCGGACAGGGTGATGCGTCCCTTCGACCAGGCCGTGAGCGGGACCCGGTCGCGGATCACCCACCGTTGCACGTGCTCTCGCGGCGTGGCGGCGATGAGCCTGGGCAGCGCGGGGGCGAACGGCCGGGAGAGACGCGAAGCGTGCGCCAGCAAGTCCTCCGGCGCCGGGCGGTCGGCCGGCCAGGCCTCGAGCACCCACCACTGAAATCCATCGCGACCGTTGCTGCGTATGGATGTGTACGAGCCCTGCACCGTGCGGTCGTGGGCGACGATGCACTCGCCTTGCTCGGCCTCGGGAACGAGGTCGTAGGTGTACCCGCCGATGATGTGCAGGTGATGCTCCCGTTTCGGAGCATCGCCCCATACGTGCTTGCGCACCATGGAATCGATGCCGTCGGAGCCGACAAGCAGCGGCGTGCGGAGGGATGACCCGTCGGCGAGCGCGAGTTCGACGTGGCCGCCCGCGTCATGGATTCCCGTTACTTCCGTGTCTGTGCGCAGCATCCCCTCCGGAATCGCTGACAGCATGCGCCGATACAGGTCGGGGCGAAGCATGCCGATGAAGCCGCCGCCGTACCTGGCTACGACATCGTTCGGAATCTTCACGTCTGCGCGAACGCGACCTCGCGCATTGCGAAAGGTCGAATGGCACGGAGCCCCCAGGTCTGCGGTGTCCACGCCCATCAGTTCCAGAGCCTTGATCGCCGGCGGCCACAGGTTCAGGATGTTTCCGGCTGGGCGGGCTTCTGGGTAGCGCTCCAGAATCACCGCAGGGATTCCCGCAGTGTGAAGAGCCAACCCGGCAGCCATCCCAGCGGGTCCGGCACCCAGCACCACTACGGGGCTCGTTGAGTCGTGTTTCATCGAATTCTCCTCGTTGAGTTCTTGCTCCGCCGTCTTGACGGTAACTGTAATCGTATTACAAACTGTAATCGAACTAAAGAATGAAAGGTGGTTCGCCGTGATCCGCAGCCTGACCTGGGTACCGATTCGGGTGCAAGACGAGCAGCTCGGTCTCGCGCGCACGATGGCCGAGGCGTTGGGCCTCTCGATCGCCTGGGAGAGCCATGACCACTTCGCGGTCTCGACCGAGCGCGGCGACATCATCGAGTACTGCGGCACTTCCCACGATGCACCCGCGTACCTGTTCGACGGATCCGCCTGTTACGGTCTGCTCACCGAGGATCTCGGGCGGTCGGCAGCAGCGCTTCGTGGGGCCGGTTGCGAGGTGCTCAGCCCGATCGTCGACGCGGGCCCCGTGCGCTACCAGCACTTTCGCGGACCCGGGGGAGTCGTGGCGTTGCTGCAACGAGTGTGAGGCGCGCCCGAGCGGCATAGAGTGGGAGCGATGAGTGCGCAAGATGAAGTCGGTTCTCTCGGGTCGTTTCGTGAGCCCAAGCAAGGGCGGACCCGAGACACGTGGGAGCGAGTGATCTCCATCGCGACCGAGATGTTCGAGCGCGGCGGAATCGACGCTCTGAGCATGACCGAGGTGTGCCGGCTGGCGGGCATCGCGCCTCCCTCGCTCTACGCGCGCGTGGATGGTCGAGACGGGCTGTTCGCCGCGGTGTACGAGCGAGGCATGGTGAAGGTGCGGGAGGCGCAGCTCCGGGGGCTCGGCGGCCTCCCTGACCTGACCGAGCCTCCCGAGCAGAGATCCAGAACCGTGATCGCGACCACTTGGGGGGTGTTCCGTGACCATGCGCCGTTTCTTCGCTCTGTGATCGGCTACTCGGTGCACTGCCCCCCGCTTCTGGCTCGTGGCGCTGAGGAGTCTCGGATGCTTATTTCACTGGTGGCCGGCGCGCTTGGCACTGATGCCCGGGTCGGGCAGGAGACTGCGCGTATGATCTACGCCGAGTGCGTGCTGAGGACCATGTACGGCGCCGATTTTCTGACTCGGGATGCGGAATCCGATGAGGAGTTCATCAGCCGTCTGAGTCGCTTGGCGGCGTCGCAGCTCCGGTTCTCTTGATCAGTTGGAGGGGCTGACGGGAATCGAACCCGCGCTGTCTGCTTGGGAAGCAGAAGTTC